>NZ_JAAOIR010000005.1:0-268449 GCF_011440375.1 Halorubellus sp. JP-L1
CCAGCTCAAGCCATTCCAGGCAGGGAGCCTTATTCAGAATTAGCCTCAGTTTCCCGAGGTTGTTCTGATCCATAGGGTAGTTTGGCCACGTGTCACTGAGCTATCTGCCACGGGTCTAAACCCGTGCGACTAGCATGGCTAAATCGAACTCCGATAGCAATGGCCTCCGGCAGGATCAACCGGAATGGTCCCGAGCTCAAGGCTCGGGGGGTATGGCGGGACACACCCGAATGGGTGTGTTCCATCTATTGCATTGCGTGGTCCGAGTTCGGTGATCCAGATCGAGTCGGCCGATCGGGCGTCACCGAACTACCAGGGCTAACATCAGATCCCGTCTTGACGGCGGACCGCAGGGGCGGAATCCTCATTTCCTTCCGGACTTGGTTATATTCCGAGCAAGGGCATAAGCCCTTCGGAATGTCCCCGTTCGGCGAGTGGTATTCGCCGAACACGTCCGGGATTGGGGTACGAGTTGAACGCACCCCGAATCGCGTTGTGCTGTGTGGATTGTATCCGAATCCCCGTATTCACTTAAGGGCGTCGGAGTCGCCCGACGCCGGAGGTCGTTCCGGCGGGGCGTTCACATCACGACGAAGTTGCCTGTTTTACTTAAGGGCGTCGTTCCGTCGTCGTCCCGTGTGTGAATCGGGGCGTTCCTGCCTCCGTGCCGGATCGCGGCCGGAGGGGGTGGCGTCGTGCGCCACCTTGTTCGCATCCATACCGATGGGGGTGATACATTTAAGGCCGTCGTTCCGTCCAGCCATTGGTATCGCGTTCACGTGGTGCGGTTTCGCACGGGTTCCGGGTCGCGCGTACGCGTAATGAAGACTCTATCGAGGATCGTGGTGCCGGATGAGGTGAAGGACTACTGTGGTGACTTGCGTCGTGATGGCCCAGGGATGGGACTGTCGCGTGTACGTGGTGGTCGTCGCGTTGTGGGAGTGAAGGGTATCGTCGCGTGCGTGGCGTGTGGGAGCGCGATGCTGGCCCTGGGATGGTTCGCGCGAACCGGTGCCAGTTGGCGTGGCTGGGAGGCGTGGGGACGGTGGTGACTCGGCCGTCGCTGGTGGGACGTGGTGTCGCGCGGGTGGAGGCCGACCAGTCATTCCTCGCGTGGTGCGGGTGGTCGGGTCGGGTGGTGCCCGCGCGGTGGCGAGGTTCGCCCTGGTGGGTGTTACGTATGTCGGTCGAGAAGCGCGGTGGGGGTTATTCTTCGAGGTGCTCGATGCGCTTCTTCGAGACGTTCGCCTCCGTGATCTCGTTGGGCATCCAGTCGGGCTTGTCGTCGGGGGCTTGCTCGTTCCAGGCCCAGCCGTCGTAGATGTGGACTTTGTCGGTGCCTTTCTCGCGGAGGCGGAGTTCGGTCTTGTCGGCGTTCGATTCGCCCTGTGCGGGTTCGAGTCGCCGCGCCGCCTTCAGTGCTGCCTGTCGTGGCGTGTTCCCGGAGAACACGCTGGTTTCCTCGCCACTCTGGTTTCGGAGCGCGAAATTGCGCTTGCCATCTTCACGTACCATGATTTCGCTCCATGCGAATGGAGCACACGACCCACCATAAAGATATCCCCGAAACCGAGGGACGGCGACGGCGCCATTGATAAAGGGAGGGGTAATCGAGGGGTTCGAGCGACCGAGTTCGGGGGGTCGAAGCCGTCTCAGTCGCTCGCGCGCGCCGCCCCGACGCCCTCTGCGTGTAGAAAACACTTAAGTAGGTGCTGTAGCGAACACTCGAACTAGACCTCGGCGATGGTACGGAAAAAGAAGCTGAGTCCGAGTGGCGCGAAAGACGAGAACGGCGAGTACCACAACGTCCACATCAACCTCCACGAGGACGAACTGGCGGTCGCGGGCATGGATATCGGGGACGAGGTGTTCGTCCGCGTGCGCGACGGGAAGATAATCATCCAGAAGGCCGACCAGGACGAAGTCGAACACGAGTTCTAGCGTACCATCCCACGGCCCTGCCCCATACGGGCCAGATCGCTTCCCGACCCGACCATCGCCGAGCCACGGCACCACGCCACCCCTGACGGCACGAACCGGTGACGCCTCCACGAGAACCGGCGGCCCAGACGCCGCCGGATGCTCCTGCGGTCACTCCCAACCGGAAACGACGACCTGCCGGCCGTCGTATGCTCCTGCGGTCAGTTCCCGAGACGTTTATCGGCGCGGAGCGTGGCGTATCAGGTAATGAGCGTGTACGACGTGGCGCGACCGCTGTTGTTCTCGCTGCCGGCGGAGACGGCACACGGACTGGTTCACGGGGGGTTGCGCGCGGTGGGAGGGACGCCAGTCGCGTCCGTGCTCGCGCGGCGGTTCGTCGTGGACGACGAGCGCCTGGCGACGACGGCGTTCGGGGAGTCGTTCCCGAACCCGGTGGGGGTGGCTGCGGGGTTCGACAAGAACGCGACGGTCGTTCCGGGACTCGCGTCGCTGGGGTTCGGGTTCGTGGAGGTCGGTGGGGTGACGGCGGAGGCGCAGCCGGGGAACCCGCGACCGCGGATGTTCCGCTTGCGCGAGGACGAGGCGATCGTGAACCGGATGGGGTTGAACAACGAGGGCGCGGACGCCGTGGGGCGTCGCCTCCGCGAGGACGTGGACGCGGCCGTGCCCGTGGGCGTGAACCTCGCGAAGTCAGAGTCGGCGTCGATGGCGGAAGCGCCGTCGGACTACCGGTACACGTACGAGCGCGTCGCCGAAGGCGGGGACTTCTTCGTGGTGAACGTCTCGTGTCCGAACTCGGAGGGGTTCCGGGACCTCCAGAACAAGGACGAGCTGGCGGCGATCTTCCGCGAGCTCGTCGACGCGGGCGCGAGTCCGCTCCTCGTGAAGCTCTCCCCGGACCTCCCGGAGCCGGCGGTCGAGGACGCGCTCGACCTCGTCGACGAGTTCGACCTGGACGGCGTCGTCGCGGTGAACACGACGACCGATCGTCCCGAGTCGCTATCCAGTCCGAATGCGAGGGAGACGGGTGGCCTGTCGGGCAAACCCATCGAGGACGCGTCGACGCGACTCGTGCGGTTCGTCGCTGAACGCACCGACGTCCCCGTGGTCGGGGTCGGTGGCGTGTCGGACGCCGCGGGCGCGTACGCGAAGATCCGTTCGGGCGCGTCGCTCGTCCAGTTGTACACGGCGCTCGTCTACGAGGGGCCGTCGCTCGCGCGAGAGATCAATCGCGGACTCCTCGAGTTGCTCGAACGCGACGGGTTCGACTCGGTCGCGGACGCGGTCGGCGCGGACCTCTAGCCCGCGAGTCGACGCCCGCGCCGGCTCGCGCGGGCGAACCCTTTTGCCTGATTGCGCGCAATCGATGGGTGTGACTGCGGAGACGGACGCGTACATGCGCTTCTTTCCCTACGAGGAGCCGTACGCGAACCAGCGCGAGGCGATGGACCGCATCTACAACGCCCTCAGTCGCGGGCAGGACGTCCTCTTCGAGGGAGCCTGTGGGACGGGGAAGACGCTCTCGGCGCTCGTGCCGGCCCTGGAGTACGCGCGGGAGGCGGAGAAGACGGTGGTCATCACGACGGACGTCCATCAGCAGATGCGTCAGTTCATCACGGAGGCGAGTGCGATCACGCGCGAGGAGGCGATCCGCGCGGTCGTGTTCAAGGGGAAGGCGTCGATGTGCCACATCGACGTCGGGTACGAGGAGTGCCAGGCGTTGCGGGATACGTCTCGCGACCTCGTGGAGAAGCGCGAGGACGTCGAGCAGCTCGAGGAGCGCCAGGAGGAGCTGCTGGAGGAAGTCAAGGAGGGCGACGACGGCTCGCAGGCGGCCCAGGAGGCTCAGGAGGCGCGGTCGGCAGTCATCAACGAGATCCAGTCCTTGCAGGGCGCGATCGAGGACGTCGACGACGCGAACGTCTGCGATCACTACCTCCAGAACCTGACTGCTGACACGGACGGCTTCTACGAGTGGCTGTTCGACGACGTGCGGACGCCCGAGGAGATCTTCGAGCAGGCGGGCTCGCAGGGCTTTTGCGGGTACGAGCTCCTGAAGGAGGGCATCGAGGGCGTGGACCTCGTCGTCGCGAACTACCATCACCTTCTGGACCCGATGATCCGCGAGCAGTTCTTCCGGTGGCTCGGCCGGGACCCCTCGGAGGTCATCACGGTGTTCGACGAGGCGCACAACGTGGAGGATGCGGCGCGCGACCACGCGACGCGGACGTTGACCGAGCAGTCCCTGGATAGCGCGCTTGGCGAGCTCGAGGAGGAGGACGACGCGCGCGCCGATCGGGCGGCGAACGTCCTGGGGGCGTTCCGGGATGCGCTCGTGGAGACGTACGAGGACGGGCTGGCGTTCGGGGAGCGCGAGCGCGTCGGCGAGGACTGGCACGACGTCACGATCGCGAGCGAGGACGGCCGCGACGACCTCACGCTATCCTTCCTCCAGGGATACACGGGTCAGGGCTACCAGCAGGACCTGGAGGCGGCGGTCCAGCTCGGGCAGGAGTTAGACGAGCGGTACGAGGAGGCGTACAAGCGCGGGGAGGCGACGACGCGCCAGGACTGCCAGACGCTCGCGGCGGCGCGGTTCGTGGGGTCGTGGATGCAGGAGTCGACGGACCAGGGGAAGTACCCGGTCGCGGCGGTGCGTCGCGACCAGGGGACCGACGACGTGTACGGGCGCGTGGAGTTGTACACGTGCATTCCCCAGGAGGTGACGAGCGAGTTGTTCCAGGAGACGCACGCGAACGTCCTGATGAGCGCGACCCTCCAGCCGTTCGGGATTGCCGGCGAGGTCCTGGGGTTACAGAATCCGGTGGAGATGGAGTACGGGCTGGCGTTCCCCGCGGAGCGCCGCCGGACGTTCGCGGTTGGGACGCCGGCGTTGTTCGCGAGCAAGCGCGACGAGGCGGCGGTCCAGGAGCGTTACGGGGAGACGCTCGCGGACGTGGTGCGGTTCACGCCGGGGAACACGCTGGCGTTCTTCCCGAACTACGCGGAGGCGAAGCGGTACGCGACGCGCCTCCGTCAGGATCCGGACGTGGATTCGACGGTGTATCTGGACGAGGCGGGCGTGAGCGCGGAGGACGCGCGCGCTGCGTTCACGAGCGACGACGACGCGGTCCTCCTGACGTCGCTGTGGGGTACCTTGGCGGAGGGCGTGAGTTTCGACGGCGACGACGCGCGGTCCGTCGTGGTCGTCGGCGTCCCCTACCCGCACCTGGACGACCGCGCGGAGGCGGTCCAGCGCGCGTACGGCGAGGAGTTCGGCGACCGCGACCCCGAACAGGACGGCTGGCGGTACGCGGTGGAGATTCCGACGGTCCGGAAGACCCGGCAGGCGCTCGGGCGCGTCATCCGGTCGCCGGAGGACTTCGGCGTGCGCGTCCTCATGGACGAGCGCTACACGGCCCGGAGCGAGCAGGAGATGGGGAAGTACAGCGTCCACGACACGTTCCCCGGCCACGAGCGCGAGGAGATGGTCGACATCGGCCCGACGAAACTCAAGTTCGCGATGCTGAACTTTTACCAAGACATGGACGCGTACGGCGATTCGGGGCCGCCAGCGCCCTGAGCGTTCGACGGTCGGCTTTCCGCCCACGTTTTGCGCCGGCGAGACCGCGAGCGAAGCGAGCGGCGACGCCGGCGACAAAAGGTGGTCTCACCAGGACATGGACGCGTACGGCGATTCGGGGCCACCAGCGCCCTGAGCGTTCGACGGTCGGCTTTTCGCCCACGTTTTGCGCCGGCGAGTCCGCGAGTGCGGAGCGGAGCGAGTGGTGCGGTCGGCCAGCGGCGTTGTCGGCGAGAGGGGTTCGTTAGCGTGGCGGGCTGTCGGTCGTGAGGTCGGGGGTGGTCCTGTCGGGCGGGGTGGTCGCGCGTTCGGTTTCGGTTGCGACGACGTGGACGCCGGTGAACTCGAAGCGGGCGCCGCCGTCGGCGCTCTCGGTTGCGGTGACGGTCCAGCCGTGGGCGTCGGCGATTTCGGCGACGATGGCGAGCCCGAAGCCGGTGCCGTCGGCGTCGGTCGTGTATCCGGGTTCGAAGACGGTCTCGCGGTCGGATTCGGGGATGCCGGGGCCGTCGTCTTCGACGTAGAACCCGTCGGCGAGCGTCCCGATGGTGAGGGTGACGTCGTCGCCGGCGTGGTCGCAGGCGTTCCGGATGAGGTTCTCGAACAGTCGCTTGAGGCGGTCTGGGTCGCCTGCGAACGCGAGGTCGTCGGCGACGACGAGTTCGGCGTTGCCGGTGTCGACGAACCGCCAGCAGTCGGTCGCGAGCGTCGAGAGGTGGACGTCGACGGGGTCCTCGACGGGGTCGCCGTTGCGGGCGAGCGCGAGGATCTCGTCGATGAGGGCGTTCATGCGGTCGAGAGCCGTCTCGATGCCGTCGAGGCCGTCGACGGCGTCTGCCTCGTCGACGGCGCCGTCGGCGAGTCGGTCGCGGAGGAGTTCGAGTTCGCCCTGGGCGACGTTGAGGGGGTTGCGGAGGTCGTGGCTGACGACGCTGGCGAAGGATTCGAGGCGCGCGTTCTGTCGTTCGAGTTCGCGCCGGTAGCGTTCGCGGTCGGTCACGTCTGTCAGGACGACGGCGTGCCCGGTGCCGGCGCCGCCCGTCCCGTAGGGGGTCGCGGTGACGCGGTAGTGTCGGGTGCTGCCGTCGACGTCGACGGAGACGACGTCGTCTTCGCCGGCGTCGATTCGGGCGGCGACCTCGGGGAGGACGGCGTCGAGGGGGTCGCCGCGTGCGCTCTCGAGGGCGGGGAAGTACGTGGTGGCGGCGCGGTTGGCGTCCCGGACGCGGCCGTCGCGGTCGAGTGCGATGGTGGGGACGTCGCGTTCGGCGGCGAACCTGACGGCCTCGAACTTCTCGATGTACGCGTACGCGACGCCGACGGCGAAGACGGCGACGCCGATGGGTTCGTACCCGATCTCAACGAGGACGGGAGTGGTGACGGCGGCGACGTCGAGGACGACGGGGAGTGCGGTGGCGGCGAGGAGCGCGGAGAGCGCGCGCGTGTCCATGTCGACTTCGGTGAAGCGGTCGAGGAGCATGAAGTAGCCGACGAACGCGAGCGCGTACGACAGCCCCATCGCGACCCAGTGGAGGGTGCCGCTGGCGACGGCGACGTGCGGGAACGGCGTCGCGACGGTCGTCGTGGTGAAGTAGCCGGCGTGGAGTGGGTTCGTGACCTTCACGGCGACGACGACGACGAAGACGAAGACGGCGACGCGCCGGTACGTCGGGTTGCGGTGGTAGGCGCGGCCGGTGTACGCGGAGCAGAAGTACAGCCACGCTCCGACGGTCGCGAACCCGAGGACGAGGCCGACGGTGTACGCGGCGAGCTTGAGGGAGAGCGTCGGGAGCGCGAGGAAGGCGGCGTTGGCGGCCGCCCAGCCGCCGCTGGTGAGGAGGAGGGCGCGGAGGCCGCGTCGCGTGTCGGCGTCGTCGACGGCGCGGAGCCGGCGGCTGCTCGCGACGCACGCGACGCTCGCGACGGCGAAGACCGCGACGTAGAGCCCGAACACGAGGGTTTCTCCGGGGAGGGAGCGCAGCACGATGTGGAGTTAATGGCCACCGCTCGTATTTCGTTTTCGGTAGTTCCCATCCGTCGAGATCGCGTCCGTCGTCGCGCCGGGGCTCGTTCTCGGCGACTACGCGGGGAGTCGTATCTCCCCCGCGGGTTCTTCGAGGTGTGCGTCGTAGAACTGGAGGCGGTCGACGGTCCACTCGATCGGGTCGACGTCGACGTCGGCAGCGGCGTCGGCGGCCGCCATCGGGCCGTCGCGGGCGATCGTGACGTGCGGGACGTAGTCGTCGCCGCCGAGGCCGTCGATGCTCCCGAGTGCGTCGACGAGGCGGTCGTGGACCTCCCGCAGACCGGGTGATTCGACGGCGAGGTAGACGACGGGGCCGGTGCCGGAGGTCGGGTCCTCGAAGTAGTCGATGCCGGTGACGCGGACGGCGAACGGCGGCATGCCGGCGAGGGCGTCCCGAACCTGGCGCTGGACGCGGTGGCGGTCGCTGGGCGTGCTGGCGTCGAGGCGCTTCGCGAGGAGCGTGTGGTCGCTGGGGTACGTCGCGAAGTCGACGAGATGGGGATGGAGGTCGCTCGCGAGCCGGCGAACGCGTCCCGGAACGGGGACGTTCAGGCTGTACACGTTCGGTGCGTGGACTGGCTCGACCTAATGTCGTGCGGTTCCGCGTCGCCCGGTCGTGGGGCTACGGACGTCCGCGGCCCAGCGAGGCCGCGTCGCTCGGGCGTGGGCCTACAGGCGGTCGAGGAGCCAGAGGACGATGAGGACGAGGATGACGAGTCCGAGGATGGGCTGGAGCGGCCCGAGCAGCCACCCGATGGTGCCGATGATCATCCCGACGACCTCGAGCACGATCCAGACGACGACGAGCAGGAGGACGATCTTGAGCAGGTCCTCGACGTCGATGCCGCCTCGGTTTTCGAGCATATCCTGGTCTGCTCGCCGTAACGATATAAAGACCCGGCAAAATCGCGGTAGTGTGTGACGTGATATCGTACGGTCGTGGGGTCCAAGGCTTGCCGCGCCGGCAACCTTTAGTAGTACGTGTCCAGTACGTGTTGGTACGATGGTTCAGCACCGCACGTCTACGTTCGCGGACTCCGCGAGCGGTGCTGCCGTGTCCCTTCGAACGCCGCGACCGGCCCGTTAGGGCCACACATACTACTTCCTCGACTCGCGGCGCAACGTACTTCGACCAGTTCGACGGCGGGGGTTCCGCCGTCACCCACATCGACACGGCATGACACACGACGATACTACGCACGACGACGCGGCGACGACGGACGCACAGCACACGACCGACTCGGACTACGCAGCAGCGAATCTCGACACGACCCACGTAACGAAAGTCGACGGCGGCACGGTCGCGCTCGCGTTCTCGGGCGGCCTCGACACGACGGTCTGCGTCCCGCTCCTCGAGGACCTCTACGGGTACGACGAGGTCGTCGGCGTCACGGTCGACGTCGGCCAGCCAGCCGAGGAGTTCGCGGAGGCCGAGGAGACCGCGGCGGCGCTCGACCTCGAGCACTACGTCGTCGACGCGAAGGACGAATTCGCGGACCTCTGCTTCGAGTCCGTGACGGCGAACGCGACGTACCAGGGATACCCGCTCGGGACGGCGCTCGCTCGCCCCGTCATCGCGGAAGCGATCGCCGAGGTCGCCGCCGACGTCGGCGCGGACGCGGTCGCGCACGGCTGCACGGGCAAGGGGAACGACCAGTTGCGCTTCGAGGCGGTGTGGCGCGACACCGACCTGGACGTCGTCGCGCCCGTGCGCGAACTCGGACTGACGCGCGAGTTCGAGCAGGCGTACGCCGCCGAACTCGACCTCCCCGTAGAGGGCGGGAACGAGGGCGACTGGAGCATCGACACGAACCTCTGGAGCCGTAGCGTCGAGGGCAAGGACCTCGAGGACCCCGCGTACGTCCCGCCAGAGGAGATCTACGACTGGACGACCGAACCCGGCACGGTCACCGAACCCACGCTCGTCCAGGTCGGGTTCGCTGACGGCCTCCCGACGGGCGTCTCCGTCCTCGAGGGCCCCGAATCCGTCCAGGAGACCGCCGCCGAGGCGGTGACCGAGGCCGGGGACGCGGACGAGGCGACGACGGCGGTCGCGTCGGGCGAGCCGGTCGCGACCATCGAGTTCCTGAACGCGCTCGCGGGCGCGTACGGCGTCGGCCGCACGGACATGATGGAGGACCGCATGCTCGGCCTCAAGGTTCGCGAGAACTACGAGCACCCGGCGGCGTCGGTGCTGCACGCGGCCCACGAGGCCCTCGAGGGCCTCGTCCTGACGAAGGACGAGCGCGACTTCAAGGCGACCGTGGACGACGAGTGGTCCCAGAAGGCCTACGAGGGCCTCGTTCACTCGCCGCTCTCCGCCGCGCTCGGCGGGTTCCTCGACGTCGTGAGCGAGAAGACCGAGGGGACCGTGACGGTGAAGCTCGCCGCCGGCCAGGCGCGCGCGGTCGGCCGCGACAGCGAGCACGCGGTGTACTCGGAGTCCGCGGCGTCGTTCGACACGTCGACCGTGGACGGCATCGAGCAGGCCGACGCGACGGGCGTCGCGAAGTACCACGGGTTCCAGGACCGCCTGGCGAACTCGACGTCGACGACGAGCGAGAGCGAGGAGTCGACCGACGAGACGACGATCACGGCCGACGACTGATGACGGAGTTCCGCGACAACCGCACGGCCGCTGGCGACTCCGGCGGGAGCGGCGGCGTCGGGGACGACGGCGTCGGGAACGACGGGAGCACCGGTCGCGACGGGAGCGGCGACGGGGCGAGCGGTCGCGGTGCGACCGACGGCGGGACGGCGGTCCGCGGCGAGCGCTTCAGCGGCGGCCCCGCCCGTGGATTCATGTCGTCGCTCGCTGGCGACGAGCGCATCTTCGAGGCGGACCTGGCGGTCGACCGCGCGCACGTCGTGATGCTCGCCGAGCAGGGCGTCGTGAGCGACGACGAGGCGGGCCAGATACTTCAGGCGCTGAACGTCGTGGAGGTCGAAGAGCACCAGGGGCTGCCCGACGGCGAGGACGTCCACGAGGCGATCGAGTCGAAGGTGATCGCGATCGCGGGGTCGGTTGGCGGGAAGATGCACACCGCCAGGTCGCGCAACGACGAGGTGGCGGCGTGCATCCGCTATCGCCTCCGCGAGGACGTCCTCGCGGCACTGGCGGCGGTGAACGACGCGCGCGCGGCGCTCGTCGAGGTGGCCGACGCCGAGGGCGAGACGCTGATGCCCGGTTACACCCACTTGCAGTCGGCGCAGCCGACGACGGTCGGGCACTGGGCGCTCTCGTACGCTGGCGCGCTCGCTCGCGACGCCGACCGCTTGCTCGACGCGTACGAGCGCGTGAACGAGTCCCCGCTGGGGGCGGCGGCGTTCGCGGGCACGCCGTTCGACGTGGACCGCGAGCGGACCGCAGAGCTGCTCGGATTCTCGGGGCTCGTGACGAACGCGACGGACGCGGTCGCCGCGCGCGACCACCTCGTGGAGGTCGCGAGCGCGCTCGCGAACGTCGCCACGCACCTGTCCGGGCTCGCGGAGGACCTCGTGATATTCTCGAGTCGCGGATTCGTCGCGCTCGACGACGCGTACGCGTCGACGTCCTCTATCATGCCCCAGAAGAAGAACCCGGACACGCTCGAGCTCGTTCGCGCGACCGCGGGCGACGCGAGCGCGGGCCTGAACGGCCTGCTCTCGACGCTGAAGGGCCTGCCGCGCGCGTACAACCGCGACCTCCAGCGTGCGACGCCGCACGTCTGGAGTGCGGTCGATGCGGTGACGGAGGCGACCGAGGTCGCGGCGGGCGCGGTCGCGACCGCCGACTGGCCGAGCGACGCGCTCGCCGAGGCGGCCGGCGAGGGGTTCGCGACGGCGACGGCGGTCGCGGACGTGCTCGCGATGGCGGGCGTCCCCTTCAGGCAGGCCCACGAGGTCGTCGCGACGGCGAGCGAACGCTCGACGGCCGCGGACGATGCGGACGGAGCTGGCGGTTCGGCTGACGGCGACGCACCGTCGGTCGAGACGATCGCTGCTGCGGTCGCGGACGTGCTCGGCGAGCCGATGGAGTCGTTCGTGGACGCGGCGAGGGTCGCGGACGCGCTCGATCCGGCGGCGAACGTCGCGATGCGCGACTCGGTCGGCGGGCCCGCGCCCGACGCGGTGGCGTCGCAGGTCGCGTCCGCGGCAGACGCGCTGTCGGGCGACGAGTCGGCGGTCGCGGCCAAGCGCGACGCGCTCGAACTGGCTCACGAGACGCTCCAGGACGAGGTGTCGACGTATGTTTGAGGCGGCGATTGCGCCTGATGGGGAGGCGATCGGACCGCGAGGCGTGCGAGGCCGACTGCCACCAGCCCCACCACGGGGCGACTATTCACAGTAATCTGATATGGGTTTCAGATTCGACGGCGGATTTTGCTTTCTCAGTGCGCCTAGAGTGGACTCTGTTTAATCTAAGTTATTTGGTAAGTTCGGAAGGTTTATGTTCCTCCCGCCGGGAGTACCGTGTACGATGACGACATGCACCGAGTGCGGCGCCGACGTGGCGCTGCACGACGACGCGGAAGCCGGAGAGATCGTCGACTGCACGACCTGTGGCGCAGAGCTCGAAGTGATAGACGTCTCCCCGCCGGTCCTCGAGAAGGCCCCCGAGCTGGAAGAGGACTGGGGGGAGTGAGCGTGCAGACGACAGTCACCAAGATTACCACGACGATGACGACGACAGCATCGAGGTGGACGACGTGAACGTCGGCGTCCTCTACTCGCGCATCCGCCAGGACGAGAAACTCCTGCTCTCGGAGCTGCGCGAGCGCGGGCACGACGTCACGAAGATCGACGTCCGCAAGCAGCGCTTCGACCTCCAGGAACCCCCCGAGGCGTTCGCGGGACTGGACGTCGTCGTCGACCGCTGCATGGCGACCTCGCGGAGCCTGTACGCGACGAAGTTCTGCGAGCAGTACGGCGTCCCCGTCGTGAACTCGGCTGATACCGCGGAGACGTGCGCGGACAAGGTCGAGAACTCGCTCGCGCTCGCCGCCGCCGGCGTCCCCACGCCGCGGACGGAGACGTCGTTCACGACCGACGCGGCGATGGAGACCATCGAGGAGTTCGGCTACCCCTGCGTCCTCAAGCCCGTCATGGGCTCGTGGGGCAGGTTGATGGCGAAGATCGACTCGAAGAGCGCCGCCGAGGCCATCCTCGAGCACAAGGCGACGCTCGGGCACTACGAGCACAAGGTGTTCTACGTCCAGGAGTTCGTCGAGAAGCCCGGCCGCGACGTCCGCGTCCTGGCGGTCGACGGCGAGCCGATCGCCGCGATGGTGCGCTCGGGCGACCACTGGTTGACGAACGCCGCGAAGGGCGCCGACACCGAAGCGTTCGAGCTCGACGACGAAGCCGAGGAGCTCGTGCAAATGGCGAGCGACGCCGTCGGCGGCGGCCTCCTGGGAGTGGACCTCATGGAGACCGACGGCGACGCGACCGACTGGTCGTACACCGTCCACGAGGTCAACCACACCGTCGAGTTCAAGGCGCTGAACGAGACCGTCGACGTCGACGTGCCCGCGAAGGTCGTCGACTGGCTGGAGGCGAAGGTCGACGCCGTCGAAGCCGACGCGGAGGACGACGCCGACGCCGAGGAAGCGATGGCGGAGGTGTCGGACTGATGGCCGCGGAACTGACTGCACCGATGGAGGTGCGTTGCTGATGGCAGCCACGCCCACCGGCGACGTGGACGTCGACGCGGAGGCGGTGTCGGCGAGCATCGTCGGCGCGAGCGGGTTCGCGGGCGGCGAACTCCTGCGCATCCTCGCGGGCCACCCCGAGTTCGAGCTCGCGCAGGCGACGAGCCGCGAGTACGCCGGGAAGTCCGTGGGGAGCGTCCACCCGCCGCTTCGCGGGACCGACCTCCGGTTCAGCGAGCCCGGCGACCTCGAGAGCGTGGACGTGCTGTTCACGGCGACGCCGCACGGCGTCACGATGGAGCACATCGACGCGTACCAGGACGCCGCGGACCTCGTCGTCGACCTGTCGGCGGACTTCCGGCTCGACACCGAAGCGCAGTACGACGAGTGGTACGACGGCCACTCGCGTCCCGAACTCCTCGCGGACGCCGAGTACGCGCTCCCCGAAGTCAACCGCGAGAACCTCGCGGGCGCGGACGTCATCGCGAGCGGTGGCTGCAACGCGACCGCGACCATCCTCGGCCTCTATCCCCTGGCGGAAGCCGGCGTGCTCGACGACGCCGAGGTCGTCGTCGACGTGAAGGTCGGGTCGAGCGAGGGCGGCGCCGGCGGCGGCAAGGCCTCGAGCCACGCGGAGCGCTCGGGCGTCGTGCGTCCGTACGCGCCCACCGGGCACCGCCACGAGGCCGAGATCGAGCAGTGGTTGGGGCAGTCAGTATCGTTCACGTGCCACGCCGTCGACATGGTCCGCGGTGCGAGCGCGACCTGTCACGTGTTCCCGGACAGCCCGGTTTCCAACGGCGACCTCTGGTCGGCGTACCGCGGCGAGTACGAGGACGAACCGTTCGTGCGCCTGCAGGCCGGCGGCTCCAGCACCTATCGCTACCCGGAGCCGAAGGCGGTCGCGGGCACGAACCACGCCGAGGTCGGGTTCGAGCTCGACCCGTCGAACGAGCGCGTCGTCGTGTTCTCCGCGATCGACAACGTCACGAAGGGGTCGGCGGGACAGGCCGTGCACGCGGCGAACGTCGCGCTCGGGTTCGAGGAGACCGCCGGCCTCGAGTTCGCGGGCCTGCACCCCGTGGGGAGTCCCTGAGATGACGCGCTCGATGACGACCGCGACGAGGTGGTCGGCGTGACCGTCGTCGTGAAGATCGGCGGCGCTCGCGCGGTCGATCCCGACGGTGCGCTCGCGGACGTGGCGGAACTGGTCGCCAGTGGAGAGCGGGTCGTCGTCGTCCACGGCGGCTCGACGGCGGTCGACGAGACGCTCGAGGACCTCGGCGAGGAGCCCGAGTACGTCGAGACGCCCGGCGGCGTCGTCGGGCGGTTCACGGACGAACGCACGATGGAGGTCTTCGAGATGGTGCTGCCCGGGAAGCTCAACACGGACCTGACCGCTGGCCTCCTGAACGAGGGCGTGGACGCGGTCGGCCTCTCCGGCGTCGACGGCGGCCTCCTGACCGGGCCCCGCAAATCTGCGGTCAGAGTCCTCGAAGACGGCAAGAAGAAGATCAAGCGCGGCGACCACTCCGGGAAGATCGAGTCGGTCGACGCGGCCCTCCTGGAGGCGCTGTTCGACGCCGGGCGCACGCCCGTCGTCACGGTCCCGATGCTCGGCGTGGACGGTGCGGCGAGCGTCGACGACGCCGTCGCCGACGACGGCGCCGAACTGGTTCCCGTGAACGCGGACGCCGACCGCGCGGCCGCCGCCATCGCGGGCACACTCGGGGCGGAGCTCGTCGTGCTCACGGACGTCGCGGGCGTCTACGCGGACCCCGAGGACGCGAGCACGCGCATCGACAGGGTCGTGACACCCGAAGGGTGGAACGACCTCCAGTCGGCCGCGGAGGGGTTCATGACGAAGAAGGTCATGGCCGCCGAGGAGGCGCTCGACGGCGGCGCGGCGAGCGTCGCGGTGGCGAGCGCGAACGCCGACGCCCCGGTGACGAGCGCGCTCGACGGCGACGCGACGACGATCCTGCCCGGTGCACTGCAGTCGGGAGACGATTCCGAAGCGGAGGTGTCGGCGCAGTGAGCGGCTTCGTGTTCAGCGAGAAGCCGATCAGCATCGAGCGCGGCGAGGACGTCCACGTCTACGACGACGCGGGCACCGAGTACCTCGACTTCGGCGCGAGTTACGCGTGCACGCCCGCCGGGCACTGCCACCCCGAGGTCGTCGACGCCGTCCGTTCGCAGGCCGGCGAGTTGCTGTACGCGCAGGCGAGCTACGGGAACGCCCAGCGCGACGTGCTCTACGAGCGTCTCGCGGCGTTCGCGCCCGACGGCCTGGACAACGTCTGGCTCTGCAATTCCGGTACCGAAGCGAACGAGGCGGCGCTGAAGTTCGCGCGCTCGGCGACCGGCCGCGAGAAGATCGTCGCCGCGAAGCGCGCGTTCCACGGCCGCACGATGGGCGCGCTCGCGGCGACGTGGAAGGCGAAGTACAAGGCGCCGTACGAGCCCGTGATGCCGGGCGTCGAGTTCGTCGACTACGGCGACGAAGACGCCCTGGCCGAAGCAGTGGACGACGAGACCGCCGCCGTCGTCCTCGAACCCGTCCAGGGCGAGGGCGGCGTGCATCCCGCACCGGAGGGCTACCTGCAGGCGGCCCAGGACCTGACGGACGACGCGGGCGCGGCGCTCGTCCTGGACGAGATCCAGACGGGCGTCGGCCGCACGGGCACGCACTGGGCGTGCCAATCGCGCGACGTCACCCCCGACATCCTGACGGCGGCGAAGGGGCTCGCGAGCGGCCTCCCGCTCGGCGCGACCGTCTGCGCGGACTGGGTCGCCGAGGGCGCCGCCTCGCACGGGTCGACGTTCTCCGGGAACCCCCTCGTCGCCGCCGCGGCGACCGCGACGCTCGACGTCGTCGAGGGCGAGGGCCTCGCCGCGAACGCGAGCGAGGTCGGCGCACACCTCCAGTCCGAACTATCAGAGCTCCCCGTGCGGGACGTCCGCGGCGAGGGCCTCATGGTCGGCGTCGAGGTGAAGCGCGGCGCGAACCGCCTCCTGAAGGGCCTCGCCATCGAGCACAAGGTGCTCGCGCTGCCCGCGGGCCGCACGGTCGTTCGCTTGCTCCCGCCGCTCTCCGCGACGACAGAGCACGCCGACGCCGTCGTCGACGCGCTCGGGGACGTCCTCGCGGAGGTGTCGGCGTGATGACGGACGCGAACGCGACCGGCGCGACGGGAACGCCCACCGACGCCGTGGACGAGGCGACGAACGACGTCTCCACGGCGGAAGCGCGCGAACTCGTCGCTGACCTCGTCGCCACCCCGTCGCCCTCGGGCGAGGAGGTGGCGGCCGCGGAACGCCTCGCGGCGTTCTTCGAGTCCCACGACCGCGAGGTCTGGCTAGACGACGTCGGGAACGTCCGCGCGCCCGCGAACGACTGGGTGCTCCTCACGAGCCACGTCGACACCGTCCCCGGCGACGTCCCGACGTGCATCACGGACGCCGACGCGACGCTCACCGACGCAGAGACGGTCGCGAACGACGCGGAAGCAGTCGCGAACGACGCCGATGTCGCCACGACCGCGGAGAGCGACGACGCGACGCTCCCGACGGACGGGACGACGCTCGTCGACGACGACGCGGTCCTCTGGGGGCGCGGAAGCGTGGACGCGACGGGGCCGCTGGCGGCGATGGCGGTCGCTGCCGTCGAGACCGGCGCGTCGTTCGTCGGCGTCGTCGGCGAAGAGACCACGAGTCGCGGCGCACACCACCTCGTCGCGGACCGCGACGCGCCCGACGCCGTCGTGAACGGCGAACCCTCGGGCTGGGACGCGCTCACGCTCGGGTACCGCGGGTTCGTCGCCGCGACCTACGAGGTCGCGACCGAGGCCGCGCACTCCTCGCTCCCCGACCTGAACGCCGTCGAGCACGCGACCGCGTGGGTCGAGGACGTCAAGGACGCGTTCGAGAGTCCGCTCGGCCCCGGCGCAGACGAACACGAAGATGCGTCCGTGTTCGAGTCCGTGACGGTCAAGCCCGTGATGGTCGACGCCGGCACCGAACCCGGCGGGAACGCGGTGACGGCGACGGTCGACTGCCAGTTCCGCATCCCACCTGGGACCGACGCCGAGGAGATCGAAGCGACCGTGGACGCAGTCACGCGCCGCGGCGTCGTCGAGTTCGGGGACGCCATCCCGCCGCACGTCGCGAGCCCCCGGACCGAACTCGGGCGGGCGTTCCGCACCGCGATCAGGCGAGCGGGGGGCGAGCCCAGCCTCCTCCGCAAGACCGGTACCGCCGACGCGAACCTCTACGACGCCGCGTGGGACTGCCCCGTCGCCACGTACGGCCCCGGGGACTCCTCGCTCGACCACTCGCCCGACGAACACCTCGCGCTCGCCGACTACGACCGCGCCGTCGCGGTCCTCGAGTCGGTCGTCGCGAGCCAGCAGTGAGCATTCAACCATGAGCACGCCGACAGCCGACCCGTCGACCGCATCGAGCCCAGAGCCACCCGCGCACGTCCTCGACGTGGACGACCTGAGCGTGGAGACGTTCCACGCCGTTCTCGCGGACGCCGCCGACTACCAGCAGTCGCTCGCGGCCGGCACCCCGCATCGCGACCTCCCCGAGCACACGCTCGGGATGCTGTTCGAGAAGCCCTCGACGCGAACGCGGATGAGCTTCGAGACGGGGATGACCCAGCTCGGCGGGCACGCGGTATTCCTCGGCCCGGACGCGACGCACCTCGGGCACGGCGAGCCCCTGAAGGACACCGCGCGCGCGCTCTCGGGGTACGCGGACGCGCTCGCCATCCGGACGTTCGACCACGACGCCATCGAGACGATCGCGGCGTACGCGGACGTCCCGGTCGTGAACGCGCTCACGGACGACGCCCACCCCTGTCAGGCCCTCGCGGACCTCCTGACGATCCAGCAGGCGTTCGACGACGACTTCGAGGACGCGTCGGTGGCGTGGGTCGGCGACGGGAACAACGTCGCCGCGTCGTTCGCGATCGCGTGCGCGATGGCGGGCGTCGACTGCACGATCGCAACCCCGGAGGGCCACGGGCTCGATCAGGACGTCCTCGATCGCGCCGCCGCCGTCGGCCCGGCACCCACGGTCACGCACGACTTCGAGGCGGCAGTCGCTGACGTCGACGTGATCGAGACGGACGTCTGGGTGAGCATGGGCGAGGACGACGACAAGCGCGAGGCGTTCGACGGCTGGACCGTCACCGCGGACGTCCTCGAAGCCGCGGACGCGAAGTTCATGCACTGCCTGCCCGCGAACCGCGGCGAGGAGGTCACCGACGCCGCCATCGAGAGCGAGCGCTCGCTCGTCTGGCAGCAGGCCGAGAACCGCCTGCACGTCCAGAAGGCGCTCCTGGTCGAACTCCTCTCCTGAGCCGCCTGTAGACGGCGTCGTTTCTCACCGCGAGAGCGCGATCGCCGTGCCGCCGCCTTCAGTTCGAGAGCGCGATCGCCGTGCCGGCACCCAGGAGGACGCCCCAGACGAGGTGGCCGGGGTCGGACCACTCGCGGCGCCGCGCGCCGGGCGAAGGTCTATGGGTTCGTCCCCGGGACAGTATAGTATGACGACGAGCGACGCGCTCTCCGTCGGCTTCCTCGGGTATCGCTTCATGGGCAAGGCGCACGCGAACGCGCTCGCTCGACTCCCGATGTTCTTCCCGGACGCCCCGGCGGTCGAGCGCGACGTCCTCGTCGGCACCGACGAGGACGCGCTCGACGAGTGGACCGACCGCCTCGGGTTCGAGCGGTACGCGACCGACTGGCGCGACGTCGTCGACGACGTCGACGTCCTCTACAACCTCGCCCCGAACTTCCTGCACGTCGAGCCGACCGTCGCGGCGCTCGAAGCGGGCACGCACGTGCTCTGCGAGAAGCCGCTCGCACCGACGCTCGCCGGCGCCGAGCGGATGCGCGACGCCGCTCGCGAGAGCGACGCCGTCGCGGGCTGTGCGTTCAACTACCGGTTCGTGCCCGCCATCCAGTACGCGCGGAACCTGATCGCGAGCGGCGACCTCGGCGAGATACGGCAGGTCCGCGGGTCGTACCTCCAGGACTGGCTCGTCGACCCCGACGAGCCCTGGTCGTGGCGGAACGACGCCGAACTCGCCGGCAGCGGCGCGCTCGGTGACCTCGGCGCGCACACCGTCGACCTCGCTTCCTTCCTCGTCGGCGACCGCGTCGGCGCGCCCGAACGCGTCAGCGGCCACCTGCGGACGTTCGTCGACGAGCGTCCCGTCGAGGACGACGGCGGCGACGGCCGCGGGAACGGCGACGACGACGGGGGCGATAGCGACGCGGAGACGAAGCCCGTGACGGTCGACGACGCGTACTCGGCGCAGGTCGAGTACGAGAGCGGCGCGATGGGGACGTTCGAGGCGTCCCGGATGGCGACCGGGCACACGAACGACCACAGCATCGCGGTCCACGGCACCGACGGCAGCGTCCGGTTCTCGCTCGAGCGACTCAACGAACTCGAGGTGCACGCGGGGGACTCGCGGGGGTTCGAGACGGTGCTCGTCACCGACGAGAGCGACCCGTACGTCGAGCACTGGTGGCCGCCCGGGCACGTCCTCGGGTGGGAGCACACGTTCGTCCACGAGAACGCCGAGTTCCTCGCGCAAGTCCCCGCGAGCGAGGCCGGCGCCGCGACCGCGGTCGACTCGAACGTCGCGACGTTCGACTCCGCGTTCGACGTCCAGCGCGTGCTCGACGCCGTCGCGGCGAGCGACGACCGCGGCGAGTGGGTGCGCGTCGACGACGTCTCGCCGTAGCGACGAGCGACGCAACCACCAGCGCCGCCGCGCGGCGCGGCC
This sequence comes from Halorubellus sp. JP-L1, assembly GCF_011440375.1. Classification (NCBI taxonomy): domain Archaea; kingdom Methanobacteriati; phylum Methanobacteriota; class Halobacteria; order Halobacteriales; family Halorubellaceae; genus Halorubellus; species Halorubellus sp. JP-L1. Next base: position 19,986 of record NZ_JAAOIR010000005.1, read on the forward strand.
GCCGTCGCGACCTCAGCGGAGGAGTGCGGCGGTGACGCCGACGACGAGACCGTACGCGAGGTGCGTGACGAACCCGAGTAGCGTCACGTCGAACGACGCGGGCGCCGGCGCGACGCCGGTGTTCCAGATCCCGACCTGGTCGACGAGGAGCGCGGCGAACGCCCACACGGTGAGTGCGAGCACGACGCTGACGGCCGTCGTGTTCGGGAGTCGCCACTCGGCGCCCTCGACGGCGTCGAACGCGAACGCGAAGACGACGCCGAGGACCGCCGCGTGCGAGACGTGCAACGTCCATCCGACGATGCCGCCGGCGCCGTCGAGGCCGTAGATGCCGGGGACGGCGTCGGTGAGGAACGACGGCTGGAACGCCGAGTAGAGGACGGCCATGACGACGCCACCGAGGACGCCGCCGATGACGCCGGCCTGCCACTCGGCCAGTCTCGCGTCGGTACCGGTCTCTGTCTGCGTTGCCGTCTCGGACATACGCGACGGTTCGAGGCGGACGCGAAAAGCCGGCGCGCCAAGCCAGTAAGGGGCCGACGCTCGACCCTTCGACCTCCGGCGATCTCAGTCGAGTGCGGCGTAGACCGCGCCGAGGATCACGCCGTAGACGACGTGCCCGACGAGGCTCTGCACGCTGACGTTCGGGAGCGCCGGCGCGTTCGCGAACCCGACCGCGTCCAGCCAGACGGGTATCACGAGGACGCCAGCACCGGTCGAAACAACGATGGCACTCACCGCCCCAGGGTACGGCATGGACCCCCTCCGCGCTGACGCCGGCGAGCTGGACGTCGACGAGATACTCGCGGCGCTCGCCGACGGCCGACGCGTCGTCATCGTCACCGAACTCCTCGGGAGCGAGCACGAGGTGACGCTCCGGCGCGACGGCTCGACGTTCTACTGCGACACCCCGACGACGCTCCACAAGCACGCGAGCGAAGCCGAGATGCGCGAGTGCATCCGCAACCAGGGGTACGCGCGCGAGGACGCCGAACCCGTCGAGGACTGACGGTCGTCGCTCGAGCTCGCGCACTGTCGCCGGACGACGCCGCACGCCGGAGGTACGTTTTTCACCGACGACGCCGGAAGAGGGGGTATGACCGACCAGCGTCCGGACCTCGGGGACCTCCTCGAGCAACCCGACCCGACGTTCGAGAGCGTCCTCAGTTGCGTGTTCGGCATCCAGGACCACGAGGTCCGCACGTACGTCGCACTCCTCGAGACCCCCGGGAGTACCGTCGAGGAGCTGGCGTCGGAGATGGACCGCGACCGCTCGAACGTCAACCGGTCGCTCTCGACCCTCCTCGACAGCGGCCTCGCGGACAGGAATCGACGCTTGCTCGACGCCGGCGGCTACGTCTACCAGTACACCGCCACTGATCTCCCCGACGCCAAGGACTTGCTGCACGACGCACTCGACGAGTGGACCGACACCGTTCACGACGTCATCGACGAATTCGACGGGGACTGAACGGACTGGAGGGGCATACAGCCGTCCCCATGCGGCCGTTTCTGGTGGTCTCCCTCTGCTTCCCCGAGCGTTGGGGTGTGTCGTGGCTAGGTGTCGGTGGCGTGTTCGAAGGCGTGCAGTCCTGCGGGGCCGACGGCGAACAGTTTGCCGGCTGCGATGACGGGCGATGCGTACGTGGAGGTGTGTGGTTGTGTGTACGACCAGCGTTCGCGGTCGGGGGCGAGCAGGCCGTCGGCGTTGCGGCGGTACGCGACCGGGTGGTCGTCGTCGACGACGACTGACTCGTCGGTGACGACCGGTGCGGCGGTCGCGAGTTCGCCGCTGGAGAGGCGCGTCTGCCAGTTCGTCTCGCCGGTCGCCCCATCGATCTCGTGGAGGTCGCTCCCGGCGACGTAGACGTCAGTGTCGTCGACCGCGGCGGCGGCGAGCGATCGGAGGTCGCGTCGCCAGCGGACGTCGCCGTAGCGGTCGGTGGCGACGACGCCCTGCCAGCCGGTCTGGACGACGCCGCCGTCGTCGAGGACTGGGGCGGCGTGCGGCGTCTTCGCGTCGACGCGCCAGCGTTCGTCGCCGGTTCCCGGTTCGAGTTTGACGAGGGCGTTCCGGTCGGGGACGTACACGCCCGTGTTCTCGACGGCGGGCGCGACCTGCGTCGCGAAGTCGTCACCGAGCCTGTACTCGTCGTATTCGAGCGGTTCCATGGGCGTCCGCCAATGCTCGCTGCCATCGGGGCCGAGCCGGACGCACGCGGTCGCGCTTCGGACGTAGACGTCGCGGACGTCGACGGTGACGCCGTACGTTCGGCCGTCGCCGACGCGAGTCGTCCACGTGGGGTCGCCGTCGTCGAGCGCGAACGCGGTCACGTACGCGGGCGCCGGGTCCGGGCCGTCGCTCCGCGGGACGACCCTTGTCGGGACGTAGAGCCGGCCGTGGTCGGGGTCGATTGCGGGCGTGCCCGAGACCCAGCGGCGTTCGTCGGTGCCCGCAGCGACCGGCGTGGCCCACGCGTCGGTGCCGTCGACAGCGACCGCGTGAACGGTGCGTTCAGTCGCGAAGTACACCACGTCGTCGTGGACGACCGGCGGTGCGTACGGGAAGTTCGCGGACGCGAGGACCGCGTGGTCGGTCGGCTCCGGGGCGCCACCGGCGACGTGGTTCTGATTCCCGGGTGCGTTCCCGAACGAGTGCCAGTCGCCGTCGGCGAACGACGACGGCGTGGTGCCGCCACCGAGCGCGCTGCAACCGGCGAGTGCGCCAGCGATGGCGGTGCCAGCGGTCGCGAGGACCGCACGTCGGGAGCGCCCGCTGGCGTCGCTGTCGCTGTCCGCGGTGGACGTGGAGGGCGAGGTCACGGTCGCACGTCCGGGCAAGGACGTCAAGTGTCTTGTGCAGATCGTCACGATACGCGATTTCGGCGCCAGGGTCGGGCCGGCAACGTCTGGGTGGACCCCGCGGACTTTTGCGTGCGCGGGGCTTTCGCCCCGGTAATGGATTCGCTCTCACTGGACGCGCCGGCGCCGGCGGCGCCGTCGGTCGCGAACGACGACGGCGTGTGGCTCGCGTGCATCGAGTGCGGCGACGCGTACGCGCCGTTCGAAGACGTGCGGTACACGTGCGACTGCGGCGCGTTGCTCGAAGCGAGATATGATAGCTTGCCGACGTTCGACGACTTCGAGGGCCGCGGCGTCTGGCGGTATTCGGACGCACTCCCGTTCGAGGTGGGCGTGACGCTCCCGGAGGGGGATACGCCCCTGCATCGGGTGCCGGACCTCGAGGACGAACTGGGCGTGGAAGCGTTACGCGTGAAGCACGAGGGCATGAACCCCACTGGAGCGTTCAAGGACCGCGGGATGACCGTCGGCGTCCGCGTCGCCCAGGAACTCGGCGTCGACCGGCTCGCGTGCGCGAGCACCGGGAACACGAGCGCTGCGCTGTCGGCGTACGGCGCTCGCGCGAACATGGAGACCCTGGTCTTGCTGCCGGCGGGGAAGGTCGCGGCGGGGAAGGTTGCGCAGGCGAGCCTGCACGGCGCGCGCATCCTCGAGGTCGACGGGAACTTCGACCGCTGCCTCGACATCGTCCAGGACCTCGCCGAATCCGGCGACGCGTACCTCCTGAACTCGCTGAATCCCTTCCGGCTCGAGGGCCAGAAGACGATCGGCCTCGAGATACTCGAAGGATTCAGGGACGATTACGGGACCTTCCCGGACCGCATCGTGCTCCCGGTGGGGAACGCGGGGAACACGGCGGCGCTGTACAAGTGCTTCCGCGAGCTCGTACAGTCGGGCGCGCTCGACCGCGACGACGTCCCGACGCTCACGGGCGTCCAAGCGGAGGGGGCGGCGCCGATGGTCGAGGCCGTTCGCGAGGGCAACGACGCGGTCCGGCGGTGGGACGACGTGGAGACGCGCGCGACCGCGATCCGCATCGGGAACCCCGTGAACGCGCCGAAGGCGCTCCCGGGCATCCGCGAGACCGGTGGGACCGCGGTCGCCGTGTCGGACGAGGAGATCACGCGAGCGCAGCGCGACCTCGCGGGCGAGGGCGTCGGCGTCGAGCCCGCGAGCGCCGCGAGCCTCGCCGGTGCGCGCAAGCTCCGCGAGGAGGGGACCATCGAGGACGACGAGCGCGTCGCGCTCCTGACGACCGGACACCTCCTGAAGGACCCCGACGCGGCGGCCGCCGCCGGCGCCGACCCCGAGCCGGTGCCGGGGACGACCGAGGGCGTCCGCGAGCACCTGACGGACTGATCGAGCAGACGGCGACCCCGTGGTCGCCGTTTCCCGAACCGACTGGGCAAGTACACGGCGACCCTCGGGTCGAGCTCTCGGGGCGTCCGCCCGTCAGGTCGCTGCCGTCGGGGCAGCGGGAGAACGGAGAGGAGCGCCGGATCAGTCCTCCTGGTCGGTGGGGGTGGCGGCGGCTTCGGGGGTGACGAGTTCGCCGAGGTACATCGAGATCTGGACGAGGCGTCCGTCGTCGTGGTCGGGGACGTTCCCGACGCGACCGCTGAACTGGATGCAGTCGTCCTGGGGATGGTCGACGAGTGCATCGCCCGCTGGGCTGGATTCGGCGGAGACCTTCGCCACGCCGGTTCCGTCGTGGACGAGCACCCACCGGCCGTCGTCGTTCGTCTCCACGATCTCGCCAGCGAGAGTGAACCGGTCGTCCTCGTCGGCCTTCGTGAGTTCGTCGATCGTCGCGTCCCGCGAGCGCGTCTCGCAGTTCGGGCGTCCGGCAGTCGCGGTCTCCGCGCTCCCGTCCAGCGCGGCCAGACAGCCGGTCGTCGCTCCGAGTGCGGCCGACGCCAGAAGGGCGAACGCTCGTCGTTGCACAGGGAACGGTCCGCGAGGCGACGCATCAGTTTGACGGTGCGAGTCGGTCGGTTCGCCGGGGTTTCCGGTTGTTGCGGTTCGCCGGGCTCGGCGAAGTCGTCGGGTCCGTCCGACGCTCGCATTCCGCGTCTGACGCTCGCATTCCGCGGGACTGACGGGGTTTGATAGTCATTCCCACACAGAGTTCTGGTCCATGTCGACCGACTCCGCCATCACCGTCGAATGGACCGTCCCGGACGGCGAAGCGGGCGGCGACGCGCGCGGCCGCGCCGACGACGCTGGCGACGGCACGCGCGAAGTCGCCCCCGCACCGAACAGCGAGCCCCTCGCGGACCGCGAGACGGCCGAGCTGCCGCCAGCGAGCGTGCTCGCCGCGCGCGTCGACCACCTGCGATCCGACCGCGACGCTCGCGAGCGCGAACTCGACGCCGTCCGCGACCGCTACGAGACCATCCTCGCCGAGCGCAACGCGGAGATCCGCGAGTTGCGCGCGAACGAATCCTGGCTCGAAACGCTCGCTCAACGCGCCAGCCGCTTCTTCTGAGGAGGCCACGACGACCTGGTCGGCGGTCGACACCGCGACGTTCTCCTCCGCTGTTCCGGTGCTCGCGTGCTCGTCAACGACGCCGTCCGTGCAGGCCTCGAGATCGCCCTCGCCGACCGGAAAGTGGACGTCCGGGAGTCACGTTCGAGAGTCCCTGGTCGGTCCGGTTCGACAGCCGAGTTCGACGGGATGTCCATGAACAACGAAGGCCGTGGCGTCAAGTTCTACTTCCACGGACCGAACCTCGCCGACCTCGACGTCCTCGAGATCGAAGCCCAATAGTGCCCGGATACGCACCTACTCCCGAAAACTGACGGCCCCGGACCCTCATGTTCGAAACCATATCCGCCATGGGCTCCCGTTCGATGCTCATCGCGTTCGCATCCGCACTCGTCACGCTCGCACTGATCAGCATCCCGACCGTGACGAACCCAGGGGGTGGCGTCGGCCTCTCCAATCCGTACTACGCGTTCGCCGTTATCACCCTCACGGCGTGCATCGTGCTCTCGGGCACCTGGCTCGCGATCGATCAGTTCCGCTAACGCCGGTCCGCCGAGTACCGGCACGGCTACGGCAACGAGGCGCCGACGGCGTCACTACGTGCCGCCGTTCAGGACGATCTCGCGGACCTCGATGATGCGGTCGTCCGCGAGCAGCGCCTCGATGGCGGCGTCCGGGACGTCGCCGTCGACGTTGTACACCGTGAGCGCTTCCCCGCCGATGGTCTCGCGGGCGTTGAACATCCCCGCGATGTTCACGTCGTACTCGCCCATCACGGACCCGATGAGGCCGATGACGCCGGGCTCGTCCGCGTTCCGCGCGATGACCATCCGGCCGTGGGGAATGGCATCCACGCGGTAGCCGTCGACGCGAACGATACGGGGGTCGTCGCCCGCGAACAGCGTCCCACAGACCGAGACCTCCGCCTCGCCGTCGCTGACGGTGACGGTGACGAGGCTCTGGAAGTCGTCGCTACTCCGTGACTTCGACTCCGTGACTTCGACGCCGCGCTCCTCCGCGATCCGCGGCGCGTTCACCGCGTTCACCTGCCACTCCAGGGGCTCGAACACGCCCTTGAGCGCGCTCGCGGTGACGAGCTCGACGTCCTCCTCCGCGATGTCGCCCTCGTAGGAGACCTCGACGGACTCGACGCGCTTCCCGAACAGCTGCGCGGCGACCTTCCCCGAGGTCTCCGCGAGGTCGACGTACGGCTCGACGCGCGGGAACGCCGCCTCGTCCATCGACGGCGCGTTCAGCGCGTTCATCACGGGTTCGCCCGCGAACGCAGCGACGATCTGGTCGGCGGTCGACACCGCGACGTTCTCCTGGGCCGCTTCGGTGCTCGCACCGAGGTGGGGCGTCACGACGACGTCCTCGACGTCCAAGAGGGGGTTGTCGGGACTCACGGGCTCCTCGGCGAACACGTCCACCGCCGCGCCCGCGAGCACGCCGTCCTCGACGGCCGCGGCGAGCGCGCCCTCGTCGACGACGCCGCCGCGCGCGCAGTTCACGACGTACCCGCCCTCGAGTTGCGCGAGCTCTTCCTCCCCAATCATGTTCTCGGTCTCGTCCGTCAACGGGACGTGCACGGTGAGGAAGTCCGCGCGGTCCAGGCACGCGTCGAGGTCGACGAGTTCCGCGCCGAGCTGTTCGGCGCGCTCCTCGCTGATGTAGGGGTCGAACGCGACGAGGTCCATCCCGAGCGCGTGGCACTTCTTCGCGACCTCCTGGCCGACGCGACCGAGGCCGACGACGCCGAGGGTCTTCCCGTTCACTTCGGTGCCGAGGAACTCGCCCTTCGCCCACTCGCCGCCCCGGAGGCGCGTATGGGCTTGCGGGATGGAGCGCGCGGTCGCGAACGCCATCGCGACCGTGTGCTCGCTCGCAGCGCGAACGTTCCCCTCGGGCGCGTTCGCGACGACGACGCCGTGCTCGGTCGCCGCGTCGATGTCGATGTTGTCCACGCCGATTCCGGCGCGACCGACGATGACGAGCTCCGGCGCCGCCTCGAAGACGGCCTCCGTCACCTCGGTCCCGGAACGCACGACCAGTCCGTTCGCGTCCGAGACCGCGTCGAGGAGCGCGTCGCCCTCGACGTCGTACGCCGTCTCGACCTCGTGACCGGCGTCTCTCAGGCGCTCGATACCCGCGTCGGCGATGGGGTCCGTCACCAGGACCTTCATACGCGAATCCATCATCCCGCCGCCCATAACGCTTCCTTTACCGGGGAGGGCGGCGAGAATTGCCGAACGATGCCAGACGACGACGCGACGCGCGAATCGCCGACGGGGACGCCAGTGGAGACCGACCGGAGCGCCGTCGAGACGCTCGCGAGCGACGAGGACCGCGACGCCCGACGCGCCCTCGTCCGCGACGTCGTGCTGCTCGCGCTCGTCGCCCTTTCGCCGACGGTCCAGCTCGTCGGCGCGTTCGTCGCACGAATCGCGAGGACGACCGACGCCGGCCCGTGGCGCGACCGGGCGTGACCGCGCTCTCCCGACCCACCACCTCGTGAGCAGCAGTCATTCCGACCAGCGGTTTCTTGACGTGCGCGCTCCAACCGGCGGGCAATGACGGATCTGGCCCCGGACCTCGACACGAGCACGGTCCGGGACGGGTCGAACGTCCTCATCGTCGGCCCCCCGATGACGGGCAAGCGCGAGTTGCTGTACGAGGTCCTGGCGGCCGACCGCGGCGACGACCGCGCGACGGCGTTCGTGACGACGCGGAAGGCCGCGGAAACCGTCGAGCGCGAGTACCGCGACGTCCACCCCGACGTCGACACGCTCGCGGTCGTCGACTGCGTCACCCGCCAGCGCGGGTTCGGCGGCGACGAGTCCGCGACCCGCCGGCTGGTGTCGAGCGCGGGCGACCTCACCGGGATCGGGATCGGCCTGACGGACTTCATGCGGCGGTTCCACCAGGACGAGTCGCTGTCGAGCACGAGCGTCGGCATGCACACGCTCTCGACGCTGCTGATGTACGCGGACGTCCGCCGCGTCTACCAGTTCCTGCACGTCCTCACGGGGCGCGTGGAGAGTTCGGGGTTCCTCGGCGGGTTCGTGCTCGACACGCCCGTCCCGCAGGACTCGCTTGGCATCATCAAGCAGCCGTTCGACGGCGTCGTCGAGGTCCGGGAAGTCGAGGCGACGGGGGCACGAGAGTACCGCGTCCGGGGCCTCCCGAGCGACGCCGGACCGCGAGCCTGGACCGAGTTCTGACGCGCCGTCGCGGCCGCGTCCCGGTCAGTGGAGGACTCGACACCGTCGACGCGACCGCGTCCCGCTACTGGCTGGTGTCGATGCCGAGCAGCGAGTACACGCCACAGGTGTTCGTCGCGCCCGTGACGAGGAGTATCAGCGAGAGCGCACCGAGGACGGGCGAGAGCACCACCGGTGCGCCGCCGACGGCGTCGGCGAGGATGGCGAGCGAGACGACGCCGAGGATGCCTCCGAGGACGACGCGACCGATACCGTCCGTTCGACCGACGTTCTGCTCCATACCGGAAAAATATGGTATCGAGTCACAAGAATAGCGGGCCGGTTCCAGACGACTGAGAACGCCGGTCGCGTTCGAGAGCGTCCGCTGGTCGCAGCCGGCGGCTGGCAGGAACAGTCGAGTCAGATCAGTCGTCGACGTTGAGGTAGTCGAGCGTGGTGTCGACGAGCGGCGACTCCTCGCGGTCGAAGACGACGACGACGCCACTCCACTCCTCGTCGGGGAACACGGCGACGATGACCTCGTCGAAGAACCGGACCGTCGAGTTCAGTTCGCCGAAGTCGTAGAGCGCTTGCTCCTGGGGTGGGTCCCCGAGCGCCTTCATGAGGAGCGTCTTCACGCGCTCTTCGAGTTCCCCGTCTGTGTACTGGGCGTCGACCTCGTCGCTGACGTGCACGAGGTCGTACTCCTCGCCCTCGTACCGGAACGCCAGCCGGAGCGAGGCGTCGGCGTTCTCGTGCAGTTCCTCGACGAGCCCGCGCAGGTTCGTGTCCTCGACGGCCTCGATGGCCTCGTCCGCTTCGTCCATGCCCGCCGGTTCGGACCACGGCGGCTTAATGGTGTGTGCGAGTTCGCCGGTCGACACCCCGGTCGCGGCGCGGCCATCGACGGTCGAAGCGACCGCGAGGGTGGCGAGTTCGACCGGGACCCGGAGGCTACAAGGCGGGCGCTCGCTCAGTCGTGGGTATGACGCTGGTCGCGTTCGACTTCGACGGGACGCTCTCGGACTCCGAGATGACGGTACTGCTCGGCGACGAGTGCGGGGTGGCCGACGAGATGGCGGCCATCACGCAGCGCGCGATGAACGACGAGATCGGGTACGCGGAGAGCCTGCGGCAGCGCGCCGCGCTCCTCGACGGCCTGAGCGAGGACGCGGCCGGACGCGCGTGGGCGAACGTTCGACTCCGCGAGGGCGCCGCCGACGTCATCGAAGCGTTGAACGACGCGGGCGTGACGACCGCCATCTTCACCGGCGGGTTCGAGAAGGGCGTCGCCGCCGCGCTCGACCGCGAGGGCGTCGCGGTCGACGCCATCGTCGCCAACCGGCTGCCCGTCGAGGACGGCGCACTCACGGGCGGAGTCGAGGGCGCGCTCGTGGAGGGCACGAAGGACGACGCACTCCGCGAGTACGCGGACGAGCACGGCGTCGCGATGACGGACACGGTCGCGGTCGGCGACGGCGCGAACGACCTCCCGATGCTCGAGGTCGCCGGGCTCGCGATCGGGTTCGAGCCCAAGCCCGCGGTCGAACCGGCGTGCGACGTCACCGTGTCGACGATGCCCGAGCTCGTCGACGTCCTCGAAGCCGAAGGCATCCTCTAGGCGGTCGCGACCGCAGTTCTTTCGTTACGGTACTCGTCCGTCGAGCCACGCGAGCGGCGTGTACGTCCCGGTGGTTTCGCCGACCGGGAACGAGCCGACTTCGCGCCAGGCACCGTCGCCGCCGCCGTCGTCAGCGGTGCCGTCGTCGTCGGGGGCGTCGGTAGCGTCGTCGGCCGGGTCAGCGCGGAGCAGCGACCCGCGGTGCGTTCCCGCGACGAGCGTGCGCTCGCTCTCGGCGCCGTCGACCCCGTTGGTCGGGACCGCGCCGAGGCCGGTGACGACCTCGGTCGGCGTCGGGTACGCGATGGGTTCGAGGCTGTCGCCGGGGCGGTACGCGAAGAACCCGGGGTCCTCGTCGGGAGCGTCCCAGTTTCCCGAACTCGAGAGCGCGCCGGCGGCGTACGTCGTGCCGTCGTGGTGGAAGACCGTGCGGAAGTACCGCTGGTCGACGCCGTCGTCCAGTCGCGTCCACGACCGGCCGGCGTCGGTCGTCCGGAACAGCCCGAACCCGGTCGCCGCGATCCACGTCTCCGCGTCGACGACGGCGAGCTCGTGGACGTCGTCGTGGACGTCTCCAGGGCGCCTGCTCCAGTCGATCTCGTTGCTATCGGTAGGACGTGCGCTCCAGTCGACGTCGTCGCCGTCGCCGGCGACCTCGGGCCGCGGGTCGGTGATGGGACCACGGCGCTCGCTCCACGTCTCGCCGCGGTCCTCGCTCGCGTGGACGCCGCCGACCTCGACAGCCGCGACGACGCCCTCGGGTCGCCCCGGCAGGCCCTTCGCGTCGCGGACGTGCGCGAGGTCCTCGTGGCGGGGGAGGCGCCAGTGCTCGCGCGACGGCAGGTCCTGGAAGCCCTCGCACTCGCGCCACTCGAGCGCGCTCGCCGCAAGGCCGATGCCGTCCGTCCCGACGTCGTCGGGGACGGTCGCGGCGTACATCGCGGCCGGCCGGGTGCCGGCGTACAGCGTCTCGCCGTCGCTGCTCGCACCGACCGCGTACGCCGCCTCGCCTGGAGCCCCGAGGTCGACCCACTCCTCGCCCGTCGGCGAGTGGTAGAGGCCCGTCGCGGTCGCGGCGAACAACCCACCGGAACCGACGTCGTCGAGTCGGCGGAGTCGCATCACCGCGCCGGACTCGAGCACCTGCTCGGTCGTCGCTGTATCGTCTCCGTTCGCGTCACGGACGCCAGCGAGGCGGTACGCGCCGTCGTCGCTCCCGACGTAGAGCATACGCGAACGGTCGACCGGATTCGAGAAAAGCGTTCCCGGAACGCGGTTTTGGTAAACTATCCGATGCGTTAGCCGGGTCGGTCCTCGACGATCGCGTCACGGGGGACGACGCCGCGTCAGTTCTCGACGACCGCATCCCGGTACCGCTCCGCGCGCTCGCTCGGCAGGAGCATCCCGTCGGATTCCTCGACGAACGCGACCACGCGCTCGGCGACCTCGACGTCGTCGAGCGACCCCTGTCCACTCCCGGGTTCGCTGGCCGCAGTGGTGCGCGCGGCGACGAGGTCGCCGACGAGCGCCACCTGCTCGTTCACGCGGTCGACGAGGTACCCGACGTCCTCGACGGTCTCGACGACGTCCGCGTACGCCGCCGCGTCAGCCTCGGGGTCGAGCGTCGCCGCGTCGTCCGCCGCGTGGTCGTGGACGGCCTCCACCGCGGCGACGCCGCGCTCGGTCGCCGCCTGCAGGTCCGCGAGGAGGTCCACGATCGGCGGTGCGTCGGGGTCGCCGTCGGCCACGCGCTGGAACGCGACGACGAGGTCGCTGTCGGGCATGCACGACCGTACGGAGAGCAGCCCCAAGAGCACGGTGGGTCCCGACGCGGACGCCGTAAAGCGGTCGCGATGTATCGCTCACTCGGACTCGTCCGCTCCGCTCGCGGCCGACTCCCGCCCGCTCGCAGCGTTCGGACTCGCACGGGTGGGCCTCTCCGCGACGTATCGTCGCCGGACGCGGCCAGCGAGCTTCGCGGCGACGAACCCACCGATCCCGACGAGGACGATGGTCCCGCCGGCGGCGACGTCGAAGCGGTACGAGACGGTGACGCCCGCGATCGTCGTGGCCTGCGCGACGCCGATCGCCGCGACGACCGAGCGCGCGAACCCGCTCGCGGCGGTCGTCGTGGCGACCGGGATCACGAGCATCGCCGCGACGAGGATGACGCCCATGATCTGCATCGCGCCGACGACCACGATCGCCGTCAGGACCGCCAGCAGGCGGTTGTAGTGGCCGACGTCGAGCCCGGCGGCTCGAGCACCGATCTCGTCGAACGTGACGTAGAGCAACGGCCGGTACGCGACGGCGACGACGCCGACGACGACCGCGCTCAGCACCAGCAGGATGGTGGTGTTCGTCCGCGTGACGGTCGCGAGCGACCCGAAGAGGTACGCGTCGATCCCGACGGCGATGCCGCCGTCGGTCGCCGTCACGAGCACGCTCCCGGCCGCGAACGACCCGGTCAGGACGATCGCGAGCGACGTGTCGCGGTACGCGCCCGCGTAGTCGACGAGCGACTGCACGAGGAGTGCGGCGACGGCCGCGACGACCAGCGCGGTCAGCAGCGGCGGAACGGCGACGGCGAACACCGCGTTCGCGAACAGGCCGGCGGCGACGCCGGCGAACGCCGAGTGCGCGAGCGTGTCGCCGATCATCGCCATCTCGCGGTGGACGAGGAAGCTCCCGACGAGCGGCCCGATCAGCGCCACGCACACCGCCGCGAAGTACGCTCGCTGCATGAACGGGAACGCGAGGACGTCGAGTCCGGTCGAGCCGGCGAGGACGTCCAGGAGGCCACCCCAGAGGTCGTCGACGACGACTCGCGACAGCGCGTCGATCGCGTCGAGCACGCCAGCGGCCAGCGCTGCGGTCGACGCGAGAGCTGCTTGCGTCGACATCAGTGATCGTGGTGGACAACGTGCTGGGCGTCGCCGTACGCTTGGCTCAACGCGTCCGTCTCGACGAACGCGTCGGGGTCGCCGTGGAAGAACAGCTCCCGGTTCAGGCACGCGACTGCCGACGCGTGCGTCGTGACGACGCCGATGTCGTGCTCGATGAGGACGACGGTGAGTCCGTCGTCGTTCAGCTCGTGGAGGAGGTCGTAGAACGCCTCCCGCGAGTCGGCGTCGACGCCGACCGTCGGCTCGTCGAGCGCGAGCAACTCGGCGTTCGACGCGAGCGCGCGAGCGATGAACACGCGCTGGCGCTGGCCGCCGGAGAGCCGGCCGACGCGGCGCTCGGCGAGGTCCGTGATGCCGACGCGAGCCATCGCGTCGTCGACGGCTCGGCGGTCCTCGTCGTCGAACCGCCGGAACCACTTGTGGGGGTATCGCCCCATGCGAACCGCTTCCGCGACGGTGACCGGCATCTCGCCGTTCGCGCTCGCGACGTCCTGCGGCACGTAGCCGATGTATTCCCCGTCCTCGAAGTCCACGGCTGGCTCGCCGAACAGCGCGACCGACCCCGAGTCGGGACGCCGGAGCCCGATCAGGAGTTCGAGGAGCGTGGACTTCCCGGAGCCGTTCGGGCCGACGAGCCCGAGGAACTCGCCGCTCGCGACGTCGAGCGACACGTCCTCGACGACCGGCCGGTCGCCGTACGCGAACGAGACGTCGCGGGCCTCGATTGCTGTCATTATGCGTCCAGTGCCTGCTCGAGTGTCGGCAGGTTCACGCGCTCCATGATCTCGACGTACCCCCACTCCTCGTTCGCCCACTCGTCGGTCAGCCCCGGCATCGCCGTCAGGGGCAGCACCGCCTCGACGTCGGTCTCGTCGACGAGCTGGTCGGCGGCGCGCTGGGACTCCAGCGGGTCCGCGCAGATGTACCGGAGATCGTGCGCGTCGATGACCTCCTGTGCGCGCTCGATGTCGCGCGTCGTCGGGCGGTCGTCGGGCGAGACGTTCGTGAGCGCCTCGACCGTGACGCCGTAGCGGTCGCTGAAGTACTGGAACGAGTCGTGGCCCGCGACCAGGACGGTCTCGTTCGACGCCGCCGCCACCGTCGACGCGACTCGCTCGTGGAGGTCCTCCAGTCGGTCACGGAACGCGTCGGCGTTCTCGGCGTACGCCTCGGCGTTCTCGGGGTCGACGTCGACCAGCCCGCGTCGGACGTTCCCGACCGCATCCCTGGCCCGTAGCGCGTCCATCCAGAAGTGCGGGTCCATCCCTCCGCCGTGGTCGTGTCCATCGCCTCCCTCGTGACCACCTTCTTCGTGCGTCTCCTCGTGGTCGTCCTCCTCGTGGTCGTCCTCCTCGTCGTGATGGGCCTCATCGTCGTGGTTCCCGCCGGCTTCGAGCAAGTCGAGGCCCGCGCTCGCGTCGACCGCGACGACGCGCGAGTCGTCGGCGTCGAGGTCCGCCCGGATGTCGTCGGCCCACGGCTGGAAGCCGTCCATGCCGTGGACGAGGAGGTCCGCGGTGTGGACGTCCTCGCGGACGCGCGGACCGGGCTCCCACCCGTGCCCGTGCTGTCCGATCGGCACGAGGAGGTCCGCGGTCGCCGCGTCGCCGGCGACCTGCGCGGCGACGCTGTCGAAGACGAAGAACGTCGACCGAGCGACCGAACCGGCCGACTCCTGGCCGCCGGCGAGCCCGGTATCGCCGAGACACCCCGCGAAAGCACTCGTACCGACCGCTCCGACCGTCGCCGACAGGAGACGCCGCCTGGTAAAGCCCATGTGTGATTAATAATTCTTCCCCAGATTATAATAAACTTGCCGTTCGTGTGGGGCCCGAGATAATAAGAGCAAACAACAGAACGCCCAGCAGTGTTATTGTTTGGTGGGCGTGCGTCGTAGCGTCGAGAGAAGGAGGTCGCGCGGTCGGTTGTCTGCCGCTTCTCGTGGGATTCGCCGCCTCAACCGACGATGCCGAGGATGCCCGCCGTCCACCGACCGACCTCCGAGAGCGCGAACAGCACGCCCTCGGGTCGCGAGAGCCGTCGCCCGGACCACATGAGCGCGACGGCGACGAGGACGACGACGACGAGCCACGCGACGGTCTCCAGGACGACCGACGACACCGCCAGCGGGCGGACGAGCGCGCCGACGCCGAGGACGGCCAGCGCGTTGAAGACGTTGCTCCCGACGACGTTCCCGACCGAGACGCCGACGCTCCCCCGGGAGAGCGCGACGAGCGACACGGCGAACTCGGGCGTCGACGTCCCCGCCGCAACGATGGTCCCGCCGATCAGCGCGTCCGAGAGCCCGGCGGCGCTCGCGACGACGGTGGCCGACTCGACGAGGACGTGCCCGCTCGCGAGCACGACCGCGAGCCCGACGACGAGAAGCACCACGCTTCGGACGCTCGCGCTCGGTGCGGCGACGCGGAGCGGGACCGCTGCCCCGGTCGCGTCCACCGAACCGGTCGTCGCCCCACCTCCCGAACCGGCCGTCGCCGCACCTCCCGAATCCGTCGCTGCCGCGTCCGACCTGGCATCCCAGAGGAGGTAGGCGGTGTAGGCGACGTACGCGACGACGAGCAGACCGCCCTCGAGTCGCGCGACGGCCCCGTCGAGGAGCACGCCGGCGAAGACGAACGTGGACGCGACGAGCACGACGCCGTCGCGGTGAACGAGCGACCGCTCGATCGGAATCACGCGAATCGCGGCGACGACGCCGAGGATGAACGCGAGGTTGTAGACGTTCGACCCCGCGACGTTCCCGACGGCGACGTCACCGAGCCCTGCCATCGCGGCGTCGGCGGTGACGACGAGCTCGGGCGTCGACGTCCCCGCCGCGACGACCGTGAGGCCGACGACGAGGTCCGAGAAGCCGACGCGACGCGCGAGCGCGACCGCCGCGTCGACGAGGAGGCGAGCGCCGACGCCGAGTCCGACGACGCTCGCCACGAACAGGACGCCCTGGACGAGGAGCGAAGTCACGGTATCGACGTCGACGCCGACCGACAAAGAGCTAGGGCGCGAGGAGGAGCTCGAAGCGACAGCGGGCGGCCGGACCGTCGCGGACGACGACGGCGGGACGACGAGACCGTCGCGACGGCGACCGCAACAGCGACGGCGGGATGACGTGACCGTCGCGACGGCGACCGCAACAGCGACGGCGGGACGACGAGACCGTCGCACCAGCGACCGCGTCAGTTCGACGGTTCGGGGAGCTTCGCCAATTGCTCCTCCTGGCGACGCTTGCCGAGCGCGAAGTAGTTGTTCGGCTTCACGAACGTGTCCTGCCCGAAGTCGCTGAGGACCATCCGGAGGACGGCGGCCTCCTTCTCGCTCGTTCCCTGCCACGTGTACGCGTGGAGGTCTCGCGAGAGCGGGTACGCCGTCGAATCCAGGCCGTTCTGGTCGTCCTGGTACGCGTACGTGGTGCCCTCCCACTCCAGCGCGATGGGGGCAACACCGTCGGTGTCGATGAACGCGAGCGCGAGATAGCTGATCGCGTTGTCGGCCTGCGCGATCGCCTGCGCGAGGCGCTGGTTCTGTCCGAACCGGTTCGCGACCTGCGTGTCCTCCTCGGGGTTCCCGAAGACGTTCGCGACGAACGAGGTACGGGTCCCCGAGCCCTTCACGCGCCCGAGCACCTGGATCTCCTTGTCCGGGCCGCCGAGTTCGCTCCAGTTGGTGATCCGACCCTTGTAGAGGCCCTTCAGTTCGTCGCCGGTGATCTTCGAGACGCCGGCCTCCGCGATCTCCTCGGAGACCACGAGCGGCTGCCCGTCCACGCCCACGACGTGGTCGACGAAGTCGTCGTAGGAGTCGCGGTCGGGGAGTTCGTCCTCGACGCGCCCCGACGAATTCCCGAGGTCGTGCTGGCCCTTCATGACCTTCTCGACGCCCGTCCCCGAGTGCGAGAGCCCGACCGTGAACTGGAACGGCGGGTCACCGCCCTCGCTCGCCTCGAACCCGTACAGGCCACCCCAGTAGTCCGCGAGGTTCTGGTCCGTGTCGATGCCGTACTCGCCGTGCGGCCAGTACTCGGTGTCGTCCGCGGGCCGGTTCGCGTTCCAGTACGACGCGGCCGTGTTCATGATCGGATACACCGTCGAGGACCCGCCGGACGTCAGCGCCCCCGACTCCGTCGACTCACCGTCGTCGTTGCCCCCCTGCGTCGTCGTCGACTCGCCGTCGTCGGCGCCGTCTGGCTCGTCCGTGCTCTCGCCGCCCGAGCCCCCCATGCAGCCGGCGACTGCTGTTGCCCCGGCGACGCCGGTGGTCGCGATGAACGTCCGCCGCGATACCACGTCAGCGAACCGCTGTGTCTTGTCGGCCATCACCGAATACTCCCGCCATATCGACTAAAGCAGTTTATAATAGGGGTACGAGGCACTCAGACCCCACAATTCGTCTCTTGTCGTTTCCCATCGGTCCGGACCGCTCTGACCGGAACCGACTGGTATATACTCGAACGTAGTCGTCGGTGATCGCCAGACCGCCCTGGCAGCGCCGCCGGGAACGCGGTTCGACGCTGGCGGCGGCCTACGAGAACAGGCTCGTGTGCTCTACGAGAACAGGCTCGTGTGCTCTACGAGAACAGGCTCGTGTGGACGGGCGCGTGCTCGTCGTCGCGGTTCCCGCCGTTCTCGGTGTCGGTGACGGCGCGCCCCTCGACGCCGTCGGCGAGGAAGTCCCGCAGTGGCGGGCCGACGTGCTCTGGTTCGACGAGGAACGCGTCGTGGCCGTGGTCGGACTGGACGACGTGGTGTGCGACCGGGACGTCGGCGGCGCGCGCGCTCTCGGCGAGTTCCTCGGCTTGCTCGACCGTGAAGTGCCAGTCCGCGGAGAACGACATCGCGAGCACCTCGCCCTGGAACGCGGCGAGCGCGGCGGCGTCGTCCTCGTAGCCGGCGGCGAGGTCGTAGTCGTCCATCGCCCTGGTGAGGTAGAGGTAGCTGTTCGCGTCGAAGCGCGCCGTGAACGAGTCCGCGTTGTAGTCGAGGTACGACTCGACCTCGCGGTAGGGGAAGAACTCGCCGGCGGGGTCGCTCGGGAAGCGGTCGCGGGCGTCGTTCCGCCCGGCGGCCCGTCGCCCGAACCGGTCGTCCATGGAGTCCTTCGAGAGGTACTGGAGGTGCCCGAGCTGGCGCGCGAGCGCGAGACCGTCGTCGGGCGACTCGTCGGTGTGGTAGTAGTCGCCGCCGTTCCACGCCGGGTCGGTCGTGATCGCGCGCCGCGCGATGGACTCGATGGCGAGTCCCTGCGCGTCCAGGCGTGGCGCGGTGGCGACGGCGCCGACGCGGTCGACGTCGTCCGGGTAGCGCTTCGCCCAGTCGAGGGCGTTCATCCCGCCGACGCTCCCGCCGACGACGGCGTGCAGGCGGCCGACGCCGAGTTCGTCGAGCACGAGGCGCTGGCTGCGCGTCCAGTCCGCGACCGTCACCGGCGGGAACTCCGTCCCCCAGCGCGAAGTTTCGCGCTCGTCGTCGCTCTTGGCTGTGTCCGGCTTCGGGGTGGCGGGGCCGTCGCTCCCGTAGCACGACCCGGGGACGTTCACGCAGACGACGTAGTACTCCTTGGTGTCGATGGCCTTCCCGGGGCCGACGACGTCCCCCCACCACGCTCGCGCCTGCCCCGCCGTGTTCGGCGCGCTCGCGCTCTCTCCCGGCTCGCTCTCGGCGTCGCCGGAGTCGTCCTCGTCGTTCCCCCCGCGTTGCCAGCCGTCGCGGCCGGTGCGGCGAGCGACGTGCGCGCTCCCCGTGAGCGCGTGCGTGACGAGGACCGCGTTCCCGCCGTCGAACTCGCCGTACGTCTCGTACGCGAGCGTGAGCTCGGGAACGGTCTCGCCGCACTGGAACTCGAACGCGCCGACGGTGACGGTCTCGGTCGTCACGCGCCGTCACCCCTCGGTCCGTCGGCGGCGGCCTCGCTGGCCTCGGTCTCGTCAGTCGCGGTCTCGCCGGTCGCGGATTCGATGGCGGCGTCGAGGTCCGCGAGCAGGTCCGCGGGGTCCTCGATGCCGACGGAGAGGCGGACGAGGTCGGGCGTGACGCCGGCGTCGGCCTGTTCGTCGGGCGAGAGCTGGGCGTGCGTGGTGCTCGCGGGATGAATGACGAGCGTCTTCGCGTCCCCGATGTTCGCGAGGAACGACGCGAGTTCCACGCGCTCGCAGAAGCGCTTGCCCGCGGCGTAGCCGTCGGGCCCCTCGTCGCCCTCGCTCCCGTGGAGGCCGAACGCGATCATGCCGCTGTACCCGCCGTCTAGGTATTTCGAGGCGTTGTCGTGCGTCGGGTGCGAGTCGAGGCCGGGATGGGTGACCCAGTCGACGGCGTCGTGGTCGTCGAGGTACTCGGCGACGACGCGCGCGTTCTCGCAGTGCCGGTCCATCCGGAGTTCGAGCGTCTGGAGGCCCTGGATGGTCTGCCAGGCGTCGAAGGGACTCTGCTGGTCGCCGAGCGAGCGCAGCGACCGGTAGCGGACGGCGGCCGCGAGCGGCGCGTCGGGCGCGTGCTCGGCGAAGTCCGTATCGGGATAGGCGGGATTCGGGCCCGCGACCTCGGGGTAGTCGTGCGCGCGCCAGTCGAAGTTGCCGGTGTCGACGACGACGCCGCCGACGGTCGTGCCGGAGCCGTGGAGCCACTTCGTCGTCGACTCCCAGACGACGTCCACCCCGTGCTCGCCCGGCCGGCAGAGCGCGGGCGTGGCGAACGTGTTGTCGGCGACGAGCGGGACGCCGTGCTCGTGCGCGACGTCCGCGACCGCGTCGAAGTCGGGCGTGACGAGACTGGGGTTCCCGACGGTCTCGACGTGGACGTACGCGGTGTCGTCGTCTATCGCCTCGCGGTAGGCGTCGACGTCGAGCGTGTCGACGAACTCGACGTCGATGCCGCGGCGTGCGGCGGTGTGCGCGAGGTACGCGGTGGTGCCGCCGTACGTGTCGTTCGAGCAGACGACGGTGTCGCCGGCCTCGGCGAGCACGAGCGTGAGGGCGTCGAGCGCGGCCATCCCGGACGCGGTGGCGACCGCGGCGGGCGCGTCGTGGAGCGAACTGACTGCGTCCTCGAGGCGCTCGACGGTCGGGTTGGAGATGCGCGAGTAGATGTGACCCTCGCGTTCGAGCGCGTACAGGTCCGCGGCGTGGCCGGCGTCCTCGAACGCGTAGGACGTGGTCTGGTAGAGCGGGGGTGCGCGCGCGCCGGTGGCGGGGTCGGCGGCGCCGTCGGCGTGGACGGCGCGCGTCCCGAAGCGCGCGCCGCGACGCGGTGTGGGCGGCGACTCGGCGTCGTCCGAAGCGTCCTCTGTCATGTTTAGAAGTAATATATCTCTACGAATCTATAACCAGCAGTTACGGCAACGCTTGCATACTGTGCTAACGTCACTCTCGATTTCGGAGTCGAGTCCTGCCAGCGCGAGGACGGCCGTCGAGACAAAAACGCGGAAGCGGGTGACTCAAGCGCGCGAACGCCGCGGACGCGACCTCAGTAGAGGTTGACGTTGACGTTCTTGACCTGCGTGTACTCCTCGATCGCCTGCTCGCCCTGCTCGCGACCCATTCCGGACTGCTTGTAGCCACCGAACGGCGTCTGCGGGAACGTCACCGGGTACTCGTTGATCGAGACCATCCCGTACTCGAGCCCCTCCGCGAGGCGGTGCCCGCGCTTGATGTCGTTCGTCCAGATGCCAGACATCAGGCCGTACGGCGAGTCGTTCGCGACCTCCAGGGCCTCCTCCTCGTCTTCGACCTCGATGACGGAGAGGACGGGCCCGAAGATCTCCTCGCGAGCGATCGTCATGTCGTTCGTGACGTCCGTGAAGATCGTCGGCTCGACGAAGTACCCGCTGTCCTTGTCGTCGGGTGCGCCGCCGCCGACGGCGACGGTCGCGCCCTCCTCCTTTCCGGTCTCGATGTAGTCCAGCACCTCCGCCTGCTGGTCCGCCGAAACCGCGGGGCCCATGCGGGCGTCGTCGTCGATCCCGGACCCGAGCGGGTAGTCCTCGACCATCCCGACGAGGCTGTCGACGAGCTCGTCGTGGACGTCCTCGTGGACGACGAGGCGCGAGCCCGCCCAGCACATCTGCCCGCAGTTCATGAAGATCCCGTTCCGGACGCCCTTCGCGGTCGCCTCCAGGTCGGCGTCCGGGAACACGAGGTTCGGGCCCTTCCCGCCGAGTTCGAGCGTGACGCCCGTGACGTGCTCGCTCGCGGACTCCATGACGTGCTTCCCGATCTCCGTCGACCCCGTGAACGCGACGTGCTCGACGTCCTCGTGACTCGCGAGGTGTCCGCCCGCCGAGCTGCCCGGGCCCGGAATCACGTTCACGACGCCGTCCGGCAGGCCCGCCTGCTCGGCGGCCTTCGCGTAGTAGAGCGCAGACAGCGGCGTGACGCTACTGGGCTTCAGGACGACCGTGTTCCCCGCGGCAAGCGCGGGCGCGAGCGAGCGGCCGGCGAGCTGGAACGGGTAGTTCCACGGGCTGATGTGCGCGGTGACGCCCAGCGGCTCTCGGCGCGTGTAGTTCAGGCGCGGCCCGTCCACGGGGATCGTACTGCCCGTGATCTTGTCCGTCCAGCCGGCGTAGTACCGGAACGTGTCGATGACCATCCCCACGTCGATCCCGGCCTCGAACGGCGTCTTCCCGTTGTCGTGACTCTCGACGAGCACGATCTCGTCCTTCATCTCCTCCAGGGCGTCCGCGAACGCGTCGAGCTTCTGGCCGCGCTCGCCCGGCCCCATCCGCCGCCACTCGCTGTCGCGCGCCGCCGCCGCGTCCGCCGCCGCGACCGCCGCGTCGACGTCCTCGGGGCCCGCCGAGGCGACGGTCGCGTACACCTCCTCCGTCGCCGGGTCGACCGTCTCGCTGGTCTCGCCGCTCTCGGCGTCTGTCCATTCGCCGTCCACGTACAGCTGCGTCGGACCTTCGTAGCTCATACCGCGTCATTGGCGCGGACGCGAGAAAGGCGTACTGGTCGCGGATGCCGAGCCTTCACTCGATCCCGAGTTCGAATCGAGGCACCGTGACGCATCGAACCTCTTCCACTGGCCTGGCGCGCGAGCCGCTCGCGGCGTCGAGCCCGTGGCGAGACGCCGCGACGACGCGTGCGAGGGACGCCGACCGAACGAAGTGACGGGCGGCGTCGGCTGGGGAGGGCGTGGCTGCGGTGCGGTCGCAGTCCCGCGAGCCGCGGCTGGCTGCTCCACCCAGATGACGAACGACGTCGACCGACCGACAACCTTCTTGATGTCGGTCTCTCGACCACTGGTATGGACCGACGGCAGTTCCTCGCCGCCTCCGGAACGCTCGCCGTGGCCGGTTGCCTGCGGCTGTCCGGCGAAGACGCCGAGACGACGAACGAATCGACGACGGCGGACGCAGCGACATCGACGACCGACACAGCGATCGAGACCGAGGAAGCGACGACGACCGAGGCGACGACGGAGCCGTCCGGCCCGGTGACCGGCCTCGAAGCCGACTGGACGCACGACGCCGGCAGCAACTTCGACGCGAGCGTCGGCAGCGACGCCGTCGTCGTGAAGTCCCAGTCGTGGAGTTCCGCGGCCGACGGCGCGACCGCGCTCGCCGCCGACGCGGGCGATCGACGCTGGACGGCTCTGGAGGAGGACACCGTCGTCACCGCGACCCCGCTCCCCGACGGCGGCGCGGTCCTCGGAACGAAGGGCGGCGACGTCGCGGCCGTCGACGCCGACGGTGCGGTCCGGTGGCGGCAGGGAATCGACGGCGCGGTCGTCGGGCGGCCCGCGGTCGCGGACGACGCCGTCATCGCGGGGACCGGCGACGACGACGACGTCCGGCCGTCGGTGGTCCGCCTGAACGCCGACACCGGCGACGTCGACTGGCGCGTCACTGACGAGGACGCCACCGCGGACTACGACGACGCCGTCGGGATCGCGGTCGTCGACGACGTCGCGTACGTCGGGTACACGAACGGCGTCGCCGCGTACGCGCTCGACGGCGGCGCGAAGCAGTGGGGCGCGCACGCGAACCTCAATCTCAGCCGCCCGGATTCGCTCCTCGTCGGCGACGACCTCGTCTACGCGCACCGGTCGCCAGGGCTCGCCGCGTACGACCGCGCGACCGGCGCCGAGGCGTGGTTCTTCGAGCCCTTCGACGACTTCCAGACGCGGCTCGTTCCCGGCGACGGCGTCGTGTACGCGGGCTCGGGGGACGCGTCCGTGTACGCCATCGAACGCGACGGCAGCGAACGCTGGCGGACGCAGATCGCGGGGCCGGTGACGCAAGTCGCGGCCGCCGGCGACGCGCTGTTCGCGTCGGTCGACGGCGGCGACGTCGCCGTGCTCGCTCGCGCCGACGGCGCACAGCGTACGAGCCTCGAGCGCGGCCGGACAGACGTCCTCGCCGCCGCCGCGACCCGCGTCGTCACCGCGGACGGCTCCACTGTCACCGGGCACGCGCTCGTCCGCGACGACTGACCGCGAGGAGCGACCGCACCGACGACCGCGACGACCGGCCGCGGCCCCCGCGACTCCTGCTCGCGGCGCAGTCAGTCGGCGGCGGTGTGCCAGAGGCCGCGGACGTACGTCCCGTCCGCGACGACGAGCGTATCGTCGAAGGGGTGGAGCCCGGTGACGTAATCGGCCGGCTCGTACGCGTACTCGCGGACGCGTTCGCCCGCACTCGGGTCGACGACGAGGACGCGGTCGCCGGCGACGTCGAACCCGACGAGTTCGTCCCTCGCGTCGTCGTACGCCAGCCGCCAGACGTGCCCGTCGTCGAGGCGCCACACCCATTCGCCCGTCGCGGGATCTCGCTCGCCGAGCTGTCCGCCGACGAACAGGCGGCCGTCGACGACGGTCAGCCCGCTTGCCCGCGAATCGTCCGCGTGCGTGCGCTCCCACACCGTCTCGCCGCTCGCGGGGTCTATCGCGAGCACGCGATCGCCCTCCACCGAGAGGAACGCGAGGCCGTCGAGCGCGGCGAGCGACGACTGGAACCCGAGCGGTCCCTCCGGGAACTCGCGACGCCAGCGCTCCTCGCCCGTCGCCGGATCGAGCCCGTACAGTCGTCCGCTACCGTCCGACCACTCGAACCCCTTGAGGCCGCCGAAGACGAGCGTGCCGTCGACGAGAACCGGCGTCAGCGGATTGCCACCCGCCGCCTCGAACCGCCACTCGACCGTGCCGTCGTTCACGTCGATCGCACGCACCACCTCGTCGTTGTCCGGCGCGTACAGCGTCCCGTCCGCGACGAGCGGCGTCGGCCGACCGCCAGCGTCCGCCGCCCACCGCTTGCGGCCGGTCGAGGCGTCGACCGCGACCGTCCCCCGGAACGTCGTCGCGTACCCCGTCCCGTCCGCGACGACGACGTCCCCCGACGGCTCGCTCGGCAGCGACGCCGACCACGCGACGCTCCCGTCGGCGGCGTCGAACGCCCGCACTTGATCGTCCGCGGCGCCGACGAGCGCGCGATCACCAGTCTGCGTGACGCCGGTCTCGACCGGCGCCCGCAGCCGCTCCTCCCACCGCAGATTCCCCGGCGTCTGCGGTTCTGGCAACGACTCGGTCGTCTCCGTCGGTTCCTCCTCGGTCGCCGCGTCTGTCGTCTCCGTCTCGGGGGATTCCGTCGTCCCTTCGGTCGTGGTCGCCGTCGTCGCAGTCGTCGCCGTCGTCGCAGTCGTCGCAGTCGTCGCGTCGTCGGCGGACTCCAGTTCGAGACAGCCGCTCGTCGCGAGGAAGAGCCCGAGTACGGCTCGGCGTTTCATGCAGGACGCGTTGGCGACGTGATACAAAGTCGTTGCCTTCAGCCAGCGCACCCCACGGGTCGACCGGTGACCGCCTCGCGTGGGGCGACCAGCGCTCACCGCACGCGTCGATCGACGGGTCGAAGCTTCGAAGGAGCGGAACGAGGCCGGTACCGGCCCGCGAACGCAACCGGCCCGCGAACGCAACCGGCCCGCGAACGCGACCCTCGTGGTCGCTACGGCCGGAGCGGTGTCGTTTGCCTGCTTACTCGCCGCTGCCCGTCTCGACGGGCGCGCCCACGAGGTTCCCCCACTCGGTCCAGGAGCCGTCGTAGTTGATGGTGTCCTCGTACCCGAGGAGTTCGTGGAGCGCGAACCACGCGACCGACGAGCGCTCGCCGATCCGGCAGTACGCGACCGTCGTCGAGTCGCCGTCGATGCCCTCGTCGGCGTAGAGGTCCTGGATCTCGTCGAACGACTTGAACGTCCCGTCGTCGTTCGTCACGGCCGCCCACGAGATGTTCTTCGCGCCGGGGATGTGGCCGCCGCGCTGCGCGGTCTCCTGGAGGCCCGGGGGCGCGAGGATCTCGCCACTGAACTCCTCGGGCGACCGGACGTCCACGAGCGGAACGCCGCGGTCGATGGCGTTCTCGACGTCCTCCTTGTACGCGCGGATGCTCTCGCGCGGCCCGCTCGCGTCGTAGGACTTCTCGCTGAACTCGGGGACCTCCTCCGTGAGCGGATAGTCGTTCTCGAGCCAGTAGTCGCGGCCGCCGTCCATGAGCTTCACGTCGTCGTGACCGTAGTACTTGAACTGCCAGTACGTGTACGCCGCGAACCAGTTCGAGTTGTCGCCGTAGAGGACGACGGTGTCGTCCTCGCCGATGCCGTGACTCCCGAGGAGGTCCTCGAAGTCGTCCTTGCTCAGGATGTCGCGCGTGGTCTGGTCCTGGAGTTGCGTCTCCCAGTTGAACCCGATGGCGCCGGGGGCGTGGCCGTCGTCGTACGCCTCTGTGTCCACGTCGACCTCCACGAGTCGGTGGTCGGAGTCGTCGTCCTGGAACGCGTCGAGGTTGTCCTCGACCCAGTCCGCGGTCACGAGAACGTCGTTTGCGTAATCGGTCATGCATCTACTACGTACGGGCCCCGTCATATATCCAGTCGCCCCCCGGCAGTCGTGTCCTGTCATGGAACGTAGCGGAACTTGCTGCCGGTACTTGGTCGCGTGGTCCCGGTCGCTCGAACGGTCTCAGTGCGGCGATATCGGTGCCGACGAGCACGGTCCGGCACGCCCCTGGTAGTTACTGGATACGGACACGATGACGACATAACAGGATTTTGTTGCCGCTATCTACGAGTTCCGCGGCTGGCGGCCGAAACCCGAGGGGCTAACCCCTCGCCGGCAGAACGCCCGTGCATGACCGACGCATCGCACGACGCCGACGCCGAGGACGCCATCGTGGACGGCGGCGCCGGGAGCGACGACGCCATCACGGACGGCGCGACCGGGAGCGGGAGCGGCGACGAGGGTTCGACCGGTTCCGGCGACGGCCGACGTGTCCCCTGGGTCGTCGACGCCGACTGGCTCGCCACGCACGCCGCCGACCCGGACGTCAGCGTCGTCGACGTCCGCGACGCCTGGGAGTACGACGGCATCGGGCACGTCCCCGAGGCCGTGAACGTCCCCTTCGACTCGTTCCGGAGCGACGGCGACGACGACGTCGGGATGCTCCCCGGCGCCGACCGCTGGGCGCAGGTGATGCGGGACGCCGGCGTCGCGCGCGACGACGTCCTCGTCGCGTACGACGACACCCACGGCGTGTTCGCCGCCCGATTCCTCGTCACCGCGCTCATGTACGGCCACCGCGACGTCGCCCTACTGGACGGCGACTACGCCGCGTACAACCGCGACCACCCGACCACGACCGACGCCCCCGACGCCGCCGCGACCGACTACGAGGCCTCCGTCCCCGACGACCGACCGCTCATCGACGCCGACGCCGTCGCCGCGCTCCTCGACGGCGACCGCGACAGCGTCGTCTTCGTCGACACCCGCGACGACGGGGAGTACGAGGACGGCCACCTCCCCGGCGCCGTCAACCTCGACTGGAAGGCGCTCGTCGACGACGAGACCCGCGGCCTCCTCCCCGAACCCGAACTCCATGCGATCCTCGACGCGCACGGGATCACGTCCGAGAAGCGCGTCGCCCTCTACTGCAACACCGCCCGCCGCATCAGTCACACGTACGTCGTCCTCCGGGACCTCGGCTACGACCGCGTCGACTTCTTCGAGGGCTCGCTCACCGAGTGGCGCGACCGCGACGGCGCACTCGAGACCGGCGACTGAGTCCGTCCGTCGAGGTTCGGTCGTCGAACGAACCCGAACCGACGTGGCCGTTCGACACCGATTCCCACGACTGCGTCCGCCGTCGGCTTTCGTTCGCCCGACGTTTCGAGTCCGACATCACGCTCCTTAAGACCACGCGGTGCAACCACCCAGTTATGAGACGACGTCGTTTCCTGCAGGCCACCGGGAGCGCGGGCGCCCTGGGGCTCGCCGGCTGCCTCGTCCAGGACGATGGCAACGAGAGCACCGACACGACAATCTCCGAAACCACGACCGGTACCGACGCAACCGGCACCACGAGCGAGACGACCACGACCGCGGAACCCGACCTCGAGGGCACCATCACGGTCGCGACCTACGAGTCGTTCCTGAACGCACCGAGCGAAAGCTACGACGCCCCCGGCGCGTTCGTCAAGCAGCGCTTCGAGGAGGAGTACCCGGACGCCACCGTCGAGTTCACCGTCCCGAGCAACGGCCTGAACGAGTACATCCAGCGCCGACAGCAGGGCGCGAGCGTCGACGCCGACGTCTACGTCGGCCTGAACGTCGACGACCTCGTCCGGATCGACGAGAACCTCGGCGACAGGCGGCTGTTCCAGGCGCTCGACACCGACCGCATGGAGCGCGCGAGTCACGTCCGCGACGACCTCGACTTCGGCGACCCGAAGGGTCGCGCACTCGCGTACGACACCGGCTACATCAGTCTCGTCTACGACGAGCGCGACGTCGACGCCCCCGCGATGCTCGACGCACTCACCACCGAGCCCTACGCGGGCAAACTCCTCGCACAGACCGCGCAAGGAACGGACACCGGGCAGGCGTTCCTGCTCTGGACGATCGCCGAGAAGGGCCCCGACGGCTACCTCGACTACTGGGAGCAGTTGTTAGAGAACGACGTCCGCATCCTCGGGTCGTGGTGGGACTCCTACAGCGCGTACCTCGACGATCAGCGACCGATGGTCGTCTCCTACTCCACGGACCAGGTGTACGCGAACCGCGACGACCAGAACATGCAAAAGCACCAGGTCGCGTTCCCGAACGACGAGGGGTACGCGAACCCCGAAGGGATGGGGCTCGTGCAGGGCACCGAGGAGACCGACCTCGCCTACGCGTTCATGGACTTCGTACTCCGCGGCGAGGTACAGCGGACGATCGCGCTCGCGAACGTCCAGTTCCCCGCCGTCGCCGACGAGCACGTCGACCTCCCGTCGGAGTTCAGCGACTACGCGCACCGTCCCGAGAACCCGGTGTCGCTCGGCTACGACCAGCTGAAGGGGAACCTCTCGGGCTGGATCGACGAGTGGTCCCGGCTCGTCGCGAGCAACTGACTCCGTTGCCCGCAGCGCCACGCAGACGTGGCGGTGCGTCGCGCGGCGGTACGCCCGTCTCGCAGCGTGGTGGCCGAATCGACCGCTGGACCTAACTAGACCCCTACCGCAACCAGAATCGTGTCTCGGGCTCCCGTCGACTCCGCCGTCCGCACTCGCGTCCGCCGGTTCGTGGACGACCACGGACTCGCCGTCGGCGTCGCCGGGACCGCAGTCGTCCTTCTACTCGTCCTCTACGTCCCCGTCGGCGTCGTGTTCGCGGAGGCGTTCGGCGTCGACGGCCGCCTCTCGCTCGCGCGGTTCGCGGCCGTCCTCACGGACGAGTTCTACGTCGGCGCGCTCGCGGGCGTGCTCGACTCGCCGTTCGCGTTCGGCGAGCACGCCGCCGCCGTCGCCGGATTCTTCGCGGGGTTCGGCGTCCGAACCGCCACGTTCGGCCCCGTCCCGTACCCCGCGCCGGTCCTCCCGAGCGTCGAGACCGGCCTGTTCGGGTTCACCGCGTGGCAGGCGCTCCTGTCGACGATCGCGAGCGTCGTCGTCGGCCTCCCCGCCGCGTACGTCCTCGCGACGTTCGAGTTCCGCGGCCGCCGCACCCTCCGCTCCGTCACCATCCTCCCGTTCGTCCTCCCCGGCATCCTCGTCGCCGCCGGGTTCTACGCCGCGTTCGGCGAATCAGGACTCCTCAACGACGTCCTCGGCGTCGTCGGCCTCCACCAGTCGCTGCTGGAGACGAACCCCCTGTTCGTCGTGATCCTGGCGCACGCGTTCTACAACGCACCGCTCGTCGCGCGCGTCACCACCGGCGCCTGGGAGTCCGTCGACGCGCGCATGGTCGAAACCGCCAGGAGCCTCGGCGCAGACCGCCGGCGCGCGTTCCGCGACGTCGTCGTCCCCCAGTTGCTCCCCGCCGTCATGGCGAGCGCGCTCCTCACGTTCGTGTTCACGTTCATGACGTTCCCGATCGTGCTCGCGCTCGGCGGCCTCCAGCTCGCGACCGTCGAGGTCTGGGTGTTCACCGCCGCGTCGAACCTCGACGTCCCGACGGCGGCGACGCTCGCCGTCCTCGAGACCGCGATCTCGCTCGGGCTCACGTACGCGTACCTCCGGTACGAGGCCGGGCGGAGCGGCCTCGGGAGCGCCGGCGGCGACGTCGACCGCGAGCCACTGCTCCCCGACCTCGCGAACCTGGACGCGAAGCGACTCGGCGTCCTCGCGTACGGCGCGTTCGCGGGCGTGCTCTTCCTCGCCCCGCTCGTCGCGCTCGTCGCCGAGTCGCTGACGAACGGGAGCGGGTTCACGCTCCAGCACTACGCGTTCCTCCTCGACCGCCAGACCACGGGCGCGGCGTTCCAGACGAAACCCCTCGATGCGATCTTGAACTCGCTCGCGTTCGCCGCCGGCACGCTCGCCGTCGCCGTCCCGATGGGCGTCGTCGTCGCCGTCGTCTCCAGCACGGCGGGCCGCGGCCGGACGCTCGTCGACGCGCTCGCGATGCTCCCCGTCGCCGTCTCCGGCATCGTCTTCGGCGTCGGCCTCCTCACCGGGCTCGTGTTCGGCATCGACCTCCCCGGCCCGTACACGCTCAAGGTCACGGGCCCGGTCGCGGTCGTCGCCGCGCACGCCGTCGCCGCCTACCCCTTCGTCGTCCGGAACGTCAAACCGCAGCTCGCCGCGGTCGACCAGTCGCTCGTCGAATCGGCCAGGGCACTCGGCGCCACCCGCGTTCGCGCGCTCCTCGACGTGCAGCTCCCGCTCGTCTGGCCCGGCGTGCTCGCCGGCGCGGCGTTCGCGTTCGCGATCAGCATGGGCGAGTTCGACTCCACCGTCATCCTCGCCACCCAGTCGAGCACCGCGACGATGCCCGTCGCCGTCGAACGCTACCTCGGCCGGACGCTCGGCCCCGCGATGGCGATGGGGTCCGTGCTGCTCGCCGTCACCGCAGTCAGTTTCGTCGCGGTCGACCGACTCGGCGGCTACGTCGGCGAGGTGGGGCGATGACGGCGACCGCACCCGGAGAGAGGTGGGAGCGATGACGCGCCTCGAACTCGACGCCGTCTCCGTCGAGTACGGGGACACGACCGCGCTCGAGGACGTCTCGCTCTCGATCCGGGACGGCGAGTTCTTCACGCTCGTCGGCCCGAGCGGGTGCGGGAAGACCACGACCCTCCGGACAATCGCGGGATTCGAGCAGCCGACGACGGGCGCGGTCCGGTTCGGTGAGCGCGACGTCACCGCCGTCCCGCCCGAGGACCGCGGCGTCGGCGTCGTCTTCCAGAACTACGCGTTGTTCCCGCACATGACTGTCGGCGAGAACGTCGCGTACGGCCTCAAGTTCGCGGACCCGCCCGGCGACGTCACGGCGAGCGAGCGCGTCCGGACCCTCCTCGAACTCGTCGACATGGAGGAGTTCGCCGACCGGGACCCCGCGTCGCTCTCCGGCGGCCAACAGCAACGGATCGCGCTCGCCAGGGCGCTCGCGCCCGGCCCCGACGTCCTCCTGCTCGACGAACCGATGAGCGCGCTCGACGCCCGCCTCCGCGAGCACCTCCGCCGGCAGGTCCGGCGCGTCCAGCGCGAACTCTCCATCACGACCGTCTACGTCACGCACGACCAGGAGGAAGCACTCGCCGTCTCCGACCGCGTCGCGGTCGTGAACGACGGCCGCATCGAGCAAGTCGGGACGCCCGAAACCGTCTACCGCGAGCCAGCGAGCCGGTTCGTCGCCGGGTTCGTCGGCGAAAACAACCTCCTCGACGGCACCGTCGCCAACGTCGCCACCAACGGCACGGTGACCGTCGCCGCGAGCGACGCCGAGTTCGCCGTCGCCGGCGGCGTCCCGGAAGGAGACGCAGCGAGAACGCTCGCCGTCGGCGACCACGTCACCGTCTCCGTCCGACCCGCCGCACTCGACCCCGCGGTCGAGACGAACCGCATCGAACTCGCGATCGACCAGACCGCGTTCCTCGGCGAGCGCGTGCGCGTCGACGGCGACTGGCGCGGCCACCACGTCGTCGCCCACCTCGCCGACCGCCCCGACGGCGACGCGGTCGCGGTCGGGTTCCGGCCCGCGGACGCCCGCATCGTCGCCGTCGAGGACGGCTAGGGGTCGCGACCGTCTCGCGTCGCGGCTCAGTCGAGCTTCGACCGGAAGCGGTCCATCGCGAGGTCGAGCATGTCCGGACTCACTGGTTGGAACTCCTCGCGCTCGACCTCGGGGATGAACTCGCGCACCGAGTTCCAGGAGTCCCGCGCGTAGCGTTCGTCGACGAGGACGCGCACGCCGACCTCGTCGACGCCGCGGATGACCCGCCCGACCGCCTGCCGCGCCTTCCGGACCGCCGGGACCGTGAGCGCGTACTCGAACCCGTTCCCGAACGCGTCGTCGTACGCCCGCTGGACTGCCTTGGTGCGGGGGCTCGCGGTGTTCACGAGCGGGACGCCACAGACGACCGCCGCCTGCAACCGGTCGCCCTCGTAGTCCACGCCCTCCGTCAGCGTCCCGCGCAGCGACGTGACGAGGACCTTCCCCTCGCCCGCGAAGAAGTCGTCCTTCAGGCGCTCCGTCGCGTCGTCCTCGCTGGACTCGTCGAGCAGCACGGGCTTGTCGAGCGTCTCCTCGAGCGCGCTCGCCATCCACGCCGCCTCCGCGTAGTTCGGCATCCCCACGAGTGCGTTCCCGTCGACGCACGCCACCTCGCTCACCGCCTCGACGTACATCCGACGCGTCTCGTTCCCGCCGTCCGCCGGCTCGATCCGGCCCGGCTCCGGCGTCGGCCCGCGGTTCTGGTACGTGAACTTCGGCGCGGCGACCGCGAAGCTCTCGCGGTTCTCCGCCGGGAAGTGCAGCCCGTAGGTCCTGGTCTCCACGGGCCGCCCCTCGCGTTCGAGCGCGTCCAATCCCGTCACCTCCGCGAACACGTCCAGGGGTTCCAGCGTCGCCGACATGAGGACGCCCGCACCGAACTCCGCGAGGTGCTCCGCCAGGACGTCCGACGGCACGCAGTTCTGGATCGACAGCCGGGCGTTGTACGCCCTGCGCCACGTCTCCGGCGGTTCCGCGTCGTCCCACGTCCGCTCCAGGTCGACCTCGCGGAAGTACCGCGTGTGGTCGCGGGTCTGCCACGCCGCCAGCACGCGCCCGGCCGTGGCGCACGCGCGCGTCTTCTCCTCGTCCTCGCTCTCGTTCAGGATGCGCTGCGCGGTCAGCCCGACCGTCTGCGCAGTCGTCCAGAAGTTCGGACCGTACCCTGCGCGCTCCGCCCACTCCGTCAACTCGTCCTCCTGGGGCGTCTCCGGGTCCCGGAGCGGGATCTCCGCGTCAGGGAGGTCCGGGAGGTTCGCGCGCCACCCGCGATGCTCGCGGTCGAGGTAGTTCTCGACGCGCCGGGAGAGCTCCTCGCGGAGGTCCCGGATGAAGTCCCGCGTCGCGCGGACGTCGTCGACGTCCAGGTCCGTGTCCGCGAGCTCGCCCCGCACCAGTTCCGCGTCCGCCTTCGTGTGCTGGCTCGCGTCCCCGGTTCCGTCTTCGTCGAACGCGACCGGCTGGATCACCCGCGTCAACTCGGCCTCGGCGTCCCGCAATGTGCGGTCGGCCACGCCGTCGCTCACGAGGTCCCTGACCCTCGGTTCGAGCATGTGCGCCTCGTCGCAGACGACGAACGTCGAGTCGTCCAGCAGCGCGCCCGTGAACGCCTCCACCGTCGTCGGGTCGAACGCGTGATAGTAGTTCCCGACGACGACCTCCACCTCGTTCAGGAGGACGCCCATCAGCGAGTGCGGGCACGTCCCGTACTCCATCCCCGCGGAGACGAGGTCATCGGGGCGCATCAGGCCCGCGTCCGTCACGTCGAAGGGGATGGCCTCGCCGGGGTCGCCGTCCTCCGGAAGGTCCGCGAGGTACTGCGCGTAGAACGGACAGTACTCCACCGTCGACCGGTCCGTGCCGTACTCGGGGATGTCGCGCGGGTACGGCGACGGCGTGCTCGCGCTCTCGAGGTACGTCGCGCCCGCGCTGGCCGAGGGACCGGAGGCGAGGTCGACCTGCTGGCTGCGGGCCTGCCCCGCGAGCGAGTCCGCCGACGTGTCCCCGCCCTCGCCCGTGAGGTCGCGAGTCTTCTCCCGCAGGGTCTCGCAGCGGTCGTACACCGACCCCTGCCCGAACCCCGCAGCGCCCTCGCGCTCGTACGGGCAGACGTCGGCCTTCCCGACGAGCGTCATCGCACTCACCGGCTCGTAGCCGCCGGGGAGGTTCGCGTTGATAGTCTCTAGGTCCGTCTCGAACTGCCGCAACTGCTGCTTCACGCTCGTCAACACCATCACGCGCTCGACGTCCGAATCCGGGTCGCGCACGAGGTGCAATCCGGCGGTGAGCGCGAGCATCGTCTTCCCCGTCCCACAGGCACCCTCGAGGACCGTGAACCCGCCATCGCGCGCCGTGTCGATGGCCGCGTCGATGCCGTCCTCCTGCTCGGGGTACGGCTCGGGGTGGCCGAACACGTCCCGCCACGCCGGCGCGTCGTCCTCGCCGCCGGACGCGTTATCGTCCCCGGACGCGTCGCTCTCGCCGTCGCTCGCGTCCGCTGTCGGGTCGTCGCTGGCGTCCGCTGTCACTGGAAGAGTCATGGGGGGTGCGGCCGCAAAGGCCTGTCGAACGTCGCCCCGGCATCGCACTTGAACCCTCGCCGCGGACGGCGTCCACCGTCGCCACCCACCGTCGCCTGCGGGAGAACTATGTGGCGTCGCCCCCCACCGCCGTTCGTGCCCGAGCGACCCGCGACCGACGCCGTCCGCGCCGCGCTCCGCCACCGAGAGCGAAACGCGCTCGCACTCGCCGTCGTCGTTGGCGCGCTCGCGATCGCCGCCGCCGTCGGCACCTCGCCCGCGTACTTCACCGCCGCGCTCGTCGCGTTCTGCGCGTGGATGGCATGGTTCGTCCTCACCGTCATCGACTGGATTCGACTCGCAGAGTTCTGACGGCCTAGCACCAGAAGGCACACACAGCACCCGAAGGCCCACGCTGCGAAATCTGCAACCACCGGTTCGGCGCGCGGGCCGTCGTCCGCGCCGGTTCCGTGGGGCCGGCGCGGCGGCGACCGCGTGCGAGGTTCCCGCGAGTGTAACGAGCGGGAGCATGTGAGAGCTTGCTCTCACACAGGTCGGCGAGTGAACGACGTGAGCGAGCCGTCAGTTGGGGAGGACGAGGCTGCGAGCGGTGCGTCGCGGCGCGGTGCAGTCCGGTCCGCAAGACGCGAGGCACGAACCGCGGACCGCGAGCCTTTTCGGCGCGAACGTCGTACGAATCGGGTAATGACCGACGCGGACGCCGACGCCGACGACCCAAGCAGCCCACCCGACGCGGACGACACCACCGACCCCGCCGACAGCCAACCGAACGACCACACCGACGACGCAGGCCACGCGGAGACCCAAACCGGTCCCGCCGACGAACTCCTCGGTCACGAGGACGCAGACTCGGGGTCGAGCGTGCTCTGCCCGCGCTGTGGCGAGCCGCTCAGCGAGCACGCCGCGCAGGACCCGCTCGGGAAGTCCGAGGTCGGCGTCTGCGACGACTGCTACTTCGACCAGTTCGAGCTCGTGAACGCGCCCGACGAGCTCCGGGTCGAGGTCTGCGCGCGCTGTGGTGCCGTCCACCGCGGGAACCGCTGGACGGACGTCGGCGCGAAGGACTACACCGACGTCGCCATCGACGAGGTCGCCGAATCCCTCGCCGTGCACGTCGACGCGCACGACGTCACGTGGGAGGTCGACCCCGAGCAGGTCGACCAGAACAACGTCAAGATGCACTGCTCCTTTTCGGGGATCGTCCGCGGCCAGTTCCGCGAAGCACACGTCACGGTACCGGTGAGCATCGCGCGACAGACGTGCCAGCGCTGCGGGCGCATCGCGGGGGACGCCTACGCGAGCGTCGTCCAGGTTCGCGCCGTCGACCGCCTCCCGGACACCGACGAGGTCGAGCGCGCGAAGGACATCGCGAACGACATCGTCGGTGCGATGGAGGCGACGGGGTCGCGGGACGCGTTCGTCTCGAAGATGACGGAGGACGGCGACGGCCTCGACGTCAAGCTGTCGACGACGAACCTCGGGAAGAAGGTCGCGAGCAAGATCGTCGAGGAGTTCGGCGGCGACTGGGAGGACCACGAGACCCTCGTCACCGAAGACGAGGACGGGAACGAAGTGTACCGCGTCACGTACGCCGTCCGCCTCCCCGAGTTCCGGCCGGGCGACGTCATCGACCCCGACGACGACGACGGCCCCATCCTCGTTCGGTCGGTGCAGGGGAACCTCAAGGGCCGCCGGCTCGCGACCGGCGAGCGCTTCGAGGCGAGCTACGAGGTCGGCGACGCCCCCGACGCCCGTAAACTCGGGACTATCGACGACGGCGTCCAGACGACGCTCGTCGCGTACGAGGACGAGCACGCCGTGCAAGTGCTCGACCCCGAGACGTACGAGTCCACGACCGTGCCGCGCCCCGACTTCCTCGACGCCGACCCCGGCACCGAGGTCCCCGTCCTCCGGCACCGCAAGGGCCTGCACGTCCTCCCCGACGAATGACGAACGACGACGCCGACTCCGCCTCCGAGACCCACGCACCCGACGCCGCCACGAGCGACGCCGGCGGCGAGCGCGCAAGCGAAGACACGCTGGCGCTCGACGCCGCGAGCGACGACCGCGACGCACCGCTCGCGGCGGTCGTCGTGAAGCCCCGCGCGGAGGTGGCGACCGCGAGCCTCCGCGCCGAGGGCGTCTACGACGACGACCGGCGAGTCCGTCCGTTCGACGCCGACACCGTCGCGCTCCCCGTCACCGCACCGCCACAGGACACCGCCGTCCGGCGGGTGGTCCGCCAGCCCGATCCCGAGTACCGCTCCCGGGACCTCGCGGACTACCTCCGCGAGCGCGGCTGGAGCGACGACGAGATCGCGGCCGCGCCCGCGTCCTGGGCGGTCGTCGGGAGCGTCGTCCTCGTCGCCGACGGCGACTACCGCGACGACGCCGACCTCGGCGACGCTCTCCTCGAATTACACGGTGACGCCGACACAGTCTGCGTCCGCCGCGGCGTCACCGGCACCCACCGCACGCCCGACCTCCAAGTGATCGCTGGCACCGGCGACACCGAGACCGTGCACGTCGAGCACGGCACGCGGTACGCGCTCGACTGCGCGACCGTCATGTTCTCCCCGGGGAATCAGGCCGAGCGCGTCCACATGGGCGAGGTCGTCGACGACGGCGAGCGCGTGTTCGACATGTTCGCCGGCATCGGCTACTTCGCGCTCCCGATGGCTCGCGCGGGCGCAGACGTCACCGCCGTGGAACTGAACCCCGAGGCGTACCGGTACCTCGTCGAGAACGCCAAGTTGAACGACGTCACCGGGACCCTCCAGGCGATCCTCGGCGACTGCCGCGACGTCGAGACGACCGCCGACCGCGTCGTCATGGGCTACTACGGCGTCAGCGAGGCCGACGGGAGCGACCGCGGAGAAGCGTCGGAGACCGACGACGGCGGCCGCGAGCAGGAGGCATTCGACTACCTCGACGCCGCGCTGTCCGCGCTCGAACCCGGCGGCGTCGTGCACGTCCACGCCGCCGTCCACGAGTCCGACCTCCCAGACGGCCCCGCCGACCGCGTCCGCGACGCCGCCGCCGACCACGGCCGGGACGCGACCGTCGACGCCGTCCGCCGCGTCAAGTCCCACAGCGAGGGCGTCGCGCACGTCGTCGTCGACGCCACCGTCCACTGACTTCGGTTCTCGTCGAGCAGTCCGCGGACCCGCGTTCGTCCCCTGTCAACGCACCGCGTTTCGGTCGTTCAATGCTTCACGAGCGCCGTCGAGCGCGTCGCTCGCGGTCGCACGAACGGTCGCCTGAACCGTCGTGAACGGCGCGAACGACCCCGCCCCTCTTTCGTCGCCACGCCCCGAGTCCGGACCACGATGCGTCCAGAACGAGACCGGTCCGCCGTCCTCGGCGAGGCCGCCACGGTCGTCGCACTGCTCTTCGGCTTCCGACTCGCCGGCGAACTCGCCGCCGGCGTCCTCGAGTGGCTCACCGGCCCGCTCGACGGCGTCGTCGGCGAACTCGCCGCCGCAGTGACGGGCGCGCTCGCCGCCTCCCTTACGTGGGCCGGGATCGTCGTCGCCGCCGCGTACATCTACCTCCGCGTTGCCCGCTACCGGCAGACCACGCCCGACCCCGAGGAGCAGTCCCGCGCGTACGGCACCGACGCCTGACTCGGTATCGAGACCCGACGCGTCCGACTCGCTCCCGGACACGTCCGAATCACTCCCCGAACCGTCCGAATCGTTCAAACCGGTGCGGACAGAACACGCCCGTATGGACCGACAACAGGTGATCGCCGTCATCATGGTCGGCATGATGGTGCTCTCCGGCGTCGCGTACGCCATCACCCTCATCTGAGCGGCGTCTCTCGTCCGACCGCCGATCCTCGTCCGACCGCCGGCTCTCGCCCAATCGTCGTCCGACCGGCGCACTCGCCGCGGCCGGGCCGCCTAGTCGTGATTCCAGACGTCCGCCATCTCCGAGCCCTGCTTGCGCGAGCGCCGCCGTCCCCGCGAGTAGCCGTCGCTCCCGTCGCCGCCGGTCCCGTCGCCGTCGCCACCGCCGTTGCCGTCGCCACCGTCACCGCTCCCGCCGGTCGTCGTCGACGAGGACGACCGCCGGCCGCCGCCCATGCCCGCGAGCGCCTCGCGAGCGGAGAGGTCCGGGAGCGACGGCGTACTCATGCGGTCGACCTGCGCCGCGAACCAGTCCGGCATGTCCGTTCGCGCGCGCTCGAACAGGTCGAGCAGGCTCGCGTCCGCGACGTACGTGTGCCCGACGTCCTCCGGCGACCGCACGACCCTACCGCAGGCCTGAATGACCGTCCGGAGCGCCGCGCGGTAGTACCACGCCCACTGGCCCTGCTCTAAGCGATGTGCGACGCGCGAATCGCCCGTGTTGAGGTAGGGGGCCTTGCAGAGCACCTGCCAGCGACAGAGGTCGCCCTCCAGGTCCAGCGCCTCCTCCATCTTCACCGAGAGGAACAGCTCCGGGTCGCTCCGGGCCTTCCAGACGTCCAGTTCCGCGTCCCGGTCCGCTTTGCCGTGCGCTCGCACGCGCTCGCCGACGCCGAGGTCCCGGAGGTGCTCGCGCAACTGCTCCTGGATCGCGTAGCTGTGACAGTGCACGAGCCCCTTCTCGTCGGGGTGACGCTGCATCAACTGGACGATCAGTCGCGCGACCTTCGGGATGGTCTCGTCGCGGTGCTCGTACGTCATCTTCCCCTGCGTGACGTCGTACAGCGGTCGGTTCTCCACGGGGAACGTGTGCCCGACGTCGACGAGCGCGACCCGCGACGGGTCGAGGCCGACGCCCCGGCAGAACGCGTCCTTGTCGAGCATCGTCGCCGACAGGAGCGCGAACTTGTTCCCGCGCTCCCAGACGGTGTGGCTCAGGTACCGCTCGGGATTCATCGGCTTGACGTTCGCCGGCGATCCCTCGCCGTCGGCCTGGTCGACCACCCACTCCGTCGCGCTCTCGCGGTCGCGGTAGTCGTCCACGAACCACCCGAGTTCGGAGATGAGTTCCTGCAAGCGGTCGCGTTCGGCCGCCTGCTCGGGCGTCAACTCCTTCTCGACGAGCAGGTCGTCCTTCCGGCGGGTCGCGGTCCCGCGGAGGCTGTCAGCGAACCGCGCCGCACGCTCGACGTCCCCGTCGAGGTCCGGGATCTTCAGGTCGTCCCACATCGGGACGGTCTCCGGCGACAGTTCCACGGTCGCGTACATCTCAGCCCACTCCGCGAGCCCGTGGGCCTCGTCGATCACGACCACGTCGCGCTTGCGGAACACCTCCGAGCCCGCGGTCTGCATGAAGTACGCGAGCGTCATCGCCGCGATCGACCTGTTGGAGGCGATCGCGCGATCCGAGAAGTACGGACAGCGGTGCTGGATCGAGCAGTCGTATCCGGACTCGCGCACGCACGGCGCGCGGTCGACGGGCGTCTCGGTCTCCCCGGGGAGGATGCAGTCGTAGTTCGACTTCCCGCGGATGATCGAGAGGTCGTCGAGCAACGCGTCGCCCTCGACGTCGTCGAGCTGGCTGACCTGCGGCGTCGTGTAGTACGCACCCGCCGCCTCGCTCGGCGCGACCTCGTCCACCTTGTCGGCACAGCCCGCGATCGCTCGCGCGAGCAGGGACTTCCCGCTCCCCGTCGGCGCACGCACCAGGACGACGTCGTTCCCCGACTCGAACGCCGCCCTGATGTCCCGGAGCGCCTGCTCCTGGTTCCCGCGGTAGGAGGGCGCGGGGAACGCCTCGAAGATGCGGTCCAGGTCCACTATCGTACCCCGAGCACGCCGACCGCAAAAGCCCTTCTTCCTGCGGGCGGTCCGCCACCGCGCGCCGTCGTCCAGCGAGACCGGTCACTCGGCGTCGCCGTCGCGGCCGCTGTTGTCTCCGGAGTCAGTATCGTCGACGCCGGGCGGGTCCTGCCATTCGTTCGACTCCTCGCGGCGGTCCGCGCCGGTCGGCCCATCGGGACCTTGTGGGCCGCCGGAGCCGGCGAGCGCGTTCGCGACCGCCGCACCCAGGAGGATGGCGACGACACCGACGAACGCCGCGAGCGCGAGCGGCCCGACGTTCGCGACGAACGCCGCGAACGACCCCTCCACGGTCAGCAGTCCGCCGACGGCCGCGGCGAGCACGAACGTCACCGCGAGCAGGAGGACGAACCCTCTCGAGAACACCATACCCCACGTAGCGACCGGACGTCCGTGGACGTTACGGGTCCTCGCCGGCCGCATCGCCGTCCGCCGCGTCTCCGTCGACCGCGGCCACGTCCACCGCGTTTGGGTCGTCGGGGAGCGCCTCGATGCAGTCGAAGCAGAGGAACTCCTCGCGGCCGTCGTCGTACTCGAGGGTCATGCCGCCCGAGGGCCCGGGCGCGTTCCACATGTCGCCGATGCCGCCGGCGACCCGGACGCGCCGCCCGCAGCCCTCGCAGGGGTCCGTCGTCACGTCCGAACGTCCGGTCGCGTCGTGCAAGTGTCTTTCTCCGCACCGGCCGGCTCGGGACGCGACGCCGGGACGCCAGCGCGCGAATGCGACGCGTAGCGATCGCTCGACGTGCACTCGCAGTGACCGCTTGGGAACAGCGTTAACCGCCGTTCGAACGTATACTAATACATGGCAGACGACAAGCAAGGTCGAGAGAAACAGGCGGACGACGCCGACAGACGGCAGCGAGAGCGCGCCATCAGGACGGCGCTCGAGCGAGTCGACGAACCCGAGCCGCCGGTCGACCCCGCCGAGCTCGCGGGGTTCGAGGTGGAACTCGAGTCCGTCGAGTTCCCGGCGACGGGGTCCGACGTCGTCGCCGCCGTCGGCGACCGCGAGATCGAATCGGCCGACGGCACGTACACCGTCGAGGAACTGGTCCCGGACGCGGACGTCGAGACGTTCGACTCGCCCGAGGCCGTCCGCGAACGCGTCCAGCGACCGACGGTCGCCGGCGCGATGAAGCGCGTCGTGGAGGCGGCCAAGACGCTCCCGAACCAGGAGTTCCCGAACTCCCAGCGCGAGGGCTACGAGCGGACGTTCCGGGCGCTCGAGGACGTCGACGCCGACGACGACGACGAGGGCATCCGCACCATCGCCGACTGGATCGTCGAGCGGATCGACGAGAAGGAGAAGCTCCCGGGGAGCCGCGACGTGCGTCGGGAGGCGGCGAAGTTCACCCGGCGGAACGGCTATCCCGTCCGAAACGACGAATGGCTCGGCGTATAGACTGACCCCTGACGCGTCACGGGACCAGGTCGACTCCGGCGTCGAGCGACGGCCGGGGCAGGTATTTCCTCGCTGGCGTCGAAACTCGACGTATGCGCGTGAACTGCGAGGGCTGCGCTGGCTGTTGCGTCGACTGGCGCGCGCTCTCGGCGACGCCAGACGACCACGAGCGCGTCGGCCCGGACCGGCCGCTCGACGACGTCTACAACCTCGTGCCGCTCACTCGCGACGAGGTCCGCGCGTTCGTCGACGCCGGCTACGGCGACGCCCTGACGCCGCGAGTCTGGGCGCACGACGTCGACGGCGAGACCGACGCTGGCTCCGACGAGACCGGCGACGGCCGCGAGGACGACGGCGGTCGGTCGGTGCGCGTCGACGGGTTCGACGTCGCCGCGGTCGCCGGCCGGCCCGCGTTCTTCGTCGGCCTCCGGAAGCCACCGAAGCCCGTCGCACCCGTCGGCGTCGACGACGCCCACTGGCTCCCGACGTGCGCGTTCCTCGATCCCGAATCGCTCCAGTGCCGCATCCACGGCGACGACCTGTATCCCGACGAGTGCGCGACTTACCCCGGCCGGAACCTCCTGCTCGACGTCGAGACCGGGTGCGAGCGCGTCGAAGCCGAGTTCGGCGCGCCCGGCGACCGCCTCGTCGAGGACGCCGTGCCCGACGACGCCGACCCCCTCCTCGGGCCGCAGGCCGTCGGCGGGAAGGTATTCGCCCACCCCGACCCGGCCGCGTTGTCGGGCCGCGTCGAGCGGATCGCAGCGGGCGAGCCGACCGCCGCCGACCGCGCGGAGTTCGTCGCGACCGCCGCCGGCGCCAGCCCCGGCACCGTCCGGCGGAACGACGACGCCTACCGCGAGTACCGCGAGCGCGCGCTCGACGCCGACTCCTGGGTCGGGCAAGCCATCGACGACTGGACGGATCGCGCCGACCGCGACCCCCCCGACCCCGGCCTCGGCGAGGCCGTCGAGGACGACCGCGGCGCCCCCGGCACGCCCGGTTGGGACTGACGGAGAGCGCGCCGGCTGTCGGTTCCACGGCGTCCCGTTGGAGCCATCGTTAAGAGGGCGGCCGTCCCAGTCCGAGGCATGCGCGTGCTGGTGACCGGAGCGACGGGATTCGTCGGCGGCGAGTTGATACCCGCACTCATCGCGGCCGACCACGACGTCGTCGCGCTGGTCCGCGACCGCGAGGACTACCCGGGGACCGAGGTCGAGGTCCACGAGGGCGACCTCCTCGACCCCGAGACGCTCGACGGCGCGTTCGACGACGTCGACGTCGCGTACTACCTCGTGCACTCGATGCGCTCGGGCGAGGACTTCGCCGAACGCGACGAGCGAGCGGCCGAGAACTTCGTCGACGCCGCCGACGCCGCTGGCGTCGAGCGCGTCGTCTACCTCGGCGGCCTCGGCGAAGAGGGCGAGGACCTCAGCGAGCACCTCGCGTCCCGGCGAGCCGTCGAGTCCGTCCTCCGGAGCGGCGAGTTCGGGTTGACGACGCTCCGCGCGGCGATCATCGTCGGCGCCGGCTCCGTGAGCTTCCAGATGATAACGCAACTCGTCGGGCGGCTCCCCGTGATGATCACGCCCCGGTGGGTGAACACGCCGTGTCAACCCATCGCCGTGAGCGACGTCGTCGGCTACCTCACGGGCGTCCTCACCCGCCCGCACACCGCCGGCGAGACCTACGAGATCGGCGGGCCGGAGGTCCTGACGTACCGCGAGATGCTCGAACGCACCGCCGACGCGATGGGGAAACGCCTCTTCGTGATCCCCGTCCCGGTATTGACGCCCCGGCTGTCTGCGTACTGGGTGTCCATCGTGAGCGACGTCCCGAAGTCCGTCGCGTACCCGCTCATCGACGGCCTGAAGAACCCCGTCGTCGTCGAGGACGACCGGCTCGCCGAGGAGATCGACGTGGCGCTGACGCCGTTCGACTCCGCGGTCCGCCGCGCGCTCTCGCGGTCCGGGAGCGGCGGCGGCAGTCCACTCCAGGGCGGGAGGCCGGGCATACAGTGACCGAACCGGCCGACGACGCCGCCGTCACCGAGGATACCGAGTCGGTCAGGTACGGCGACGCGTGGGTGTACGAGAGCATCGTCGGGGCGCTCCCCGGCGTCGACGTGAGTTCGTCGACCGCAATCGGCATCCAGGTGCTCGCGTTCGAGGCCGGCGTCCTCCTCGTCGCCGCACTCTACGGGCTGTGGACGGGCGCGCTCGTCGGCACCGTCGCGGTCGCGGTCGCCGCCATCGGGAGCGCGCTCATGCTCGCCTACGCCCGCCGCATCCGCGAACTCGACGCCCCCGAGGCCTACCGGCGCCTCCTGTTCGGGTCGAACGTCGAAGTGGTACTCGGGGTGCTCGCGTTCGTCGCCGTCGTCACGCACCTGTTCGTCTACGACCCGCGCGTGGCGAGCGAGCCGCTCGTCGAGGTCCTCCTCGGCGCGGAGCCGCCCGTGCTCGCGACGTACCTGACGCTGCTCGTGCTCTGGGACGTCGTCTACCGCATCGGCACGTCGTGGTGGGCGGCCGTCGCCGCCGTCTGGCGCGCGTACGCGTTCGACTTCGACGCCGAGCGACGGCGCGCGTTCGCGAGAGTGGACGCGCTGAACGTCGCGTTCGCGGCGGTCCAGTTGCTGTTCGTGCCGTTCGTCCTCGACCGACCCGTGTTGCTCGTAGTGC
This sequence comes from Halorubellus sp. JP-L1, assembly GCF_011440375.1. NCBI lineage: Archaea > Methanobacteriati > Methanobacteriota > Halobacteria > Halobacteriales > Halorubellaceae > Halorubellus > Halorubellus sp. JP-L1. The sequence goes on from NZ_JAAOIR010000005.1 coordinate 63,936, forward strand.
TACTCGGGCACGTGCTCGCCGTCGCGACGGCGAGCGCGCTCTCGATCGGACTGACGCTCGCCGACGGCGGCGACGCGGCCGCGACCTGACCGGGCGTGCTCCCTGCGCGGCCTACTCGTCCTGGAGTTCCTTGAACTGGTCGAGGAGTTCCTCGGTGGAGTCCCCGGCGTCGTACTCGACCTCCCCGTGGTAGACCGTCCGCTCGTCGTCGAAGTCCGCGTCGACGTGCGTGGACTTCTCCTCGCGGCGTTCGTATTCGTCTTCGTCGTAAGCACCCATCGACATGGTAACCATCGTCATGCTATGGTATGTCGATATTTGAACCTGTCGGCGGTACGGGCTCACATAGCATGGACGGGTGGGGTGCGCTACCCGAACGCGACTCGGCCGCCGGGAGTCGACACGATCGTCAAGGGAGAGCGCGATCGGCGGGGAAACGCCGTCCCCGGCGAGACGATGCCGTGGCGCTCATGTGGGAGGGGAGCGTATCGGGGAGCGTGGCACGCCCGCTTCGCTTCCGGTACTCGCAGGGCCGCTGGACCGACCAGCAGGTCCGCCAGCAGATCCTCTCGCCGCTCGACGACAACCTCGGCGCGACGCTACGCACGCCGCACTACCGGCCGCCCGACGGGTGGACCGCGAACCGGTTCGAGATGGACAACGGCGACCTGGCGCTGTTCGTCTACGACGACGACGAGGCGTACTGGCTCGGGAATACGGAGACGCCGAGCACGCTCTGGCGGACCGACAAGCGCGACTGGGACGAGGTCCCGTACCCGATCCATCGGTGGGCGCAGCGCGAGCTGCTCGCGGACCTCGCGGTCGAAGCGCCGTGGACGACCGAGTACCCGCACGTCGCGTGGTTCTTCCTCCCCGTCCTGATGAGCAAGGACGGCCGCCATACGACGCGTGAGTTCCTCCACGACCACGCCTGCGGGTTCCCGGACGCCGACCCCGAGGACGCGCTCGCGTTCCTCGAACGCGTCCTGCGGACGGGCATCCTCGACGACGAACGGCACGTGATGGCGGGGAAGCTCGGGACGAGCGAGTACCTGGACCTGACGCGGATGGCGTCGGCGGTCGCGGAGTACGTCGCCGCATGGGTCCTCCACGAGGCAGGGTACGAGGTCGTTCCGGAGATCGACGTCGCCGGCGGGTACAGTCTCGACTATCGAGCCGTCGAACCCGACGGCACGAGCACCCTCGTGGAGGTGACGCGACCGCTCCCGCCCCAGGATCGCTCGGCGAACAACCCCGTCACCGCTGTCCGCGAGACCGCGCAGACGAAGACGACCGGCCAACTGGAGGCCCACGGTGGCGGCGTGACGCTGTTCGTGGACTGCTCGAGCTACCCCGACGACCAGTGGGCGGCCGTCCGCGGGGAGCGCCCGGACGTCCACCACCGGCCGGCGCTCGTCTACCGGACGCGCCCCGACGGCAGCGTCGAGGGGTACACGAAGGGCTCGGTCCCGCTCGACCTCTCGGCCATCGTCGACGTGCTCGCTACCGACTGATACGCACTCCGCGGGCGCTACCGACTGACGCGCACTCCGCGGGCGCTACCGACTGACGCGCACTCCGCGGGCGCTACCGACTGATACGCACTCCGCGGGCGCTACCGACTGATACGCACTCCGCGGGGTTTACTGTCCGTTTCCTGGGGTCGCAATGGGCTGTTTCGGCGTTGCGGTCCGTCATCCGCCCGTTCGGCGTAGGTGCTGGCCCGTGGCGATTCGGTTCTTTGCGGGTGTGGTAGGCTCTCGCTAACCCCCTTTGTTTCGGGTGGAGATGTCGCAGACTGCGTCGGGGTTCGCGTCGTCCGAGGGGAGCGAAGGGCTTACCCGCGTTCATCGCCAAAACCACTCTCATGACCGAGGAGAACCCCGACCGCGACCACGAGTACTCCTCCGGACAGGGGTTCGACGACCCCTACGCCGAGTTCGACATCGACCCGCCCGAACTCGACGTCGACCCGGACAAGGTCGACCCCGTGGACAGTCGCGTCGTCACGGACTTGCTCGACCGAGCGAACACGAACACCGACAGCGTCGACGCGAACGAACTGCTGGACGTCGGCCTGAACTACGTCGCCATCAACCGCTACGAGCAGGCCGTCGACACGTTCGCCCGCGTCGCCCAGTTCACGGACGACGACCGACTCGAACAGGAGGCGTGGGTGAACAAGGGCGCGTCCCACGCGGAACTCGAGGAGTGGGACGAGGCCATCGGCGCGTACAAGCAAGCGCTGGGCATCGACGACGAGAGCGAGCACGCCGCGAGCGCGGAGACGAACCTCGCGTACGCGCTCTGGGAGTCCGGGGACGTCTCCCGGGCGCTCGAGCACGCCGAGCGCGCCGTCGAGATCGACGACCGGTTCGCGCAGGCGTGGTACAACCGCGGGTTCTTCCTCGCGGAACGCGGTCTGTCCGAGGACGCCGTGCAGAGCTTCGACAACGCCATCCGCCTCGGGATGCGTAACTCCCAGATCCTCGAGGAGAAGGCGCGGGCGCTCGAGGACCTCGGCGAGGACGAGCGCGCGGAGGAGGTCGCCGAGGAGGCCGAGGCGCTCCGCGAGACCGCCGAAGAGCAGATGGTCGAAGAGATGGGCGGCGGCGCACCGGGTGCTGGCGCGGGTGCGAACGCCCCGGACGAACTCCGCGGCGAGGACCCCCGACCGGACCCGAACGAGGACTCCCGCACGGGCTCGGGCGACGACTCGCGGGGTGGCCCCGGCGGCGGTGGTCCGCTGTGATGCTGCTCAGCGAACGCGAGACCGACGAGGGCTTGCTCGTCGCGGCCTGCGACAGCGACGTCCTCGGGGAGACGTTCACCGACGGCGAGATCTCGCTGACCGTCACCGAGGAGTTCTACGGCGGCGACGAGGTGGACGCGGACGCGGTCGTCGACGCCCTCCAGCGGGCGGACGTCGCGAACCTCGTCGGGACGACGACCGTCGAGGCGGCCGTCGACGCCGGCATCGTCGACGACGCGGCGGTGCTCGCGGTCGAGGACACCCTGCACGCACAGGTTCTCCGGCTCGGATAGGGCGGACGCGAACGCACTCGATCGGCTCTACGAGGGCGGACGCGAACGCACTCGATCGGCTCTACGAGGGCGGACGCGAACGCGCCGGGTTTCTCCGTGCTGAGGACCGACCTCCGACTTTAACGTCTCGCGCCGCGTAGTCGTGAGTGGTGACACCAATGCCCAAGCAGATACTGATGATCGTCGGGGACTTCGGCGAAGACCTCGAGATCATGGTGCCGTTCCAGGCGCTCCAGATGGTCGGCCACGAGGTCGACGCCGTCTGCCCGGAGAAGGAAGCCGGTGACGCGATCAAGACCGCAGTCCATGACTTCCGCGGCGACCAGACGTACCTCGAGGAGCGCGGCCACGACTTCGAGCTGAACGCGACGATGAGCGACGTCGACCCGAGCGAGTACGACGCCCTCGTCGTCCCCGGCGGTCGCGCACCCGAGTACCTCCGGACGTACGACGAAGTACTGGAGACGGTTCGGCACTTCTTCGAGGAAGACAAGCCGGTCGCGTCGCTCTGTCACGGCCCGCAGATCCTCGCCGCCGCGGACGTCCTCGACGGCTACGAGATGACGAGCTACCCAGCCGTCCAGGCCGAGGTCAAGGCCGCGGGCTGCTCGTGGGTCGACGAGACGACGACCGACGGGAACCTCGTCACCGGCCAGGCCTGGCCCGACCACCCCGAGTGGCTCGCGCAGTTCATGGCCCTCCTCGGTGACGAGGTCACGCACGACGACGCCGCCGTGGCCGCAGACGACGACTGAACCGCTCTCGGTCCTCGGTCGGCCACCGAGCCGCGCTTTTCTCGCGCGCCGGATTCGACGAGGGGCGATCGATGGCGACCGCGGCAGGCGGCTACTCGCCGATGACGAGCGAGTACGCGATGGCGAGCAGGCCCGTGAACTGGAGGGCGCGAACGACGAGGAGGACGTAGTTCTGGTGGAGGAGCGAGATGACGTCGAACCGGACGAGCGCGGACCCGACGAGCGCGGTGAGGTACGCGGCGCCGAACAGGAGGATCATGCCGGTCGAGAGGAACAGCATCTGGCGGCTGCGGTCGCGGAGGACGCCGCGGAGCGCGAGCGCGGCGATGAACAGCCCGACGACCGCTGATCCGGCCGCGAGCACTAGCGTGAGGAGTTCGACGACCTGATAGGGAACGAGCGGTGCCATGGTCAGAACTTCCCCCAGAGGCGCTGCAGTTCGTCGGTCGTGTCCCGGTCCATCCGCGCGACGTCGTGTTCGAGCGCGCCGTCGCGGAGACGGACCTCGAAGCGGTCGAGACTCGCGACGTAGACGGCGTCGTGGTGGCCGTCGCGTCGAGCGCGCGTCTCCTCGCGCACGAGGTCGGCGGCGTCGAGGTCGTCGACGCGACGCGACACCGTCTGGAGCGACGCGTCGCAGTCCGCGGCGAGCTCGGTCTTCGACTTCGGTTCCACGCTCGTCGCCACGAGGATGCGCTGGGCGTGCTCGTCGGCGAGGAGGTCGGCGACGGTCGACAGGTCGGCGGGGTCGGTCATGATGCTGGTGTCGGTCGGCGGGGTCGGTTCGTACCGGTCGCTCGGTTCGTGCCCGTCGCTGGGTCGTCGGTCACGTAGTGCTGGCGTTCTCTGGATCATAGTGGAACAGGAGCGAGGTGCTGTGCTCGGCGTGGCGGTACGCGAACTCGACGTCGTCGCCGTCGGTCATGTCCGCGGTCGCGAACGCGAGTTCGTCACCGGGTTCGAGCGTCGACCCCGGCGCTGGCGGGTCCACGAGCGCGTCCGAGGGCTCGAAGTCGACGTGCTCGACGGGGACGGCCTCGCCCGCGTCGTGCCGGACCGTGATCGCGTCCGGGCGGTCGTCGACGCCCCACGTGACGAAGGGAAGCGAGCGGTAGTCGTCGGCGTCGTCGCCGTTCATGTACACGCTCTCGTCGAGGCGGAGCGCGACGCGCACGAACGGGTCGTCGACGGTGACGTCCACGCGCGTGGCTCGTCGGCCGCGCGTGATGCCGCTGATCTGGCGCTTGACCTCGCCGGCCGACGGCGTCTCGCCGTCGGCGAACGCGTGCTCGTGGACGAAGTACGCGGAGGACTCGTCGAACGTGAACCGCAGGCCGCTCTCGATTGCGCCGTCGAGGAGGCCGAACGCGTCCAGGACGGTCGGTGCGGCGCCGACGTGCTCGGTGTACGCGGCGAACGTCTCGTCGACCTCGTGGCGCCGGTCGACGCGGCCCGCGCCGGCGTCCGCGAGCACGCGTGCTTTCTCGCGCCGGTTCTCGCCGCTGGCGTGGACGAGGGCGTCGTCGGAGACGGCGACGAGCCGCTCCAGGTCAGTGCGGTCGTAGACGTCGTACCCGCGGAAGTCGTCCGCGCGCTCGTAGGTCGTGGCCGCGAGCGTCCGCTCGACGACCGATCGGTCGACGTCGGCCTCCGCGACGGTCCCGATCGGGTCGACGCCGACGAGTCGGTCGTACGCGTCGAGCGGGTAGCCGACGTAGTCCATCGTCGACTGGGCGACGCTCCGCCCGATGTCGAACGGCCGCCCGAGCTGGGCCGCGCCGAGGTCGCCGGGCGTGACGTACGTCCAGTTCCCGTACGGGTCGTCCTCGTCGTGACCCGGTTCGTCGATCGCCGGGAGTTCGGACACGGCCGGGAACCACCGCCGGTAGCTGGGGGTGGCGTCGCCGCGTCTCGGCACGTCGACGTCGCCGTAGCGGATCGTTCGACTCGCCGGCGGCAGGAGGTTCGTGCAGCCGGCGCTCGCGCCGGCGGTCGCCGCGGCGAGCGCGGCGCCGCTCCGGCGCAACACCGCGCGCCGGGACCGGCCGCCCCCACCGCCACCCGTTATCTGTCGCATCGTGAAGGCGCGTACTCGGCCCACCGAGATATAAGCAGGGAGTGGTGGTGACGGCGCTGGAACCCGAAGAAAGATTTAACAACCGAGATGTCAGTTCCGGTGGCCGTCACTCCCGGATGGAGTCGAGCACGCGCCAGGGAGAGAGCCTCGCGAACCAGGAATCGTCCGTACCGTCGGCGTCGCCGTCGGGGTCGGCGATCGGATCGTCGAGGGCGACGGCGACGGCGTCGCGGACGGGGTCCGGGCCGTCTTCGCGGAGGCGCTGGAGCGTCTCGTCGTGCGCGTCTGGCGCGAGGTGGCCGACGACGCGGACGGCGGCGGCCTGCACGCGCGGGTCCGGGTGCCAGAGTCGGTCGGCGACGCGGTCGACGTCGACGCGAGCGGCGGCGTCGGGATCGGCGCCGACGACTGTGGCGAGTGCGTAGAGTGCGGGCGCGACCACGGCCGGATCGTCATCGAGGGCGTCGTCGAGCGCGTCGTCGACGGACGCGACGGCGTCGGGGTGCCGGTCGGCGATGCTGGCGATCGCGCGAGCGGCGGCGGCGCGGACGACGACGGCGTCGTCGTCGAGCGAGTCGACGAGGTGCCGCGGGCAGGTCGCGTCGAGCGTGCCGGCGGCGAGCGCGCCGAGTGCGCGGACCCACGGCCGGTCGTCGTCGAGCCGTCGGACGAGCGCGGTCGCCGGCGACGGCCCCTCGCCGGACTCGCCGTCGGCGCCGGGAGACTCGACGAACGCGACGGCGTCGGCGAGCCAGTCCGAGTCGTCGCCGGTGACGGTCGGGAGCGCGTCGCGCGTGTCCGGCGAGACCGCGACGTCCGACGCGTCGATGTCCGCTAGATCGCCGAGGGCGACGCTCGCGAGTGCGACCGCCGCGCACCCGCGGACCCGGTCGTCGCCGGCCGTCGAGAGGAGCGCGGCGACGTCGGCCGCGACCGGGCTGGCGTCGTCCGGGCGGGAGAGCGCGTTCCGCGCGAGTTCGCGAGCGGCGCGCTCGCGGACCGCCGGGTCGACCGCGTCCGCGTAGTCCAGCAAGACGCCGGTCGCGCTGGTCGCGTCGGCCCGCGCCCTCGCGGCCGCGGCGAGAGCGCGCGTGGCGCGCCGGCGGACGATGGCGTCCGTACCGACGGCCGCTCCCGTGAGCGCGGGCGGGTCGGCGAGCACCGGCTCGAACGCCGCGACGCCGGCGAGCGCGAGCGTCGCCCGCGGGTCGCCCTCGGACGCTCGCTCGAGGAGGACCGAGAGCGGCGTCCGGTCGTCGGTCGCGAGGTCGGCGAGCGCGCGCACCGCCGTCGGGCGGACGGCGTCTTCGGTCACGGCCGCGAGGAGCGCGTCCGTCGCCGCCTCGTACCCGGGCGGCGAGAGGTCGACGTGCCTGAGGCCGCGGGCGGCGCGGCGGCGTTCGGCGGCCGGTTCGGTCGCGACCCCGTCGATCAGGAGCGCGACGACCGGTCGGACGCCCTCGCGTTCCGCGACGGTGGTTCGAGCGACGGCGTCGAGCGCGCACGCGACGCACTCGCGGACCGCCGCGGTGTCGCCGAGCCCGTCGACGAGAGCGGGGACGGCGTCCGCTCGCCGGACCGCGTCCGGGGCGACCGTCGCGACCTCGCCGAGCGCGCACGCCACGCCCTCGCGGACCGCGGCCAGGGGGTCGTCGAGCGCGTCGACGAGCGCGGGGACGGCGGCGACGAGGTCGTGCGGCGTCTCGTCCGCGATGCGGACGAGGTCGGCCGCGGCGGCGGTGCGGACGGCGGCCGCGTCGTCGTCGAGTCGCGCGACGAGTCGACGGAGTGCCGGGGAGAGCTCGACGGTCGTCGCGTCGTCGGCGGCGTTGGCGAGCGCGCGAGCGGCGTGCCCGCGCACCCAGGCGTCGTCGTCGACGAGCGAGTCCGTGAGGGCGTCCACGTCCGCGTCGACCGGGCCGTCGCGGGCGACGGCGGCGAGCGCCTCCGCGAGCGGCGCGCGGACGCCCGGTTCGGTGAGCGACGGCTCGATGGCGTCGACGTGCGGTGCGACCACGCGAGGGGAGACGTCCGCGACGGCCGCGACGGCGACCGACAGGGGTTCGCGGACCGCCGGGACGTCGTCGAGGCTCGCGACGAGCGCGTCCACCACGGACTCGAGCGCGGTCGGGGTGGCGTCGGCGAGCGCGACGACGGCGCCGGCGACGGCCTCCCGGACGTCCACGTCCGCGTCCGCGAGCCCGTCGGCGAGGTCCGCGACGACCGGCGCGACGGCGTCGGCGTCCCGGGCCGCGATCTCGGCGAGCGCGGTCGCGACCGCGCGCCGGACCTCGACCTGGCGGTCCGCGAGGTGGCGCGCGAGCGGCGTCGGCGCGTCGACGACGGCCGCGCGGTCGGTCCCCGCGACCGCGGCGAGCGCGCGGGCGGCGTCCCGTCTGACCGCTGGGTCGGTCGCGTCGAGGTGCGCGGCGAGCGCGTCCGTGCAGTCGGCGACGAGCGCGGGCGCGACCGCGGCGACGGCGGCGAGCGCGGACGTCGCCGCCCCGCTGATGCGTCGGTCGTCGTCGCCGAGCGCCGCCACGAGCAGGTCCGCGTGATCGGCGACCGCGTCCGGGTCGGTCGCCGCGACGGTCGCGAGCGCCGCGGTCAGGCTCCGGCGGACGGTCGGCGGGGCGGCGACGGCCGCCGCCGCGACGGGCGTCGCGACGTCCGCGACCGCCGCCGGAGCACCGGATGCGAGCGACGCGAGCGCGTCCGCGGCCGCGACCGGGGCGACCGAGAGGGCGTCCGCGAGCGCGTACGCCGCCGGTGCGACCGCGGCGGGTTCGGCGTCGGCGACGGCGGCGAGCGCGCGAACCGCGGCCTCGCTCCCGGTCGCGCCGACGCCGGACGCGAGCGCCGGCGCGACCGTCGCCACGGCGGCCGGGTCGTGGTCCGCGATCGACGCGAGCGCGTCCGCCGCACCGTCCGCGGCGGCCGTGCAGTCGTCCGCGAGCGCCGCGGCGAGCGTCTCGACGTCGACCGCGACCGCGCCGGGGTCGGCCGCGGCGAGCGTCGCCACCGCCGTCGCGCAGTGCGCGCGTACCGGCACGTGGTCGTCCTCGAAGCGTTCGAGGAGCGCGGCGCGGGCTCGCTTCACGTCCACCGGCGAGTCGACCGCGAGCGCGGCGAGCTGCCCGGCGGCGTACTCGCGGACGGCCGGGTCGTCCGCCGAGAGGAACGCCGCCAGTCGTTCGACGCTGACGACGACGCCGACGTCGTCCGACGCCGCGGTGGCGTCCTCGCTCGCGTCGGCCGGTGGCAGCCCCGCCTCGACCCCGCCTCGTCCCGCGTCTCCCTCCGCGCTCGTCACCGCGTCCTCAGGGGAGAACAGGGGCGCCCACCTCGGTTACCGGCTCGTCTTCGTTCACCATCCAGCGAACCATGATTAGATACCCAATCCCAACCACCGACAGCACTTAATCATTCGCTGTTCTCGGGGTTCTTACACCATTGAAACACCGATATAGTTCCCGGTGATTGCTATGAATTACAGACCGGTTGGTTACCACTCGCTCTCGGCCGCCGTCGCCCGCGGGCGATTCGTCGCCAGCGGTGCGACCGGCCGCACGACCGACGCGTCACGGCCGGTACCGAAGGACAATAGTTCGCGCAGGCGCTAGGCAGACCTAATGAGTACGCAGGACGCCGACGGACTCGACGTGGCGGCCATCCGCGAGGACTTCCCCATCCTCGAGCGCGAGTTCAACGGCAACGACCTCGTCTACCTCGACAACGCCGCGACCTCGCAGACGCCCGACCAGGTCGTCGACGAGATCGCGCGGTACTACCGCGAGTACAACGCGAACGTCCACCGCGGCCTCCACCAGCTCAGCCAGGAGGCGTCGATCGCGTACGAGGACGCTCACGACACGGTCGCCGAGTTCGTCGGCGCGAGCGGCGGCCGCGAGGAGATCGTGTTCACGAAGAACACGACCGAGAGCATGAACGTCGTCGCGTCGTCGTGGGGGCTCTCCGAGCTCGGTCCCGGCGACGAGGTCGTCCTCACGGAGATGGAGCACCACGCCGCGCTCGTCACGTGGCAGCAGGTCTGCAAGAAGACCGGCGCGGAGTGCAAGTTCATCCGGACGACCGACGACGGCCAGCTCGACATGGATCACGCCCGCGAACTGATCGGCGAGGACACGAAGATGGTCTCGGCCGTCCACGTCTCGAACACGCTCGGGTGCATCAATCCCGTCGGCGAACTCGCCGACCTCGCGCACGACCACGACGCGTACGTCTTCGTCGACGGCGCGCAGGCCGCGCCGAACCGGCCCGTGGACGTCGAGGCCATCGACGCCGACTTCTACGCCTTCTCCGGCCACAAGATGTGCGGCCCCACCGGCGTCGGCGTCCTCTACGGCAAGCAGCACCTCCTCGAGGCGATGGAGCCGTACCTCTACGGCGGCATGATGATCCGGAAGGTCACCTTCGAGGACTCGACGTGGAACGACCTCCCCTGGAAGTTCGAGGCCGGCACCCCCCCGATCTGCGAGGGGATCGCGCTCGGGTACGCCATCAACTACCTCGAGGACCTCGGGATGGAGAACGTCCGGCGCCACGAGGAGCGCCTCGCCGCGTACGCGTACGACCGCCTCACCGAGATGGACGACGTCGACGTGTACGGGCCCAGCCCCGAGCAGGGCCGCACCGGCCTCGTGTCGTTCAACCTCGGGGACGTGCACGCGCACGACCTCTCCAGCATCCTGAACGACTACGCGGTCGCCATCCGCGCCGGCGACCACTGCACGCAACCGCTGCACGACGAACTCGGCGTCGCCGCCAGCGCCCGCGCGAGCTTCTACGTCTACAACACCGAGGAAGAAGTCGACAAGCTCGTCGAGGCCATCGAGGGCGCACGCGAACTGTTCGCCTGACGGCGCTCGCAGTACGTCACGACTGACGCGGACCGTCCGCGACCGTCACGGAACCGTCCGAGACCGCGTGCCTTTTCGTCGTCGCCGCCGGTCGCTCCCGCATGGACGAGACTGCCGTCCGCGACGCCGCCCGCGAGTACTTCGACGGGCTGTCGCCGTGTCACGACGTCCAGCACGTCCGCCGGGTCGTCGCGACCGCGAAGCGACTCGCGGACGCGACCGAGCGCGGCGAGCACGGCCCGGCTCGCGACGTCGACCGGGACGTCCTCGTCGCCGCCGCGTGGCTGCACGACGTCGGGCGAGCGAAGGAGTCCCGCGGCGAGATCGACGACCACGCCGCGTGGGGCGCGAGCGAATCCCGTACCGTCCTCCGCGACCTCGGCGAGCGCGACGACGCGTTCCTGGACGCGGTCGCGCACTGCGTGCGCGCCCACCGGTTCTCGAACGACGTCGAACCCGAGACCCTCGAGGCCGAACTGCTCTGCGACGCGGACAACCTCGACGCGACCGGCGCCGTCGGCGTCGCTCGCGTCTTCGCGTACGCCGGCGAGTACGGGAACACGCTCCACGACCCCGACCTGCCGCCGGCGGCCGACGACTCGCCCGCCGGCGAGACGTCGTTCAACCACTTCCACAAGAAGATCCTCGAGCTCGCGGACCGAACGTACACGCCCGCCGGTCGCGCACTCGCCGCCGACCGGCAAGCGTACGTCGAGGAGTTCCTCGACCGCTTCGAGCGCGAAGCCCGCGGCGACGCCTGACTCACGCGTCGTCCGCGCCCTCGCCGTCGCTCCCGTGACCGTCGCCGTCCGTGTCATTGCCGAGGAGTCGCCAGAGTCCGAATCCCCCGCCCGCGATCGCGGTGAGTGCACCGAATCCGGGGATCGACCCAGAGTCGTCGGCGACCGTCGTTCCATCGCCGGTACTCGTCGTGGTCTCGCCCCCGCCGTCCGCCGTCGCCCCACCGTCGCCGTCCGTCGTCGCCCCGCCGGTGCCGCCAGTCGTCACCGTGCCGGGATCGGTCGACGTGTCCGACGCGGTCGACGTGTCCGGCGCGGTCGTCGGATCCGTCGTCGTGGTTCCAGCGCCCTCGCCCCCATCGTCCTCGAGGTCGGGGAACGCGCGGCGTTCCATCGTCCGCGCCGGTTCCGCGTCCTCGCCGTCGGGCTCCGGGAACACGTAGAAGCGCGCCCCCTCGCCGGCTCGCTGTTCCTCGCGCGAGTTCCGGGGGTCAGCGTAGCTCGCCGCGACGAACCCCGATTCGACCGGTTTCGCCGCCCAGAATGCCGTCGTCTCCGGGTCGCGCCACCCGCCGAGGAGCCGTGGATTCGCGAGGTCGCCGACGTCGTAGACGCGCACGCCGCCGCCGTACCACGACGTGTAGAGGCGGTCGCCGTCGATCCCGAAGTTGTGGGACGTCCACTGGGCGTCCTCGTCCTCGTCCGGGCCGGGCTCGGGCGGCCGGAGCACCGTCCGGAGCGCCGGCTCGCTCCCCGAGAGGTCCCAGCATTCGATGCCGCCCGGGCCGCCGTCGCGGTCGGTCTCCTCGGCGTCCCAGGCCTCCTTCCCGACGAACAGCGCGGACGCGTCCGCGTTCGGCTGCACGTAGTGGCTGTTCCCGGGGAGTTCCCGGAACTCCGGGTCGATCTGACCGAGTCCCGCGAGGTACTCGGGGTCGTGCCCGCCCAGGCGCGCGATCGCCGACGGGTCCGTCGGGTCCGAGACGTCGACGAGCCACGTCCCCGCGTCCCAGTACGCCACGTACAGCACGTCGTCCTGGACGTAGACGTCGTGCGTCTGCCGGTAGTTCCGGCCGGCCTCGGCCCACGCGTCGTCGGCGTCCGCGGCCTTCCAGCGCGCGACCTCCTCGGGGTCGTCGTCGCGCACGTCGTATATCACGGTCGGCGACCCCGATTCGCCGCTCCCCGTGAGGTAGACGAACTCGCCGTCTATGTACGAGTTGTGCGGCCCGAACGACGTCCCGTGGAACGCGACGCGCTCTGGGTTCGCGGGGTCGCTCACGTCGTAGAGGAAGAACCCCGAGAGGGACCCGCCGTACCCGTTCGGCCCGGAGACGAGCAGGCGGTCGCCGGACACCTTCACGTCCATGATGGACTCCATCGGCCCCTCGCCGTCGTGCGTGAGTCCGCGCTCCTCGTACAGCACGGTCGGGTTCGCGGGGTCGCTCGCGTCGACGACGCCGAACCCGTCGACGAGCGAGCAGTACGCCGTCTCGCCGTCGTCGTCGACGACCACCTCCGCGACCCCCTGGAGGTCGAGCGCGCCGGTGGGTTCGAGCGTCGATTCCGTCCCCTCTCGGCGGGACGTAGTGCGGGCAGTGCTACCGTCGCTCGCGGTTCGGGCGGCGGGAGCGCTACTCTCGATGCGGGCATTTGCGGTGCCGACGCCGGCGGTCCCGAGCGCGGCGAGACTCGCGAGCAGGTGGCGACGACGGACGCGACTGGTGGTGGAGGGCCGTGGCATGACGTCGCATTCAGTCCGGCGACGCAAAAGCGTCGCGCTGGCTCAAACGCTCGTTTGTGCCTCGTTCGAGAGCCAGCGTGCCCGTTCGCGGAGCCAGCACCTGCTCGAGCGTCCGGGTCACTCGTCGTCGTCAGCGGCCGCGTCGGCGTCGTCGGTCGCGTCGGCGGGGTCCGGGAACGGTCGGCGATCCATCGTTGGGGCGGGGACCGCGTCGTCCTCGTCGGGGTCTGGGAAGACGTAGAGTCGTGCGCCGTCGCCTTGGCGCTGGGCGCGCAGCGAGTACTGTGGTTGCAGGTAGCTCGTCGCAACGAATCCCGATTCGAGTGGGCGTGCGGTCCAGAACCACGTCCGCTCGGGGTCGCGCCACTCGCCCAGCAGCAGCGGTTCTGCGAGGTCGGCGACGTCGTAGACGCGGACGCCACCGCCGTGCCAGGACGTGTAGAGGCGGTCGCCGTCGACGCCGACGTTGTGCGCCGTCCACCCCGACCCCGTGCGGTCGCCGCGGGGCGCTGGCGGACTGAGCACCGATTCGACCGACGGCTCCACGCCGTCGACGTCGAGCGCGCGGAGGTCCCAGCATTCGATGCCGCCGGGACCGCCCTCGTGGAGCGTCGTCGGGACGTCGTGGGCTTCCTTCGAGACGAACAGCGCGGACGCGTCCGCGTTCGGGAGGACGGAGTGACTGTTCCCCGGGAGTTCGTCGAACTCCGCCGACAGTCCGTCGAGGGCCGCGAGGTACTTGGGGTCGTGCCCGCCGAGTCGAGCGATCGCCGTCGGGTCCGTCGGGTCCGAGACGTCGACGACCCACGTTCCGGCGTCCCAGTACGCGACGTACAGCACGTCGTCCTGGACGAACACGTCGTGGCAGTTCCGGTACGTTCGCGGAACGGTCCCCCAGGCGTCGTCGGCGTCCGCGGCCGTCCAGCGCGCGACCTCCTCCGGGTCGTCGTCGTCGTGTACGTCGTAGACGACGACGGGTTCGCCGAACTCGCCGCTCCCCGTGAGGTAGACGAATTCGCCTTCTACGAAGGCGTTGTGCGGGCCGAACTCGAGGTCCTGGAACGCGACGCGCTCTGGGTCCGCGGGGTCGCTCACGTCGAACAGGAAGAACCCCGAGAGGAACTCCGGCGGCGCGCTCGGGCCGGGGACGAGCAATCGGTCGCCGGACACCTTCACGTCCATCACCGAGACCATCCGCGAGTACGCGTCGCCGTCCGCCCGCAGGTCGCGGTCCTCGTGGACGACCGTCGGATCGAAGGGATTGCTCGCGTCGACGACCGCGAACCCGTCGCCGAGCGCGCAGTACACGGTCTCGCCGTCGTCGCCGACGACCGCCTCCGCGACCCCGTCGAGGTCGAGTCGCCCCGCTGGCTCGACGGTCGGGAACGCCCCGGGCGCGCGCCCGGCATCGCCCGTAGTGTCGTCGACGAGCACGCTCGCCGACCCGGCCGCTGCGAGTCCGGCGAGGACGCACCGCCGCGACCAGCGGCCCGATGCACCACGCTGGCTCATACGCGCCCATACGACCGCTCGCGACAAACGTCTCCCTGTCAGGTACCGACCGGTTGACGACGTCTCCACGACGCGCCCGCGACGCGACTGCGACGGAGCCCTCGTTTCGCATGCTGCGGAACCCTTTTGCGGCGCACGACCCTACTCGGAGGCAACGATGGGACTGGGATCGGACATGTACCGACAGCAGATCCTCGATCACTACAAGAACCCGCGCAACTACGGGGAGATCGAGGAGGCGACGTTCACGCACGTCGGCGAGAACCCGATGTGTGGCGACGAGATCACGGTCGACGTCGTCCTCGAGGACGACGACGAGACCATCGAAGCGGTCGCGTTCCGCGGCGACGGCTGCGCGATCTCGCAGGCGAGCGCGAGCATGCTCACGTCGAAGCTCCGCGGGAAGACGCTCGACGAACTCGACGAGATGGACCGCGACGACGTCATCGACATGCTCGGCGTCGACATCTCGCCGATGCGCGTCAAGTGCGCAGTCCTCGCGGAGAAGGTCGCACAGGACGGCGCCGCCATCTACCGGGGCGACATCGAGGACGTCGACGTCACGCGAACCGAAGAAGACGACGCCGACGTCCCCGACGACGCCTGACCAGTCACCTTTTCGCCCACGTTTTGCGACCCGTGAGCGATAGCGAACGGGTCGACAAAAGGTGGTCGCACGTCACGCGAACCGAAGAGGACGACGCCGACGTCCCCGACGACGCCTGACCAGTCACCGTTTCGCCCGCGTTCTCCGGCAGCGATCCACGAGCGGAGAGCCGCGACGCTAGGCGAGTCCGTCGACGAACTCTCGGATAGCGGCAGTGACGAATCTGGGGTCGTCGACGATGGAGCCGTGGCCGCCACCGGGAACGACGCGGACGTCGACGTCGGCGTTCAGGAGGGTGGCGGCGAGGCGCGTGGACATCTCCCTGAGGACGCCTGGTATCGCGTCGCCGTAGAGCACGAGCGTGGGCGCGGTGATGGCGGCCGGATCGAGGTCGCTGCGCGGGAAGGCGGCGCAGGCGTCGGCCGCCTTGACGAGTTCGCGGTGCGCGATGGGCGGGTCGGCGGCCATGAGGTCGAGGATGGCGTCGCCGTTCCCCGCGGAACCGGGCGCGAGCGTCTCGTAGACGCGCATCTGGAAGCGGTTCAGGGTCTCGTAGGCGACGACGCGGTCCAGCCGGGCGAGTACCTGGACGAATCCCATGACGAGGCGGCCGCGGACGCCGAGCGGCGTCGTGCTGAACGTGTCGACGAGCGCGACGCCGGCGACGTCGTCGGGGTAGGTGGCGGCGTACTGCTGGACGACGGCGCCGCCCATCGACGATCCGACGATGACGGGGCGGTCGACGTCGAGCGCGTCGAGGAGCGCGCGCAGGTCGCTCGCGTACAGGTGCATGTCGTACGACGTCACGTCGGACCCGCCCGTGTGGCCGTGGCCGCGCGTGTCGTACGCGACGACGTCGTAGTCGTCGCCGAGGGCCGCCAGCTGGGGCGCCCAGACCGTGCCGCTCATCCCCAGCGGGTGAACGAACACGACCGGTGGCCCGCTCCCACGCCGGTAGTAAGCGGTGTCGACGTCGTTCGTCCGGACGGTCCCGCGCTCGAGGTCGTCGAGCGCGTCGAACGTCGCGAGGAAGTCGACTGATTCGGTGGCTGGCGACCCGTCGGTCGTCGCGCCGGACACGACCGCGTCGTCGGTCGACCGGTCGGGGTCCGCGGAGTGCAACTCGTCCATGGGAACGATACGCACGCCCCGGGGATAACGATGTCTCGCGGACGGCGGCCCACGTCTCCGACGGGCGACGGCTGCGCTTCGTCGACCCTGACCGCGACGGCGACCGTACTTCGTCGACCCCGACCGCTACGCGTGGACGCGAGGACGCTTCAAAAACGAGGACTTCGACCGGTTCGAACGACGCCGCAGCGTGGCGACGGCCGCGATTATTCCGGCTCGAGACCCTTGTCGGTGACGCGCATCACGGACTCGGCGTCCGCGAGGTTCGGCGCGTCGACGAGCCGCACGATGCGCTTGTCGTTCTTGGACTTCCGGAGGTACATCCGGAACGTCGACTTGTGGCCGAGGATGTTCCCGCCGATCGGCTGCGTCGGGTCGCCGAAGAACGAGTCCGGGTTCGACGCGACCTGGTTCGTCACGAGCACCGCGCAGTTGTAGAGGTTCCCGACGCGGTCGAGGTCGTGCAGGTGCTTGTTCAGCTTCTGCTGGCGTTCCGCGAGCTCGCCACGGCCGACGTACTCCGCGCGGAAGTGCGCGGTCAGCGAGTCGACGTTCAGGAGGCGCACCGGCCAGTCGGTGTCCTCGTGCTCCTTCGCGAGCTCCTGGGCCTTCTCCGCGAGCAGCATCTGGTGGTTCGAGTTGAACGCCTTCGCGACGTGGATCTTCTCGAGGACGTCCTCCATGAGTTCGTCCATCGCGTCCTCGTCGTCGGGCGTCCCCTCGATGCCGCGGTCGTCCATCGTCGCCTGGATGAGTTCGTCGTCGAGTCCGCGCACCATGTCGTCGATGCGCTCCGGGCGGAACGTGTCCTCGCTGTCGATGAAGATGACGCTCCCGCGGAGGCCGCCGTGCTCCTTGGGGAGCTGGACGTTCACGGAGAGCTGGTGCGTGACCTGGGACTTCCCGGCCCCGAACTCGCCGTACACTTCGGTGATCGACTGGGTCTCGACGCCGCCGCCGAGCATGTCGTCCACCTCGTCGATCTGCCAGGAGAGCTTCCCGATCTCGTTCCGTCGCTCCAGTACCTGCGCGCCGCTCTCGAATCCGCCGATGTCCGCCTGCTCGCGCGCCGCCTGCACGATGTCCGACGCGGTGGACTCGCCGACGTCCGCCTGGTTCGAGAGTTCGCCGCTCGCGGCGACGGCGACGCCCTGGAAGGACGTGTAGCCTGCGTCGCGGAGCTTGTCTGCCGTTGCCGGACCCACACCCGGGAGTTCTTCGAGGTCTGCGTCTACCATACACGCTACTGGCGCGGGAAGGGGTATAAACCCTCGTTAACAGGAGAGTGAAAGTGAAAACGCGGATAGGGAACCCGTTCGTCGAGGGGTCGACGCGAGGATTCAAACGAGAAGAACAGATTCGCCACTGGACAGCGACGTGCCACAGCGATCAGCGAGGGCGGCGCGATTCGCGCGCGGGCGGCGCCCACGCGGAGTGGAGACCGACGACGGGAGAGAATGGGCCGAAGTGGCGGGAAGAGTGCCCTCGAAAGCCGCCTACTTCTGCGTGATCTTGAGGGACCCCCAGAGAAGGAAAATGACGGGGGCGAGAAAGCCCTCGACGAACCCGGGGAGGACGAACGACCGGGTGCCGAGAAAGTCGGCGATGGCAGAAGTGAGGAGAGCGAGTCCGGCACCGACGAGAAGGAGCGACAGGCAGTTCTCAGCGAGGGAATTGGCTTCGGGGAAGACGTCGAGCGACATCGCTCACTCCCAAGGGTGGCGACCCTCCCGCTCGGGCCAGTAGGGGTACCAGTACTCCTTGTCGGGTTCGATGCCGAGTTCCGTCCCGAACTGACTCTCGAGCTTGAACTCGACGCCGCTGTCGCGCTCGCTCGTGCCGTTCGGCACGAACGGGTAGTACGCGCCGCGGCGGAACGAGTACACCCAGTACGCGTGCTCGGGTTCGGTGCCGTCCCCATCGACGTTCTCGAACGCGAACAGCGCGGCGAGCAGTCGCGACCCGTAGTCGCGCTCGACGAGCGTGTCCGCGGCGAAGTGCACGCTCGTCACGAGGTCCTCGGGGTCAGTGTCGTCGTGGAGGACGACCCAGTTGTAGCCGTGGCTGTCCTCGTGGAAGTCCGCCTCGGTGCCGGTCTCCTCGCCGCCGGCGTCGAGGATCGCCTTCACCTCGTCGACGGTGTCGGCGAAGTCCGTGCTGTCGACGTCCGCGAAACAGAGCGCGGCGTCGCCCGTGGACTCCCATCCGAGTTCCGCGCCCATCGTGATGTACGCCGTACTCATCCCGAAGAGGTCCTCCGGGTCGGCGCCCCGCGAGGCGTCCGCCTCGGCGCGCGACCCCAGCACCGCACGTAGCGAATCCAGCAAGCCCATGCTCGAACGTGGCACCCCAGGCATCTTTGCCCTGACGGACGCCGGCGGTGGCGTCGGTCGGAACGCGATGACCGCGATCGAGCGTCCGATGCTATCGTTCTTTAAGTCAGTCTGGTCTCAATGGGTCATAGTGAGGCAGTGGACGCCGGCCCGCGGCGTCCTTCTCCGCGCAACCATTCGTCTTCGAGCAGCCGCTTCGTCGCCGAGCAACTACTTCGTCGACGGGCGACGACGCGACGGTCGCGCTCGGGCAGGGTCCCCGGTCGACCTTTAAGTCAGTCTGGTCTCAATGGGTCATAGTGAGGCAGTCGGCGCCGCCCGGCGGCGTCGTTCGTTCTCCGATGGACTCGTCCGCCAGCGTCGGGTTCGCTCGTCGCTCCGGACCGAGAGGCGCGTCGAGAGACCCCCCGAGGACGCAGGTGCGTGGTTCCAGAAGCGTTGACTTTTCATACTGGAACGCCGTTACCGATACTAATGGCAGCGAGTGCGATAGATGCGATCAGGCAGCCCGAGTACACGGGCGAGAATCGGTGCATGGCGTGCACGGCGGTCAACGGCGTGCTCGCGGTTGCGTTCGCGGGCGCCGTGGGCGCCGGGGCGGCCGCCGCGAGCGCAGAACCGTTCGTCGCCGCCGGAGCAGCGGGCGCCGTCCTCGCGCTCTCCACGGCGAGCATCTGGCTCCGGGGCTACCTCGTCCCCGGCACGCCCGAACTCACCAAGCGGTACATGCCCGAGTGGCTGCTCGCGTGGTTCGGGAAAGCGCCCGCAGACGCGAGCGGCCTCGACGGCGCGAGCGACGCCGTCGACCCGAGCGAGGTCGAGGTCGACCCCGAGCGCGTCCTCCTCGACGCCGGCGCCGTCGAACCCTGCGAGGACGTCGACGACCTCTGCCTGAGCGACGCGTTCGCCGACGCCTGGCAGACCGAGATGGACGCCATCGACGACATCCAGGTCGAGGACGCACTCGCCACGTTCGGGTTCGACGACAGCGACTACGAGCTGAGCCGGCGCGACGACGCCGTCCTCCTGAACCGCGGCCCGCACCGCATCGGCCAGTGGCCGAGCGAAGCCGCACTCGTCGCCGACGTCGCCGGTGCGCGCGCACTCGCCGACCGCTATCCGGACTGGGCGGACATGCAGCCCGTCGCCAAGGGTCGCGTCCTCAACGGTCTCCGCGTCTTCCTCGAGACGTGCCCGGACGGCTCCGCCGCCGAGTTCCGCGAGGACACCGTCGAATCCTGCTGCTCGAGCTACGACGTCGTCACCGTCGAATGCGCGGGCAGCGGCGAACGCCTCTTCGAGCAGCGCGTCGACGACCTCCCCGCCTGAGACCGAGGACCGGTTCCGACCCCGAGGACGGACCGTTCCCGGGCTTGAAAAGTAGGAGCGCTTTTCACGAGGTAGACCGCAGTGATCGTATGCTCGATTACGTCGGACTGGAGGCGGACCTCGGCGAGGAGGAACGCCTCATCCGGAACACGGCACGTGACTTCGTCGAGGACCAAGTGCAGCCCGACATCGCCGACCACTGGGAGGCGGGGACGTTCCCGATGGACGTCATCGGCGAGATGGGCGATCTCGGCTTCTACGCACCGAACCTCGACGGGTACGACCTGCCGAACGTCAGCGAGAAAGCGTACGGGCTCCTCATGCAGGAACTCGAGGCCTGTGACTCCGGCATCCGGTCGATGGCGAGCGTCCAGGGCGCACTCGTCATGTACCCGATCTTCGCGTTCGGGAGCGAGGCCCAGAAGGACGCGTGGCTCCCGAAGCTCGGTCACGGCGAGGCCGTCGGCTGCTTCGGCCTCACGGAGCCGAACCACGGCTCGAATCCCTCCGCGATGGAGACCCACGCCGAAGCCGACGGCGACGGGTACGTCCTGAACGGCTCGAAGACGTGGATCACGAACTCCCCGATCGCGGACGTCGCGGTCGTCTGGGCGAAGGACCGCACCGACGACGACACCCCCGTGCGTGGGTTCCTCGTGGAGACCGACAAGGCGGGTGTGACGACGAACAAGATCGAGGACAAGCTCTCGCTCCGCGCGTCGGTCACGGGCGAGATCGCGCTCGACGACGTGCACGTGGACGCGGACGACGTCCTCCCCGGCGTCCGCGGCATGAAGGGCCCGCTGGCGTGCCTCACGCAGGCTCGCTACGGGATCGCGTGGGGCGCGGTCGGCGCGGCGATGGACTGCTTCCAGACCGCCCTGGAGTACTCGACGGACCGCGAGCAGTTCGGACAGCCCATCGGCGGGTTCCAGCTCCAGCAGCGCAAGCTCGCAGAGATGGCGACCCAGATCACGACCGCGCAGTTGCTCGCGCACCGCCTCGCGGACCTCAAGGAACGCGGCGACCTCCGCCCCCAGCACGTGTCGATGGCGAAGCGCAACAACGTCCGGATGGCTCGCGAGACCGCGAAGACGGCCCGCGAGATGCTCGGCGGGAACGGCATCACGGGCGACTACTCGCCGATGCGGCACATGGCGAACATCGAGACCGTGTACACGTACGAGGGCACGCACGACATCCACACTCTCATCCTCGGCGAGGACCTCACCGGAATCGCGGCGTTCGAGTAGCGTCGCAGGCGCTGCGGGAACGTTTGTATCGTCTCGGCTATCGGGTGTGGTCGTTGGCGTCGGGTGAACCGTGGTTGCTGGCGGTGTCGACCGGAAGCCGGAAGGACGGAAGCGGGAAGGGCGGCAGGGGGGTGCTAGTCGAGGTACTGCTTGGCGAGGAGGCCGGCGAGCGACAGGACGCCGACGGTCATGAGGCCGTAGTAGACGGCGTCGCCGGCGGTCGGGACGAGGAAGTAGGCGGCGCTCCCGAGGAGGGCCGCGACGACGACGAGCGCGAGGACTGCACCGTCGATGCTGCCGCCGAAGTCGATTGTCGTTGTCATAACTGTAAGTTGAGACGTCAGTTACTTAGTTGCAATGGACGCACCCGGTGCAGGCGTACCCGGTGCCGCCGCACATCGCCATGATGCAGAGTGCACAGCCGGGTCCGACGGCGGAGCAGGACGCCATGCAGGCGCCACAGCCGCCGGTCGCCATGAGGCACCGCCAGCACCAGTCCGGGCCGCACTTGCCGTTGTGGTTGGCGATGGAGATGCCGTCGTCGTCGCTGTCTGACGTGGTCGAGTACGAGAAGGCGTCGACGTCGGATTCGGTGTAGATGCTGCCGCCCGAGACCTCGACGGTGCGGACGTCGTCGTTCTCGTCGATGTACTTGAGGACGAACGCGTTCGCGGCGGACGACGCGTAGGCCGAGACCGTCTCGGGGTCGAGGTCGAGGTCGTCGAGCATCGTGCGGAGTTCGCGGTCGGTCGCGACGCGCGTGAGGACGACGTCGTCGTCGAGTCCGGTGAGGATGGCGGAGCGTTCGTTCGGGAGCGATCGGTGCTCGTCGGGGAGCAGGCCGCGTGCCCGGACGTCGTCGAAGCGGAACGCTGCCTCGGTGGTGCCGGTCTCGTGAACGCCGTACGCGATGCTCCCCACCTGTGTCGGGACGTACGTGACGTGTATCGTGACGTCCTGGTTGGACTTCGTGGTGCTGGCGGCACGCTTCGAGAGGACCTTCGGGGAGCCGAGTTCGTCCAGGATGGACTGGACTTTCGAGTCGTCGAGTGCGGCCTCGACGTCTTCGTCGGTCGCTCGCCCGGGCGGGGTGGCAGTGGCGGTGCCAGCGGCGGCGGTGCCAGCGGCGGCGGTGCCAGCGGCGACGGCGCCACCGGCGACGCTCATCTGCTGGAGGAACTTTCGTCGAGTACCGGATACGTCTTCGAACGTGGAAGTTCTGTCGTCCGTCATGTTGCGTTCGGTGATGTCCACCGGGAACAATTAAAACCAGTGAAAGTAATATAATTTTTATATTTTAGAGTTCGTCCGAAGAGTGTCGAGGTATCCGTCCCGAACTGAGCGTCACAGTTTTAGTAGATAATCTGCGCGGTGTGTTCGGGCTCGAAACAAAATCAGTGACCCCGACATCGCTCGTCGTTCCAGTCCAGTCACGGCAGCCGGGGGCGAGCGACCGCTGTCGGTCGCGACGCCCCGAACGCACTTCGGTCCACGGGCACTCGTTGGAGTGATGCGCGACGGCGTCGAGCGGGCGTTATCGCGTGCGTTCCCGGAGCGTGCGGTGGCGGAGACGTCGCGGGTATCGGGGTCCGACCGCCCGGGGAACGAGACGGTGCGCGTGCGGTTCGCCGACGACGTGGTGGCGTTCCTGAAGGTCGCGGTCGACGGCGGAGCGACGGCGCGCGAGCGGCTGTCGCGGGACGCGGCGGCGACGCGGTACGCGCGCTGGAACGCGGACGTCCGCGTCCCGGAGGTCCTCGCGGTGGATGCGTCTGGGACGCCCGCGTACGTCGCGACCGCGGCGCTGTCCGGGACGGCGATCGCGACGGACTGGCCGGTCGACTCGACGGTGGCGCGAGCGACGGTACTGCGCGCGGTCGGGCGAGCACTCGCTGGCGTGCACGCCGCCGCCGACTTCGACGAGCACGCTCGAATCCGCGGGGGGAGCGACGACGGAGAGCGCCTGGACCTGGAGCCCGGACCGTGGTCGACGGTGCTCGAGGACGCGATGACCGCACGCGCCGACGCGCTGTTCGCGGACCGGTTCCGGGACCGACTCCCGGACGTCCTCGCAGCCGTGGACGCGGCGAGCGACGGCCTCGACGCGGCGCCGGCGACGCTCGTCCACGACGACCCGCGGCCCGAGAACTGCCTCGTCGACTCCGACGGCCCCGGGCTCGTGGACTGGGAGACCGCGCTCGTCGGCGACCCGGCGCTCGACCTCGTCCGCGCCGAAGCACAGTACGTCGAGCGCGCGGCCATCGCGGACGCGGACGGCGGCCGATTGCGGCGCGCGCTCCGCGCGGGCTACCGCGACCACGCCGGCCGACTCCCGGACGGGTTCGTCGAGCGTCACCCGCTGTACCGCGTCGTGACGTTCCTCGACGCGGTGCGGACGTTCGAGCACTGGGCGCCGGACGCGAGCGAGGACGTCGACGACCTGGCGGCGTGGGTGCGCGGCGAACTCGACGTGCGACTGGACGCCGTCGACGGCGAGTAGGTCCCGTCCGCGACCCCCGAAGTGGTCGCGTCGACGCGGGGTCAGTCCCGTGATGGTGGTTTCTTCGACCGGACTCGCCCGAACCAGTCGCGGTGGTCGGCGACGAACCGATAGACGGGGTCGCGGACGCGACTGCGTGCACCCTCCGGGAGCGTCGCGAACGCGCGAGCGGCGGTTCCCTCGGTCGTGTCGAGGTGCGTGGCGACGAACTCCGCCGCCTCGCCACAGGAGTACGTGTCGTCGCCGTCGAAGACGTGCATGCAGTCCTCGTACTCGTCGGGGAGCCGCTCGCGTTCCGCGGGCGACAGCTCCGAGAACCCCAGGAGGTGAAAGTAGCCGTGAACGTCGGCGTACTCCGCACTCCACGTGCAGAACCCGCAGTCGTCGTCGTACACGATCGTCGGACGGCTCATGACCGCTCCTACGCTCGGGGGCTTCAAGAGCGCCACGACCTCGGCCTCGGCGACTCGTTCGTGGCGCGGACGCCGGCCCGTTCCCGGCGCCGTCGGCGACCCGTTTCTGGCGCCGACCGCGACCGCCTCCGGGTTCCCGTAGCCGACCGCTTCCATCGTCGTCCGCGGGCCGTCGCGACCGGGCGCGCTGGCGGCCGCGAACGCCGCGCGCGCCCCAAGCCCGTGCATCGGAAAGGGTGTCTTTTTAGGGGTCGGTTTCGTACGACGAGACAATATGTTCAAGGCCATCGTGAGCGCGGATACGCTCAAGACGACGCTCGATTCCGTGAGCGTCCTGGTGGACGAGTGCAAGATCCACCTCGAGGAGGACGGCCTCGAGATCCGCGCCGTCGACCCCGCGAACGTAGGCATGGTCGACCTGGACCTTTCAGCTGACGCGTTCGAGTCGTACGAGGCCGACGGCGGCCTCATCGGCGTGAACCTCTCCCGGCTCGAGGACATCGCTGGCATGGCCGACGCCGGCCAGCTCGTCAGTCTCGAGCTCGACGAGGAGACGCGCAAGCTCCACATCCAGATCGACGGACTCGAGTACACGCTCACGCTCATCGACCCCGACTCGATCCGCCAGGAACCGGACATCCCGGACCTCGACCTCGCCGCAGAGGTCGTCGTCGAAGGGAAGGACATCAATCGCGCCGTCAAGGCCGCCGACATGGTCAGCGACCACATCGCACTCGGCGTGAACGGCAGCGACGAGTTCTTCTACATCGACGCCGAGGGCGACGCGGACGACGTCCACCTGGAACTCACGCGCGACGACCTCATCGACCTCTCCGCCGCCGACGCACGCAGCCTGTTCTCCCTGGACTACCTCAAGGACATGGACAAGGCCATCCCGAAGGACGCGGAGGTCACGATGGAACTCGGCGAAGAGTTCCCCGTGAAGATGCACTTCGACATCGCCGAGGGCATGGGCCACGTCACGTTCATGCTCGCGCCCCGCATCCAGTCGAACTGATCGACGGTCGATTCTCGCGGTTCTCCTCTCGACGACGCGGACTTCGGTAGCGCCGGGTTAGTCCTCGGCCGCCCAGGTCGCGCGTTCGGCGGCGGTGTAGCCGGCGACGCCGGTGGCGAGCGAGCCGATTGCGGTGAAGGCGACGAGGGCGACGAGGAGGCTCTGGTCGTCGCCGTGACGGAGCGCGTGCATCGCGGCCCCGGTACCGAGGAGGATGGTCGCGGTCGCAGCGGCGGCGAGTGCGGCACGGCCGTAGTCCCGGAACATGACGGCGGCGCCGCCGAAGTATCCGGTGGCGAGCGCGAAGTGGGCGCCGGCGAAGAACGCGGCCATCGCGTAGAAACCCGCCGGGAGCAGTATCGCGAACTGGCCGCCGACGCCGAGGACGGTGACGAGCGCGACCCGCCGGACGCCGAACCGGGCGACCGCGGCGTACGTCGGCGTGGTCGGCCACTCCGGGTTCGACCACGCGCGCAACGACTGGAGGACGGCCATGCGTTCTCGTACTGCTCGGTGGAACAAAAAGCTATCACTCGTCGGTTCAGTCGCAACACAAACCACTAAATCGCTCGTTCGTGTTCGTCGGCGCATGGACACGATGCTCGTCAGAGCGGGTGCACTGCTCGCGGTGGTCGGCGGCACGCTCGCGGTGTACGACTCGATAGTCGCCGCCATCGGCGAGCCGGGCGTCTCCATGGCCAGCGGGCTCCTCATGCTCGCCGCGAGCGCCATGATGACTATCGGGTGGGTTCGTGAGGCGGGGTCGACCGAGCCGGCAGGTAGTACGAACGAATAACCGAGACCGAACCCGTCCCCGGGCCCTCCCTGCCGCTCTCGCGGTCGTTCAGTTGCCGGGGGACGCACTCGGACTGCTCGACAAATCGTCGTTCTACCTGCTCTTCGCGTTCTGCGTGAGTTTCGCACTGGATGGGTTCCTCTACGCGAACCGCGCGAACCTCTGAACGCCCGTCGCGAGGGTCGTCCGCCCGGCATGGTGAGGCGCGCGAGCCGGCCGCGTCGTCGAGCCCGCAGCGGCGAGACGGCGCGGGTCGACGCGTGCGAGGGACGAGTGCGACGACGAACGCAGAGAGTCGTCGCACGAGTCGGTTGGGGAGGACGAGGCGCGGTGCGGTCGCGGTGGCGTCGCGGGGCGGCCCCACAGGCACCGGCTGTCGGCGCAGTCCCGTGGTTCGCGCCCGTGACCAGCACCGTCGATACCACCGAACCCCCACTCGTCATCCCCGCAACACCGTCGTGAATTGCCCGCGGTTGCCACCCCCACGGTAGAATCAGACGCGCCTGTCGATGACCGCCTTCGCCGCCTTCGCCTTCTCCTTCCAGCCGTAGCCCTGCTCGTGGACGTGCCGCTTCGACGCCACGAGTTCCTCCGGCGATTCTTCCTCGAACCCGCCGCGCTGCCACGTCCCGGATTCTTTCAGCCAGTCGACGACCTTCTCCTTCGTCTCGGGCCACGTGAGCCCGATCATCTCGTAGTACGCGACCATCGCGAACACGCTGTTGTCGTGCGCGCCCGGCACGCTCCCTTCCTCGTAGATCGTCTTCACGGGATCGTGGGGCGGATGCGCGAGTCGCTCGCGGTACTCGTCGGGGGTGACGAGTTCGAGGACTTCGCGACCGCTCTCGTCGGTCGTCTCGTCGACCCTGCGCGTCGTCTGCAGTTCCTGGAGGACGGCCTGGTGGAGCGAGTCCCAGTCGCCGTGCGCGGCCGCCCGCAGTTCGTCCTCGCCCTTCGCGCCGTCGGCGAGCGCGGCGACGACGTCGGTGTACGCCTTCTCGACGTCGAACCACGGCGTGCCCGTGAACTTGCAGTCGAAGTCGTGGAGGTCGTTCGTGCTCCGACAGCCCGGGCACGGGTACTTGAAGTAGCGCGCCACGAGCCACGAGTAGCGGCCGCTGGCCTATGAGCGTACCGCTCTCGGTCGCGAGGGAGCTAGCCGGCGGTCGCGCGCTCGCGGCGCTCGCGGCGCGCGACCACGACGAGCGCGGGGACGAGGAGGATTGCGCCGGCGACGAACGGCGACCAGCGCGCGCCGAACTCGTAGAGCCCCGCCATCACGGGCGGCCCGACCGTTCGGCCGAGGCTGCCCGCGCCCTGCGTGACGCCGAACGCCGACCCCTGCTCGGTCGCGCTCGCGCTCCGGGAGACGAGCGCGCCGAGCGCCGCCGACAGCAGGCCGTTCCCGAGCGGGACGAGTGGCAGCAGGAGGACGAGCGCGACGACGCCGGGCGCGAGCCCACCCACGGCGAGCGCGGCGAACCCACCGATGTCGGGCGTGAACGGGAGGACGGCCGCGCCGACGGCGAGGACGCCGAGGCCGACGACGGCCATCCGCCCGTCCCCGATGCGCCGGGAGACCCGCGGGACGAGCCCGCCCTGGACGACGACGCCGAGCACGCCGATGTACGTCAAGAACGCCGCCGCCTGCGGTTCGACGAACCCGAAGACGTCCGCGAGCCACGGGATGAACGCGACCGTGACGCCGGAGAACGCGACGTTCACGAGGAAGAACGCGACGACGAGCCCGCGAAGTCGGTCGTCGGCGAGCGCGGCCCGGAACTGCGAGACGAGCGTCGTCGGCGCGGGCCCGCCCGTCGGGGCGTCCTCCGGGACCGCATCGGTCTCGCCGCCGCCGTCGTCGCGGATGCTCGCCGGATCGGGGAGGAATCGCCACGCGACGGCGGCGCCCGCGAGCGAGATCGCGGCGGCGGCGAAGCTCGGCATCGAGAACCGCGTCACGGGCACGAACCCGGGGAGGACGCCGCGCGCGAGCTCGAGGACGGCCGGGCTGGCGAGGACGCCGCCGAGCGCGGGCCCGACGATGAACCCGACGCTGAACGCCGCGCCGAGGACGCCGAGCGCGCCCGCGCGGTCCGCCGGGGGCGTGATGTCGGCGACGTACGCCTGCGCCGTCGCGATGTTCCCGCCCGCGGCGCCGGCCCCGATCCGTGCGACGAACACGAGCCAGAGCGCACCGGCGACGCCGAACACCGTCCACGCGACCGCGCCACCGAGCAACGAGACGACGATGACGGGCCGTCGACCGTACCGGTCACTGATCCGGCCGAGGAAGGGCGCGCTCGCGAACTGCGCGAGCGAGTACGACGCCGCCAGCAGCCCGATGAAGACGTCGTTCGCGACGAACGACCGCACGTA
Organism: Halorubellus sp. JP-L1; assembly: GCF_011440375.1. Taxonomy (NCBI): domain Archaea; kingdom Methanobacteriati; phylum Methanobacteriota; class Halobacteria; order Halobacteriales; family Halorubellaceae; genus Halorubellus; species Halorubellus sp. JP-L1. Next base: position 92,448 of record NZ_JAAOIR010000005.1, read on the forward strand.
GAACGGCAGGATGGGGATGACGATCCCGAACCCCAGGAGGTCGAGCACGACGACGAACACGATCACCGCGAACGCGCGTCGCCGACGCTTCGGGACGTCGGCGAACCGGGCGCTCGCGGCCGCCGCTGGCGCGGACATACTCCAAGCCGTCGGGGAGCGAGCCCATAACGGCTTGGTCGAACGCGGCGGTCTCAGCCAGTTGCGAGACCGCGACCGAGGCGGTCTCGGTGGCGGTCGTCGTGGACCATTTGACGGCCCGGCGTCAGGTCGTGGGGTCGACGTCCATCACGTCGAGGTCGGCGTCGTCGGGGACGAGCGAGTCGTCGATCGCTTCGAGTTCGTCGACGGCAGCCGTCACGTGAAAGAAGTCCGGCCTCTCGAACGCGTCGTCCGTCGACCACGCGTACCGAACGGTCCGGTCGGGGTCGACCACGAACACTGCTCGCTTCGGGACGCCCCGGTGCCCCTGGTGTTCGTCATACCGGACGCCGAACGCGTCGGCAACGCTCGCGTCATAATCGCTGAGCAGCGGGAAGTTCAGATCGTGCGCGTCCGCGAACGCCGTGTGCGAGTGCGTGCTGTCCCCGGAGACCGCCCAGACGTCGAGTCCGGGCGTGAACTCGAACCACTCCGCGTCCCTGATCGTGCACAGTTCGGTCGTACAGACCGGACTGAAGTCGAATGGGTAGAACAGGAGGAGCACGGCGCGACCGTCGTCGGTGCTCTCCTGAAGGCTGTACGTGTCGGTCGTCCCCTCGGTCACCCCCGGAAGCGCGAATTCGGGCGCATCGTTCCCAACTGTTAGCACACCAAAAAGATGGCCTCGATAACGTATAAGCGCTCACCCAACGGCGGCGAACCGACCGCGATGAGGACTCCCGGTGGAGCGGCCGGTCAGTCGAGCCACTCGATGACGGTCGCCGCCCACGTGTAGCCGGTGCCGGCGGCGAGGAAGAGGACGACGTCGCCGCCTTCGAGTCGCGGCGGGTCGCTCGCGAGTGCTTCCTCGACCGCGAGCGCCTGATCGACGCTCTGGACGTGCCCGTACTCGTCGAGGTAGTAACTGGCAGTCGAGACGTCGACGCCGAGTTCGTCGAGGAGGTACTCGTGGAACGACCGCTTCATGTGCGTGACCGCGACGAAGTCGAGGTCGCTCCGGTCGTACCCGCTCGCGTCGAGCGCGTCGTCCGCGACGTCGAGGTAGTTCTGCAGACTCACCTCTCCGAGCCGTTCCTTCATGCCCTCGGGGTCGGGGACGTCGAGCGTGTGCATCGGCTCCTCGGCGTCGACGGTCTCGCGACTCGGCGGGTGCTTCGACCCGCCGGCGGGCATGACGACGTCCATCGAGAACGAGCCGTCCGTGATCGCGGCGGACTCCCGGACGAGCGCGCGAGCGCGCTCGCTCGCCGGGCGGTCCGCGGCCACGTCGGTGTCGGACGCCGGCTGCGAGGCCGTTTCCACCACGAACGCGCTCGCGCCGCTCCCGAAGTTGAACATGAACGACGAGCGCTCGTTCCCGTAGTCGACGAGGTCCTCCTCGCGGCTCGCCGCGACCAGCAGCGCGCGCTCCACGTCGCCCGCGCGGATCTGCGCGGCGACCTGCCGCAAGGCGATCGGAGCGCCCGCACAGAGCGTGTAGCTCTCCGTCGCGTACGCGTTCCCGGCGCCGATGCGGTCGGCGACGTTCGCGGCCGCGGACCACACGACGTGGTCCTTGTACTCGCTCCCGTGGTAGCACACGAGGTCGAGGTCCGCGGGGTCGAGGTCGGCGTCCGCGAGCGCGCGCTCGGCCGCCTTCGCGCTCATGTCCGTCGCGTGGTCGTCGTCGCTCGGACAGACGCGCTTCTCGCGCAACCCCATCTTCTCGACGACGACGTGCTCGGGGATTCCGGACGCGTTCGCGATCTCCTCGCCCGTGACGACCTCGTCGGGGACGTACGTTCCGAGGCCCGTGAGTGCGACCTCAGTCATCACCGCCCTCCGCGTCGGCGTCCGCACTCGCGTCCGCGGGCCGAGCGCCGTCCGCCCACCGCTTGATGCGGGCGGCGGTCTGGTCGGCGACGGTCCCGCCCATGCGGTCCCGGAGCGTGCCGAGCAGGCCGTTCGGGACGTACAGCACGAACAGCACGAACACGAGCCCGACGTAGAGCTCGGCGTGCCCGTTCAGGAACGTGTCGACGGCCTCGCCGACGGTGACGCCACCGACGGTCTCCGTCGCCATCGTCCCGTCGCCGAGCGTCTCCTGGAGCCACGGCAGGAGCCCGCCGCCGCTCCCCGTCTTCGAGAGGAACTCCTCGATGCTGATGTGGAACAGCCGCCCGAAGATCGGGCCGGCGAGCGTCCCAAATCCGCCGATGACCGACGCCAGCAGGGCGTCGCCGGCGACGAGGAAGTACAGCGAGTTCTCGGGGCTCACCGACCGCCGGAAGCCCGCGAACAGGCCGCCGGCGATCGCGCCGAAGAACGCGCTCATCGCGAACGCCGCGAGCTTCACCTTGTAGACGTCGTACCCGATGGCGCGAGCGCGCTCCTCGTTCTCGCGGATCGCGATCATCACGCGCCCGAACGGCGAGTGGATGATGCGCTGCATCGCCGCGTACCCGAGGAGAGCGATCAGGCCGACCATGTAGTACGACACCTCGGTCCCGCCGAGGTCGACGGTGACGTCGATGAACCCGAGGAAGTCGAACCCGAGCTTCGCCATGTCCAGCCCGTACACGACCGAATCGCCCTGGAGCTGGCCGATCGCGAGGTTCAGCGAGTCGACGAACGGCACACCGACCTCGAACCCCTCGGGGTGGTCGAGGACCGCGACGCCGTCCCGGGGGTTCTCGCCGACGAAGTTCCACGACCCGAACAGTACGTACAGGATCTGACTGAACCCGAGCGTGATCATCGCGAAGTACACGCCCGACAGCCGGAACGAGACGAGGCCGACGAGCACGGCGAGGACGGCGGCGACGACCGCCATCAATAGCAGCGTCACCATGAACGGCGTCTGGCTCCCGAGCAGCGGGAGCTTCCCGTTCGCGACGAGGATGACGCCGTACGCGCCGAGGCCGTAGAACGCCGCGTGCCCGAACGACAGGTAGCCGGTGTACCCGGAGATGAAGTCGAAGCTCGCGGCGAACAGCCCGAAGTAGAAGATCGCGACCATCGTCTCCACGCGCGGGAGGACGGCGACCGCGGACAGCGCCCAGTACTCGGGCGCGTCCGCCAGCACGGGGACGACGGTGTACGTCGCCGGGTTCGTGAAGAACGCGTGCACGAACGGGTAGAGCGCGAGCACGACGAGGACGGCGACGTGCGCGGCCGTCGACCGCGCGTACCGCGCGAACGCGGAGTCCTCGCCGAACACTCTCGCGACGGTCCCGCCGATGAACCCCTTCCGCGTCGGGCTCGCCGCTGGCGGCGCGTCCTCGGTCGCGCCCTCCGCGGGCGACGTCTCGCCGCCGTCCGCTACGTGCACGCGGTCGTTCGCGTCGTCCGACGGCGCGGAGCCGGTGGGGCTAATGGCCCCCCACCTCCTGGACGCCGTAGAGCCCCTGTGGCTTCACGACGAGGACCGCGACGAGGATCGCGAACACGACGACCTCCGGCAGCCAGCTCATCGTGACGAGGACGTTCTGGAACCACCACGTCATCGTCGCGTCCGCGAGCCCGACGACGAGCGCCGCGACGACGGTGCCCTTGAACGTCCCGAGGCCACCGACGATGACGACGACGAACGCCGGCAGGAGCGCCTCCGCGCCGACGGTGACGCTCGCACCCCAGCCGGGGTCCCACATGAGGAGCGCGCCGGCGACGCCCGTGAGGCCCGCACCGATGCCGAACACGACCGTGAACACGCGTCGGACGTCGATGCCGAGCGCCTCCGCCATCTCCGAGTCCTCGCTGCCCGCGCGGATGAACAGCCCGTACCGCGTGCGGGTGAGGAACAGCCAGACGGCGGCGACGACGACCACGCCCAGCACGATCTCGAAGAGATCCATGCCCTCGACGGTCAGCCCGAAGTACGTGTGGTTCTCGCGGAACCAGTCCGGCCTGGTCCCGAGCGCCTCCTGCCACGCGCTCCGGGGCTGGAGCCCGTAGAAGTCCACGATCATCCGCACGACCTCGTCGATGACGAGCGTCAACCCGAACGTGAGCAGGATCTGGTAGAGCGGCGGCCGGTCGTACAGCGGCCGGATGAGCTTCGTCTCGACGACGCCACCGAGCGCGGCGACGGCCGCGAACGCGACCACGACCGCGACGAAGAACAGCGCCACGCGCGTCGCGATACTGTCGCCACTGCTCACGACGAGCACCATCACGAGGCCCGCGACGTACGCGCCGACGATCGTGAACGACCCGTGCGCGAAGTTCAGGACGCCCATCAACCCGAAGATGAGCGTCAACCCGACCGCGAGCAGCGCGAACACCGCCGCCTTCGCGAGCCCGTCCACGAGGACGCCCGCGAGATTCGACGGCGAGAGGAACTCGACGAAGTCCCCGACGATCGCCACGATCGGGACGCCAGCGAGTCCGTCGAGGAACGCCGCGAAGACGACCGTCGCGACGTCCATCACGCTAGATACCTCCGGATGCGTTCGTCGTCGGCGGTCACGCCCTCGGTACTCCCGCTCTCGACGACGCGTCCGTTGTCGACGAGGTAGAAGCGGTCCGCGAGGTCCATCGCGAGCGGGAAGTTCTGCTCGACGAGCAGGAGCGATGCCTCCTCGCTGACGCGCTGTAGGGCGTCCGCGACCGTCTGCACGATCTGGGGCGCCAGCCCCTCGCTCGGCTCGTCGACGAGCAGGAGGTCGTTCTCGCCGACGAGGCCGCGCGCGATCGCAACCATCTGCTGCTGGCCGCCCGAGAGGTCGCCGGCCTTCCGGTCGCGGTGCTCGCGGAGTTCCGGGAACGTCTCCAGGGCCTCCTCGAGCTTCGCGTCGACCCGCTCGGCTTCCTTGACCGCGACGCCGACGTTCTCCGCGACCGTCAGCTCCTCGAACATCCGCCGGTCCTCGGGAATCCACCCGACGCCGCGGTGCGCGAGCTCGTGCGTCGGCTCGCCCGTGACGTCCTCCCCGCGCAGGCGAACCGTGCCTTCGCGCGGCGGCGTCAACTGGAGTGCGGCGCGGAGCGTCGTCGTCTTCCCGACCCCGTTCCGGCCGATGAGCGCGACCGTCTCCCCGCGGTCGACCGCGAGACTCACGCCCTCGAGGACGTGGCTCTCGCCGTAGTACGCGTGCACGTCCTCCATCTCGAGGAGCGGCGCGTCCTGCGGCTCGCCGTTCTCGACCGAACTCGGCGACGCCGCGTCGTCGCTCCCGTGCTCGGCGCTCACGCCGCACCACCGCCGGCCGTGGCCGCGTCGTCGTCGCTCCCCGCGTCGTCGCCGGCACTATCGCTTGCAGTCACATCGTCTTCGCTCCCGTATCCACCGAGGTACGCCTCGCGGACGCGCTCGTCCGCCCGGACCGCTTCCGGCTCGCCGTCCGCGATGAGCGCGCCGCGATGCAGGACCGAGATGCGGTCCGCGAGGTCCATCACGACGTCCATGTTGTGCTCGACGAGCAGGACCGCGTGGTCCTGCGCGATGTCCCGGATCAGCTCGACGACGTCGTCGACGCTCTCGCTCGACACGCCGGCAGCCGGTTCGTCGAGCAGGAGCAAGTCCGGGTCGCCCGCGAGCGCGATCGCGAGCTCCAGGCTGCGCTTCTCGCCGTGACTCAACGCCTGCGCCGGCCGGTCCGCGAGCGCGCCGAGGCCGACGCGGTCGAGGATCGCCGCCGCCTCCTCGTGGTACGCCTCGAGGCCGTCGGCGTGCCGCCAGAACCGGTGCGTGTCCGACCCGTGCGCTTGCGCGGCGACGCGGACGTTCTCGCGCACCGTACTCGTCGGGAAGATATTCGTCACCTGGTAGGATCGGTGGATGCCGGCCTGGGCCGTCTCGTGCGTGTTCAGGCCCGTGACGTCCAGCCACTCGCCGTCGTCGCGGAACTCCACGGTCCCAGCAGACGGCGCGAGCGACCCCGTCAGGAGGTTGAAAAAGGTCGTCTTCCCCGCGCCGTTCGGGCCGATGAGCGCGACGGTCTCGCCAGTCGACAGCGAGAAGTCGACGTCGTCCACGGCCGTCACGCCACCGAAGTGCTTCTCCAGCCCGTGCGTTCGCAGTAGTTCCTGCCCCATCGGCCTACAGCGAGCAGTCCATGCTTCCCCGCGGGATCGTCGTCTGGTCCTTGTCGACGCGAGCGACCGGCGCGCTCGGCTGGATGCTCGCCCCCCAGTACTCCGACCACTGGTCCTCGGTCGGGACCGGGTACGCGACCGTCATCTCCGACCGCGCCTGGTTGTTGTACTCCTGGTAGATGTACCCGTTCTCGCCCTTCGGCGTGTCCGTCACCGTCATCCCACTCATCGCGTCCACGAGGTCGACGCCGTCCGTCGACCCCGACGCCTGCACCGCCTGATGGAACGACGACGCCGCCGTGAACGTCCCCGACGTGAACAGGTCCGGGACCTTCCCGTATGCGGACGTGTACATGTCGACGAACGCCGAGTTGATCTCGTTGTCGTACTGGTTCCAGTGATAGCGCGTCGTGAACGGCCCGATCTTCGCGTCGCGGACCTTCTGCTCGGTGAGTTCGCCGTCGATGAGGTTCTCGAGGAGCCCCCCGACGACCGAGTTCGTGATCTCGGTCGCGAACCCGCCGAAGATGCGGACGTCGTAGTTCGCACCCGCGGTCATGAAGTTCGGGAGCGTCGCGACCGTGAACCCGCCGACGACGCCCTGTGCGCCCGCGTCGACAGCCTGCTGGAACAGGCCGTCGAACTCGTCGTACCCCTGCGGGACGAAGCGCTCGCCGACGATCTCGACGTCGTTGGCCTCCAGGACCTCCCGGTAGTTCTGGACGACCGCGCGACCGAACGAGTAGTCCGCACCCATCAGGAACACGCGCTCGACGTCCGTCTCCTCGGCGACGTACTTCCCGCCCGACCGCGCGTCCATCGCGGTGTTCTCGTTCGCGCGGAACACCTGCGGCGAGCACGTCTGTGCGCTCGACGTGATGCTCGCCGACGCCGCCGGCCCCGCCATGTACGGGATGTCGACCTCGCTCGTGTTTATCACGGTGTCGACGACGCGCTGTGCGGCCGCCGAACTCGAGCACCCGAACAGCGCGTCGACGCCCTCGTCCTGCGCGAGGTTCGTCGCGACGGTCTGCGCGCGGTCCGCGGAGAACTCGGTGTCGCGGAACACGAGCTCCCACGTCACGTCCCCGTCCTCGACCGTCGTCGTCCCCTCCGAGACGCCCGTCAGCGGGTCGCTATCGGTCTTGTACGCGAGCCCCGACAGGAACCCCCAGATTGACTGCATCCCGTAGTACTGGAGGTCGCCGCTCATCGGCTGCATCACGCCGATCTTCACGGTCCCGCTCGCTGAGACGTCCGCCTGCGTCGTCGTCTGCCCGGTCGTTCCACCGCCGTCGGTCTCCGTACCGCCGTCGGTCGCCGTCTCCGTTCCGTTCCCCGTAGTACACCCGGCGGCGCCACCGATTCCCGCCGCGGCGATCGCTCCCAGCATCCGTCTTCGTGACACGTGCACGCGACTCATGACAGGAACACTGTGGCACGCACAGCGGCAAAGATTGCGACGTTAACGTGTTAACATCAGCCCAGCGACTCGTCCACCATCGTCGAATCGACTCCGCCAGCGTCGAATCGACTCCGCCAGCGTCGAATCGACTCCGCCAGCGTCGAATCGACTCCGCCAGCGTCGAACTCGCGTCCGTCGACATCGGAGTCCGACACGGTCGTCGAGTTCGGCGTCCGACTCAGTCGTCGAGTTCGGAGAGCGCGTCGACGACGCGCTCGACCATCTTCCGCTCGCCGCGGCGGAGGTTCTTCGACACCGCGGGCTTGGAGACGTCGAACTCCTCGGCGAGGTCGCCGAGGTTCGTCTGCCGCGGACTCTCGAAGTATCCGCCGCTGGCCGCGGATTCGAGCGTCTGGCGCTCCACGTCCGAGAGATCGCGGCAGCCGTCGACGAGCGTCATCGCCGCCGCCGCGTTCTGCACGACGTCGTTCATCTGCGGGAGGGTCACCTCGTCGCGCTCGACGACGTCGAACTCGTTGTCCTTCTCGAGTTCGCTGAGCGTCCCGTCGGCCTTCGACGCCTGGTCGAAGCCGACGTGCCACGTCTCCGAGCCGTCCGCGATGTAGAACGGCCCCGTGATGTAGCCGTCGTTCCCCCGAATCGTCCCCATCGCCTCGGTCTCCCCCATGACGGTCTTGAGGTGCGCGACGTCGTCGCGCTTCGCGAGGAGGTCGACCTCGTGCATGTTGTCGTGCGTCTGGAGCGCCGACAGCCCGTTGTCGAGCGCGCCGCGGTCGGCGGCCTCGACGACCATCCGACACTCGAGTTCCTCGGCGACCGGGTGGAACTCCCAGTGCGCGGCAGCGAACTCGACGTCGTGGTCGGTCGTGGTGTCGATGAACGGGCAGTCGTACTGCTCCATATCCATCGCGAGGTCGATCATGGTTAATGTGCTACCGTTACACAAGCATCGTCGCGTTCGTTCATAAGCGTTTTCTTCCAGATGACCGGGGCGAAGCGTACGAACTCGACGCGAAGCTTTGGTTTCCAAGTCCCAGTCGACGACCGCGGACGCGACCATCGACGCGAGTGCCGCCACCACTATCCGGCCCGACCGCGAACCGCCGCCCGATGCCGACCGACCACGTCGCCGTCGGCGTCGACGCAGCCCCCGACGGCTGGGTCGCCGTTCGAATGCGCGACCACGAGTACGAACGAGTCGACCACTACACGGACGACGAAGCCACGGAGAGCGCGTTCCGCGACCTCTGGGCGGACCACGCCGACGCGGACGTCGTCCTCGTCGACGTCCCCATCGGACTCCCCGAAGATATGGCTGCCAGAGCGCCCGAGCGCGAAGCTCGAAACCGCCTGGGAGCACGGTCCCGGAGCGTGTTCAACGTCCCAATCCGTCCGATCCTCGAATCCGAAACGTACGCGGACGCGAACGCAACGCAGAAGGACCGCGAGCAGGACGGCCGGGGGCTGATGAAGCAGACGTTCAACGTCGTCCCGCGCATCCGCGAGGTCGACGAAGTGCTGCGGGCGAGCGACCTCGACGCGACCCAGGACGTCGTCCGCGAATCCCACCCCGAGGTCTGCTTCTGGGCGCTCGACGACGAAGCGCCGATGACGTACTCGAAGACGGGGCACCCGGCGGCCGCGCACTGGGAGCGCGTCGGCGTGCTCGCGTCCGTCCACGCGAACGACCCCCTCCACGACGACGAGGACGCGTTCCACGACGCGCTCGCGACCGCCGGAAACGAACTGCTCGGGTGGGACGGGCCAGCGCTCTCGAACGACGACCTCCTCGACGCGTTCGCGCTCGCGGTTACCGGAAGCACGCTCACCGGCGACCTGCAGACGCTCCCCGTCGAGCCGGTCACGGACGACGAAGGGCTGCGGATGGAGATGGCGTACGCGACACTGCCGTGAGGATTCGATCCGTCCACGTGACTCCATCGCGCGGACTCGAATCGACGCCTACGCGCCCTCGCCGAACCGCTCCTCGATTGCGCCCCGGTCGATCTTCGACGGGCCGCTCGTCGGCATCTCGTCGACGAACGCCAGGTGCGCGGGTATCTTGAACCGCGCGAGCTTCCCGTCGCAGAACGCCTCCAGGTCCGCGAGCGTCAACGATTCGTCTCCCTGCACGACCGCCTTCCCGACCTCGCCCCACGTGTCGTCGGGGACGGGGACGACGACGACGTCGTCGACCTTCGCGTGCTGGCTGAGGACGTCCTCGACCTCCGCCGGGTAGACGTTCTCGCCGCCCGAGACGAACATCTCCTTCTTCCGGCCCTCGATGTGGACGTAGCCGTCCGCGTCGACCCTGGCGAGGTCGCCCGTCGACACCCAAGCCGGTTCCGCGCCGCCGTCGTCGGCCTCGCCATCGGCGTCGTCCGTCCCGTCGCGAGCGCCGAACGTCGCTCTCGACTCCTCGGGCGCTCGCCAGTAGCGGTCGCCGGCGTGCGGGCTCGCCAGCTCCAGTTCGCCGACCGCGCCCTGGTCGCGCTCGCGGCCGTCGTCGTCGACGACGCGCGCGTCGACGTGCATCGCGGGCACGCCGACGCTGTCGGCCTTCTCGCGTGTCCAGCCCTCGGGCATCGCGAAGTTGTTCGGCCCGCACTCCGTGAGGCCGTACCCCTGCGAGAGGTCGACGCCGCGATCCCACCACGCCTCCATGACGCTCTGCCGGCACGGGCCGCCGCCGGACTTCGCGAACCGCAGCGTCGAGAGGTCCGCCTCCGCCCACCCGTCGGCCGCCGTCATCATCCGCAGGACGGCGGGGACCGCGACCAGCACGGTCGCGTCGTCCTCGTCGACGATCCCGAGCACCTGCTCGGCGTCGAACTCGCGCGCGATCACGACCTCCGCGCCGAGGTGGAACAGGGGGACGGTGAGGACGTTCCATCCGCCCGTGTGGAACATCGGGAACACCATCGGCGTCACGTCCTCCGGGCGCAGCCCCCACGCCGTGATCGTGTTGAACGAGTTCCACGCGATGGAGCCGTGCGTGAGCACCGTCTCCTTCGGCGTCCCCGTCGACCCGCCCGTGTGCAGGAACACGTGCGCGTCGTCCATCCCGAGGTCGGGACCGTCGAACGCCGAGGTGTCGTCGGGAACCGCCTCGTCGAAGGCGTCGTACCGCGAGTCGCCGAGCCCCAGGACGGGGCCGTCGTAGTCGCAGGCGTCGTGGGCGAGCGCCGCCGCGACGTCGTCGTCGAACGCACCCTCCACGACCACGAGCGACGGCGCGACGTCCTCGAGTAACTCGGCGAGCTCGCGCTCGGCGAGCCGGTGACTGAGCGGCGCGAGCACGCCCCCCGTCTTCCCCGTCGCGAAGAACAGGTCGACGAGCGCGGGGCGGTTCCGGGAGACGACCGCGACACGGCCGCCGACCGCAGCCTCGCCGACCGCGTCTGCGTTCGGTGCAGATTCGGCGGCATCGCTGTCCGCACTGACGCCGTGCGCGGCGAGCAAGCGCGCGGTCGCGTTCGCGCGCTCGTCGAGTTCGCGGTACGTGAACGCCTCGCCCGTCGTCGCGTCCCGCAACCCGACCGCGTCCGGCGACAGCCGCCGACGGCGCGCGCTCCAGTCCCCCACCCAGTCGTACGGCCGCGACCCGTGCCCGTGGACCGTCATGCCTCTGCGTCCCCGACTCCGTTCCCGGCCTCGTCCGCCGCCTCGATGCGGTCGACGTGCGCCCGGAGGCCGTCGGTCACGGCGTCCGGTTCCTCGACGAAGAACAGGTGCGAGCCGCCCTCGTACAGTTCCAGGTCGCTTTCCGGGAGGTGCTCGTGGACCTGTCGACCGTTCTCGACGGGTAGCACGCGGTCGCCGGTGCCGTGCAGGACGAGCGCCGGCACCTCCACCTCGCCGAGCCACGGCGTCGAGTCGAACGCCAGCACCGCCTCCGCCTGCATGTTCCGCGCCGCGTCGCTCGCGTCCGACGCCAGGCGCCAGTCGACGACGTCCTCGATCAGGTCCCGATTTCCGGTCCAGAACGACTCCGTCATCGCCGGCCGCATCTTGTGCCTGATCGCTTCGCGCTCGTCCGCGTCCGCTGGCACCGAGAACATCCGCGCCTGCGTCTCCTCCGGGATGGGGACGGACTCCGGACCGCCGTGGCTCGTACACAGGAGCGTCAGCGACGTCGCGCGGTCGTAGTCGCGAGCGTACCGCTGCGCGGTCATCCCACCCATGCTCGCGCCGACGACGTGCGCCGACTCGACGCCCTCCGCGTCGAGCACGGCCTCCAGGTCGCTCGCGAACGCCGCGATCGAGTACGCCCCGGGATCCTCGGGCGCATCGCTCTCGCCAGTCCCCCGGTTGTCGAACGCGATCGTCCGGTACGCCGAGAGGCGCTCGCGCTGGAACCGCCACATCCACCGCCCATAGCCCAGTCCCTCGCAGAACGCGACGACGGGCGCGTCCGGCGGCCCGTCGACGTCGTACGCGATACCCACTCCATCGTTCCGAACCCGTGGCATACCATCACAGTCAGCCACGAGCACCCTGAATCTCCTGATTTACATGTTAACCCGATAGGCTAATTGCGACCGAGTAACAGGGACGTACATGCCAGTTGCGTCCGTCGGCGACACCGCCGGCGCCACGAAGACGATCACGCGAACGGACATCGAAGCGTACGCCGACCTCGTCGGCGACACGAACCCGATCCACGTCGACGACGACTACGCCGAAGCCACAATGTTCGACGGCCGCGTCGCCCACGGCATGCTCTCCGCCGGCGTCGTCTCCGCCGCCCTCGCCGACCTCGCGGGCGACGTCGTCTACCTCTCCCAGGACCTCCAGTTCGAGGCGCCCGTCCACCCCGGCGACACCGTCACCGCGACCGCAGACGTCGTCGAGGACGTCGGAAACGACCAGCTCCGCGTCCAGACGACCGTCGTCACCGGCGACGACACCGACGAGCCGACGACCGTCCTCTCCGGGGACGCCATCGTCATGAGCGTCCCCCACGATCCCCAACCGGCCGAACCCGAGTCTACCGGCTCCGAATCCGAACCGGCCGATTCCGAATCCGAGCCGGAAGCCGAGACCTGCGACGACTGAGTGCCAGGTTCCACTCGAAACCGTCTCCCCACTTTTCGACCGACACCGAGCGAGTACCGACCGACACCGAGCGAGTACCAGCCAACATCGAGCGAGTGCCGACCGACACCGAGCGAGTGCCGACCGACACCGAGCGAGTACCAGCCAACATCGAGCGAGTGCCGACCGACACCGAGCGGTTACTGACCGTGGATTCACCGGTTTCGAGACCGCGTCGTGGACCTCAGCGGTCGTGCCGTCGTTCCTCCTCGTGCTCCGCGTCCGGCGGCCGTGCGTCGAACGGCCCCACGAACAGCGTCGACCGCGACAGCGTCGCCAGCCGGAACACGTACGCGATCAGTAGCGTGAACGGCGCCAGCGCCACCGTCACCGCCGCACTCACGAACAATAGCTGCGCGTCGACGACCCACACCTGCCCCGGGAACACGTCCGGCGCGTACACCTGCGACGCGACGTACGACGCCACGACCGCCGGCAACCCCACGTACAGGAGCGCCTGGGACAACCCGATGTACTCCTCGCGCAAGTACACCGTCTTCATGTACTCTCGCGCCACCGTGAAGAACTCGAACAGGTCCTCCAGGTCGTCGAACGCTTCGTCCAGAGACTCGAACTCCTCACCGGGATCCGCCGGTGCAGACGCCTGCACCAGCCCGTGTAACTCCCGCACCGACCGCACCTTCTCCGTGATCGCAAACCGCAGCGACGCCGAGACGACGTCGAACTCCCCGAACTCGCTCGCCTCGACCAACTCCCGGACCGCCGCCGCCTCCGCGACGACGTCCCGCACCAGCAAGCTCGTGCGCTCGGCCAGCTCGCCGTCCTCGCCGTCGTACCGGCTCACCGCCGTCTCGAGTTCGGACGAGGACTCCGCGATCTCCGCCAGCAGCAGGTCGAGGAACGTCGACGCCGACGCCGGACTCACCCGCACGCCCGTGAGCTCCGCGACCTGCTCGCGCAACTCCACGGACTGCTCGTAGCGCTCGCGCTGCTCGCCGACCGGCCCCAGTCCCGGCGACAGCACGAGCTGGTTGATCGAGAGCACGATCACCACGACCGAGACGATCGACTTCATCAACTCCACGAGCACGCTCCCCGGCGACACGCCCGTCGTCAGGAACGACTCGACGCCCCCCGGCCCGAACGTCCCAGCGAACAGGATCGTCGCAAACACTCCCGACAGGAGTAAGGCAGTCACGAGGACGCGGTCGGCGTCCAGGAGGAACCATCGCTTCGCCGACAACCACCGTCGCCCCAGCGCGCTCTGGGGCGGCCGCACGTCCGTCGCGTCGTCTATCTTGCGGATCGGCTCCGGTTCGCCGTCCTCGCGCATCGTACCCGAACCCAGTACCAAGGGCGGCTTTAGTAGCCGGTACGTACCGCACCGAGTCCACGGTCGAGCAGCCGTGCAGCCGTGCGACCGTGCGGCCTGCAGCCGTGCGGCTGTGCGGCCGTTGGACTGTGCGGCCGTTGGACTGTGCGGCCGTGCGGCTACGGGGCGACGCCGACGGTCAGCAGCGTCCCGTACTCGCGGTAGCGCTCCGTCATCGCCTCGCGCGTCTCCCAGTCGTCGGAGGGGAACTCGCTCTCGTCGGGGATCTCGATGTCGCGGTCCGGAATGGTGTCCTGCTCTGCGACGACGAAGCCCGCGTCGCGGAACGCCGCACGGTACTCGTCGCGACTCCACCGCGTCATCTCGACGCCAATCGAGTCCTGCCAGTCGTGACTGTGGACGTTCTCCTCGTAGTAGTTCACCGCACAGTAGAACGTCCCGCCCGGTCGCAGCACTCGCCCGACCTCCCGGAGCGTCTCCTCGGGGTCGCTCGCGTAGTAGAACGCTTCCATCGTCCAGACGTGGTCGACGCTGTCGTCCGCGAACGGCAGACTCCCGAAGTCCCCGACGACGTACCCGACGTCCGCGTCGTCCGTGTACCCGCGCGCGTTCCGCGTCATCTCCGGCGACCCGTCCAGCCCGTACACCCGGCCCGCGTCGTCGGCGTCCTTCAACGCACGTCCGGCGTACCCGCTCCCGCAGCCCAGGTCGAGGACGACGTCCCCGGCCTCCACCGGCATCCGCGCCAGCGCGTGCTTCGCCGTGTGCCAGTGTCGGTCCTCCATGCCCTTGTCGCGGCCGTCGGCCGCCCACGCGTCGAACTCCTCGCGAACGCTCATGGTCGACTCCAGACGCGCCCCCGTCAAAACCCGTTCGCTCCAGCACTCGCTCGATCCAGGCCCGGCAAAGTTACCCCACGCAATCTGACGAAGTTACCCCACGCAATCTGACGAAGTTACCCCACGCGATTCGACACAGTTACCCCACAGTTGGAACGGGGGCGTTCGAATCGGTTCGAGTCGATTCGAGTCGGTGCGAGTCGGTTCGGGGGACGTCGCCCCGTTCCCCGAGGGTTTTTCTACGGCGGCGGCGTCGCTCGCGGCATGGTCGGCCGACGGAAGCGGTACGCGCTCGCCGACACCGCCCAACAGCTCGTCGGCGGGTTCCTGCTCGCGGGCCCGTTCGTCGTCACCGAGGAGGTCTGGGTACTCGCGTCGAACATGACGGTCCTGCACGCACTCGTCACCACCGGCATCGTGTTCGCGATCGGGTACGGCGCGCTCTACAAGGCCGACGACGAACGCGACCCCGACCAGGAGGCCGAAGTCGCCGGCATCCCCGTCCGATTCGTCTCCCTGATGCTCGTCGCGTTCGGCTCCGTCACCATCCTCGCGCTCGCGTTCTCCGCCCCCACGACGTTCCTCGTCGGCGAAGACGCGATCCTCGGCGAGACCGCACCGAGCACGATGGACCTCGCGACGAACACGCTCAAGGCTGTGAGCGTCGGCGCCATCTTCAGCGTCGTCGGGGCCGCCACCGCCGACAGCGTCTTCTAAACGCCGACAGCGCCGACGGCGCTATTTGAGCCCCGAAACCGGCGACAGCGTCTGCCGCACGTTGTCGCAGGGAGCAGTCGTCGCGTCCCAGCCATCCCGTGCTAGCGAACCGCAAGCGGGCACCCGAACGCCTAAGTCTATCCCGCCGGTTCCACCCGACTATGGACTACACCCTCGCCGTAGACGGGACCGAGGACACCATCCCCGGAGGCACAGGCATCCTCCTCGTCCACCCGTCGACAGGCGAAACCGACCGCATCGACACCGACTTCCTCCGCGACGACACCGACCACTTCCTCGTCATCTCCACGCGAACCACCGCCCGAGAAGTCCGACAGAAACTCGACTACTACGACGTCGACGAAGACAAGGCCGTCATCCTCGACACGCTCAGCGTCGAGCGCGGCTACTCGCGACGCTCCAGCGACAACGTCCACTACGTCTCCGCGCCCGACGACCTGGACGGCATCGTCGAGCAAGCCGAACGATTCCTGCAAGCGTACGACGGCAAACTCCGCCTCAGCGTCGACTCCATCACCGAACTCGCGTACTACGCCGGCGAGGAACAGACCGAGGACGCCGTCGGCCGCCTGCTCGACCTCCTCGCGGAGTACGACGCCGTCGGCCTCTTCCACCTCTCCGAAGAAGTCCACGACGACGACGTCGTCGCCTCCTACCGCGACCGCTTCGACGTCGTCGTCGACCTCGACGTCGACGGCAACGTCGAACTCACCGACTGACCGAATCGGTTCTACATCATGTCCGACAACACCGATAGCGACCGCGACGAGTACGTCGGCGAGTACGATAAGCTCGTTCGCGACGACATCCCGTCGGTCGTCCGCGAGGACGGCAACAAACCGGTGACCCGGCGCGTCGACGGCGACGAGTACGAGCGCTACCTCGCCGCGAAGCTCGTCGAGGAAGCGACGGAGTACGCCGCCGCGCTCGGCGACGACAACGACACCGAGGCCGACGACGAGGACCCGATCTCGGAACTCGCGGACGTCCACGCCGTCCTCGACGCGATCGTCGCCGCCAGCGACCACTCGACAGAGGCCGTCGCGGCCAGGGTCAGAGAGAAAGCGAGCGACCGCGGCGGGTTCGCGGACGGCGTCGTCCTCGAACGCATCGTCGCCGGCGACGACGACTGAGCGAACGTCGCCGACGACGACCGAACTCGAGACGCCCGTCGCGGTCAGTCCTCGAGCGCGTCGAACGTCTTCGCCGCCCACTTCACCGCGAACGGCGCGCCGCGCTCGCGGTACGCATCGGTGTCGAGTGCCGCGAACGGCGACGGCACTGTCAGGTCGTGCTTGATCGCGCTACAGGCGAGTTCCGCGGCGTCCGCGAATTCGGTCTCGCCGCGCGCGACCTCCCGCGGCAGGCCCTCCAACCGCGTGGACAGGTGCTCGCCCGCGTCCACCCACGCCTCCCCGAGATCGGCGCGCTCGTCGTCCGCCTCCGTCCACTCCAAGAACGCGTCCCGCGAGTGCAGGCCGAGCCAGCCCTCGTACAGCGCGTTCGCGAGCTGATAGGTCGCGTTCGGGCCGAGCGACGTCGCCGCCGCCAGCTCTCGGTACGCCGGGCCGAAGAACGGCAGGAAGTGCTCGGGCGCAGCCGCAACGCCCTCGACGTCCGCTCGCGCAGCCGATGCCTCCACGCCCAGTTCGACGAGTGCCTCCGCGACGAGGAAGTCCACGAACGACGCAGGCGACCCCTCGACGCGAGCCTTCACGATCACGACCGGCGGCGTCGTCTGGCGTGTCCACGTCACGCTTCCGTCGCCTGGCATCCCGACCGTGAAGTCGCCACCAGCGAACCGCCGGAGGAGCGCGGGCGCGTCCTCGGGCAGCCACTCGTCGGGGTACGTCGACGGCTCCAGGGCGTCGACGAGCAACCCGAGGTCCTCCGCTTGCGCCGGCGGCAGCGTCTCGAAGTCGCCGTCCGCGTCGAGACACCGGGCGCTCGGCGCCCACGTCGCCCGGACGCGTTCCACGGCCGGCGACAGCGAGCGGTCGGAGAACATCCTGTCAGGTCGACAGCGTGACGGCCATCAACGATAGCGCGAGCACGGCCGACACGCCGACGGTCACGAGTACGATCTTCGTAGCATCGCTCATGCACGCATCGTCCGACCGCTCGGGCTTACCGTTTTCGAACCTCCTGCCCGACCAGCGTCCGGCGACCGCCAGGTCGCCGGTTCCGTCCTGATGCGTCTACGCGTGCTCCTGCCCGAATAGTAGACGGCGACCGCGATGGCTAGCCGGATGCGTCCGCGCCGACGTCGGACGCTCGCGCGATGGCGCGCCACGCCCCGGACTTGAAGCGGACGGCGTTCACTACGGCGCGAAAGTGCATGTCCAGCAGGATTGCCGCGTACACCGCCGGGACGCCGAGGCCGATGCCGGGCGTGAACCCGACGCCGAGGATGCCGACGGAGAGCGTCGCCGGGAGCGCGAGGAACACCACCGGGAGCTTCAGGAGGTACGTGCCCGCGAGCGTCCCGTAGAACGGCCACGTCGTGTCGCCGGCGCCGCGGAGGCCGCCGCGCATCGTCCGCGACACCGCGAACGCGCCGACCCCGAGTCCGAACACGCGCACGAACCTGACGGTGTCCGCGACGTGCTCGGACCCGAACGCGAGCGAGATCGGGCGCGCGAGCACGACGAGTACGACCGCGATACACAGTTGGGTGGCCAGTGCTACGCGGAGCGTCGCCCACCCCGCTGCCGCCGCGCCGTCCCCGTCGCCCTCGCCGACGCGCTGCCCGACGAGCGTGCTCGCCGCCGTCGAGTACCCCCACGCCGGCATCATCGCGAGCAACATCACGCGCCGCCCGATCGCGTACGCTGCGAGCGTTCCCGTCCCGAACGCGCCGAGGACGAACAGGAACGGGAACCGGCCGAACGTCCGCGACAGCCGCGTCCCAGCGAGCGGCAACCCAACGCGGACGACCTCGCGCGCGATCGACGAGTCCCACACGTCGCCGCCGGCCCCGCTCGAAACCCCAGGAGCGTTCGAGCGGCCCGGGAGTGGGAGGCGGCCCGAAAGCGGGAGGCTGCCCGGGAGTGGGAGGCGAACCGGGAACCGCGACGTCGACAGGAGCACGAGGAACACGCCCGCGGCGAGCACGTTCGCTGCGACCGTCCCCCACGCTGCCCCCGCCACACCCATCGGCTCCACGGGGCCGAGCCCGAAGATGAGGACCGCGTTCAGGCCGATGTTCGTCGGGAGCGTGAGGAGTCGGACGTACATCGGCGTTCGCGTGTCGCCCGCGCCGGCGAGCGCGCGCGCCGCGGTCATGCTCCAGAACCGGAACGCGACCGACAGCATCACGATCCGGAGGTACGTCGCACCCATCGCGGTCACGGTCTCGTTCGGCGCGAGCACGGCGACCAGTGGCTCCGCGTACACCCACGCGACGGCCGTCATCGGGATCGAGAACGCGAGCGACAGCCACAGCGACACCGCGACCGTCGTGTTCGCCCGCCCGAACTGCCCGGCGCCGACGAACCGCGACACTGCACTGATCGTGCCGCTCGTGAGCGCGAGCGACAGTCCGAACGGGATGAAGTAGTACTGGAAGCCGAGTTCGAGCGCCGCGACTGCGGACGCGCCGACGGCCTGCCCGACCATCAGGAAGTCCGCCGTCCGCAGGAACGTCCGGAGCGCGCCCGTCACCATCACGGGCAACGCCAGGTCGAACGCCTCGTCGCCGTGCTCGCGGTCCACGATACCGAGCCGCGCGAGCAACGCCGGGAACGCGAACGCGATGCGGCGCGCTCCCTCACGGAGCCGACCCATCGAGAGTCACGGTCGTCGCTACCGACCCCACTCTCTTACCGATTACGTCCACCGAACGAGCGTCGACGAACTGCGACTCGCCCGCCACCTTATCAGCATCTCCAGACGAAACGAAGGGGTATCGCTGGTGAGTGACCACCCCCTCTCGTCCAGCGCGACGCGGAGAATTTCAATTTCGTAACAAGAAACGGTTCTAGAACAGGAAGTCGCTTCGATACAGAAGATGGTCGACCCGGATTCCCGGACGAACAGGCGACCTCGACTCGCGGCGGGCAGGCCCCGACTCGCGGCGGTCAGTCGACCTCGACTCGCGACGGCGCACAGGCCCCGACCCGCAACGGGCCGTAGTCCTGTCTCGTGCCGGTGCTCGGTCCGAATTCTGGCGAATCGTCAGTCCGGGCTGGCGTCGCCGCGCCAGGACTCCGGGACCTCGATGACGTACCGGCCGTCCTCCTGGAGCGAGATGATGTACTCCTCGCGGTCGTACAGCTCCATCAGGTTCAGTTCGTACTTCCCGGGATCGAGCACTTTGATGCTCTCGAACTGGCTGTTCAGCTCCTCGCGGAGCTCGTCGAGGTCCGGCGAGTCCTCGTCCGGCTCGCTCGCCACGTCGCCCGCACTCTGTCGCTCAGGGATGCTCGAGGACCCCCGCGACGGCGGGCGGTCCGCGCGCTCGGAGGCGTCCACTTCACCCGGCGACGCGCCCCCAGCGTCGGGCGTCTCGTGACTCGGCAACTCGTCCGGCGACACCACGTCCGACCGCGCCGACCGCTGCGCGTCGTCCTCCGTCTCGTTCATCTGCGCCGTGATGCTCGAGTCGTCCTCCGCCGACGCCTCCGCGCCTCCAGCGTCCACAGACGCCTCCGCGCCTCCAGCGTCCACAGACGCCTCCGCACCACCAGCGTCCACAGACGGCGACGTCTCGGTCCGCGACCCCGACGCGTCCTCACGGCGCCGCGCCTTCTCCGAGGGCGTGTCGTACGCCTCCGTCCCCGACTTCGGCCACGATCCTTCGTTCGACGCCGTCGACTCCGACGACGTCGACGACGCGCTCGACTGTGACGCGTTCGACTGCGACGCGCTCGCTTGCGACGTGTTCTGCTGCGATGCGGGCGACTTCGATGGCTCGTCTGTCGACGGGGACGACGAGATTGGGTCCGTCGCACTCGAAGCGTCCGCGGACTCGCCACCGCGACCGACGAGGTCGCGGACCGTCGACGCCGCACGACTCATCGCACCCGCCGACTCCTCCCCGCCCGACGACTCCGCGGTCGCAGTCGCGCCGCTCTCCGCGCCGACGTCGACCGCGTCAGCCGGCTTGAACTGGAACTTGTTACCCCCGCAGTCCGGACACCCCGACAGCATCTCCTTCGAGCCGTCCGGGAACGTCCGACTACACTCCGTGCACTGATGAGGCATTATTTCCGGGAGACCAGCGCGCTGATTACCGTCTCGTCCTTGTGCAACGTCTCGATCTGGTTCGCCGGGCCGATGACCGTCAACTTCGACGTCTCCTCTCGACCCATGATCCGACCGAGGATACCCGTGTCACTCGTCTTCGACCGCGGGTACGTCTCGATCTCGATCCCGTTGAACTCGTCCGGACTGATCTCCGTCATCGTCACCTCGATCAACTTCGACTCCTCGTCCGGCGACAACCCATCCTCGAGGATGACGATCTTTCCGTCGCGAACGCCGTCCAGGATCATCCGTATCTTCTCCATGCTCGCCAGGCCGTCCATCCGCTCGGCGCTGATGAGGTCGATCTGGACGCCGTCGCCGTCTGATGCTTTCGCTTCAGGCATACACGGTCACCCGAAGTACTCCGCTATCTTGTCGTACACTTCGTCCATATTGTTACCCTCCAATGCCGACAGCGGCACCGTCTCGTGCTGCGGGAACGCGTTCCGGATCCGCTGCGTGCTCGAACCCTCGAGGTCGATCTTGTTCGCGAAGATGAGCACGGGGAGGTCGCGGCTCTCGATGATCCCGATGAGCATCGTATTCACTTGCGTGAACGGATCCTCCGTCGAATCCAGCACGTAGATGACGCCGTCGACATCCTCGCGAAGCCAATGCATCGCCTCCGCGACGCCCTCGGTGGCCTCACGGCTGCGTCGGACGGCGTCGTCCTTCTCCATCTCGTAGTCGAGGAACTCCTCGTAGTTCACCTTCGTCGTCACGCCCGGCGTGTCGACGATGTCGATACTCACCGACTTCCCGTCGCGCTCGATTTCCACGTTCTCCTTCCGACGCGCTCGTCGCGTCTCGTGAGGGATGTGGCTCTCCGGACCGATCGCGTCCCCGGTCCAGTCTCGAGCGATTCGGTTCGCCAGTGTCGTCTTGCCTGCGTTCGGCGGTCCGTAGATGCCGATACGCTTCTGTTCGTCCTCCGAGAAGAGGCTGTCCGTAACCCGTTGGAGGCTGTCTTTGAGTCCTGATAGCAGTCCCATCCTAGTCTATCCTCCCGTCCGCGTTCGATTGTGTGTGTAGCACACGGCTCTCGCCTCGCGATTCGACGGGCGCCGGGCCCGCGTCGACGGGGTGCGTTCCAGCGGCCCGCGTGGGAGCCTAGTCGGGGCCGTGGCGACGCCGTCGAAGCGCGCGGCATCTGCCCGGCGAGTCAGGGAGATCCCCAGACGTCTCGGGCATGGACGGCGCGTGCTTGCGCGACGATTTGCGTGCGTCTGGACGTACTACCGCACTGGATTCACTTAAGCCTGTGTCAGACATGGAAGTAAGACATCATTAACTCCGATTGTTTCGAGTGGAATCACTCCTGTTCAGCTCGGCTTCCCGCCGGACGAGACTCGGAGGCATGAACGGGTCGAAACGCGACTCTACCGGAACCACCACTGTTTCGACTGGAGTGGTACGACGGGTTTACTTCGCGAAAGATCGTGCTACGAAATTCTCTTCCGAGATTGGCTGTCAATGGACGAGAACGACTCGATGACCCCGACCGACCATTCTGAGAAACGCCGCTGACCGGTTCGGCTCTCTCACTCGGATCGCCTGACAGCCGTGACGGTACTAGTCGGTCGCTGGCGTCGAGGAAGGAGACGGTACAGGTCGACTCTCAACACCCACCCGCGCTCCGGACGAATTCGTTCCCGACCACTTTCTCGTTCCCGACCCCGTTTGACTATGAGACGGAAACAGATGTGGCCTGTCGGCCTCCTCAACTCTGGGAAGGGAACGAATGTGGCGTGTTGACGATTCGACACTGGGAGCCCCCCACCCCTTCGTTTCGGGTGGAACTCGTGGGTGGGTGGGGGTGCGTCGTGGGAGGTAGCGGTGTTTCGGGTGCCGGTCGGGAGAGTCGACGTGGACGGGGGAACACGTATTGGAAGTTCTTCTAGAGTTTTCTAGAAGAACCGAACAACTTCCTAGATAACTAGAATAGAAACAGACAGATAGGCTGTTTTGTTTGGTTTACGGATATGGTTATACTACTTCCCACTTAGTCCTTCCGGAGCTAGAGACCCCCTCCCCCACCCCACACCCACAACCCGTTCCACCCGAAACGAAGGGGTGGGGGGGTCCCGACCCCACCATCGACATCCATCCCTCTCTTCGAGTGGAACGGCACCCCGACCCGAATTCGCTCTGGCAACCCCCAGTAGATCCCCGAGACGAGATACCATACCACTCGACTTCCAGCTGCACCGACGACGGGTTCGGTCGTACAGTCGACACCTTCCTCACCGTTCGCCGCTCTCCGCGCTGGGTCCAACAGGAGATCGACCGAATCCATCGGAAGCCGATCGAGTTGATCGGAAGGCAACCGGATCGATTGAGGCCGAGATTCACCTCGACTTGAGCACATCGACCCGGCCCGACTCGACCGGACCCGACCCGACTCGACCGGACCCGACCGGACCCGACTTGAGCCGAACCCATCTCCTCGACACCTGTGATACCGGTCTAATCCAGGAGGATCCGTTTCTCTCGATTGCGACCACCGAACGTGACGAACCGAACCCCCTCGTTTCGACTCTACCGACGTCTCTCACCAGCGTTCCAGCGAAGCGTCGATGTCGAGTTGCATCCGAAGGGGACGTCCTCGCTCCCGTTCAGTGGACGCGGTGGGCCCGCGATAGGCTCTACAAACCTGATCGACCGATGATCACCTCTCTCGACCGTATCCCGTTTCGTCTGTGGACTGTCTTCCGTTTCGTCTATGGACTGTTTCCCGTTTCGTCTCGACCCGCTCTCTACGGTTCGACAGAGAACGGGTCGACTGAGTCGTCTCGACCTGAAATGGTCGATTGAGGGGAACGTGGCGAGCACCGATGCCCCGCCGTCCAAAGAATTAGAAACGATGGTCACCTGCGTTCGCGCGTAGCGTGCGATAGTACCTATTAGAGCTATACGGTGGTTTTCGGGCGGCAACGCTTGGCTGTGGGTCGTTCTCCCCTCGTCTGCTCGCGTCGGTTCCGAAGCGAACGTGGCTGCTGGCCAGGGCGGCGGAGCGTGGTTCGGTCGTGACTCGAGGTGCGACCTGGTGGGGAAGGAGCAACTATTAAGTACCTCCTCTTCATCTGGTTCGTCTGCATCAACTGGACGTTTCGCGAACGTACGATCGAGAGAATACCTCCCGTTCGGGGTTCTCTACGGCCGCACTCTCCGAATGAACGGCGCGGACTCCAGTAGAAACGAAGGGGTATGGGAATATGTCCAACGACGACGCCGATACGGCGGACGAGCAACGACGGGAGGACCGCGACTTCGACGTGGACCTCGACGAGGTCGTCCTCGACGAGGGCGACGACGAGGAGTCGACGGGCCTGTTCGACGACTTGCTGAGTGGCGAACCGATCTTCGAGAACAAGGAAGTGCTGCGGCCGTCGTACACGCCACACGAACTCCCTCACCGAAAGGAGCAGATCAACAAGATGGCGACCATCCTGGTCGCCGCGCTCCGTGGCGAGACGCCGTCGAACATCCTCATCTACGGGAAGACCGGGACGGGGAAGACCGCGAGCGCGAAGTTCGTCAGTCAGGAACTCGAGTCGACGAGCCAGCGCTACGACGTGCCCTGCGAGGTCGAGTACATCAACTGCGAGGTCACCGACACCCAGTATCGCGTGCTCGCACAGCTCGCGAACAAGTTCATCGAGCAGAACGAGCAGTACATCGACGGTCGCGTCGAGGAACTCGAAGAACTCCTCGAGGCCGTGGACGAGGAACGGCCCTCGGAGGTGCTGCCGGAGACCGAGTTCGATTCGACGGAGGAAGTGGAGGACCGCATCGAGTCGTTGCTCGCGGACAAGGAGGAGTTCGAGGAGGTCCCGATGACGGGGTGGCCGACGGACCGCGTGTATAGCGTGTTCTTCGACGCGGTCGATTACCACGAGCGCGTGGTCGTCATCATGCTCGACGAGATCGACAAGCTCGTCGAGAAGTCCGGCGACGACACCCTGTACAATCTGTCGCGGATGAACTCGGAGCTCCAGAACTCGCGGGTCTCCATCATGGGGATCTCGAACGACCTGAAGTTCACGGACTTCCTGGACCCGCGCGTGAAGTCGAGTCTCGGCGAGGAGGAGATCGTGTTCCCGCCGTACGACGCAAATCAGTTGCGGGACATCCTCCAGCATCGCGCGGACGTGGCGTTCAAGACGGAGGCGCTCACGGACGACGTCATCCCGCTGTGTGCGGCGTTCGCGGCCCAGGAGCACGGGGACGCGCGGCGGGCGCTCGACCTGCTGCGGACGGCGGGCGAGCTCGCCGAGCGCGACCAGGCGGAGGTCGTCGACGAGGCGCACGTCCGGAAGGCTCAGGACAAGATCGAGCTCGACCGCGTGGTGGAGGTGGTGCGGACGCTCCCGACGCAGTCGAAGCTCGTCCTGTTCTCGATCATCAGCCTGGAGAAGAACGGCGTGCACAACATCAACACGGGCGAGGTGTACAACATCTACAAGCGCCTCTGCGAGGAGATCGACGCGGACGTCCTCACGCAGCGGCGCGTGACGGACCTCATCAGCGAACTCGACATGCTCGGGATCGTGAACGCGGTCGTGGTCTCGAAGGGCCGCTACGGCCGGACGAAAGAGATCTCGCTGTCGGTCCCGATCGACGAGACGGAGGCGGTCTTGCTCTCGGATTCGCGCCTCGGCGACATCGACGACGTCCAGCCGTTCGTGCAGGCGCGCTTCGACAACTGAGCGCGGACGACTCGTCCACCGACAGCAAGAGACGGATGCAGTCGGCGTCTGGCCGCATCGGTGTGTATTCACGTCGGCGTCTGGCCGCATCAGCATCTGGTCGCATCGACGTTCGCGGTTCGAGGCTACTGGTCGTTCTCAAGGCGAAACAAAGGGGATGCAATTCCAGCAGACGGCAAGGCAATTACCGACGTTTCGTATGGAAGGAAATCGGCGCCGGAAGGGTCTCCCTGAAGGGGATCGACGTGGTTAGCGGCGCGTGGCGAAGACGGTGGCACCGGCGAGGCCGAGTGCGCCGAGTCGCGCGAACAGCTCGGTGCTCGACCCGAGGGGCGTCGGGCCGGTGAGGGCGAGCTTTGCGAACTGGAGACGAATCCAGCCGAGGAGGGGGACGCGGACCTCGGCTTTGCCGCGGACCCATTCGTCTTTGACGATGGTGCTCTGGTCGCCAACTTGGTCGTACGTCGGGTTAGCGTCGCCTTTCGTGATGAAGCCGTCGTAGGGGGCGGGACACATGTCCCGTGGGACTTCCGCGCAGGAGTCGACGCCGCCGAGGTACGCGGGGTCGGCGTCCTCGACCCAGTTCTCGCCTTCCTCGACGTAGAATTGCGCGCGATGAATAATGGGGGTACGTCGGTCGTCGCCGTAGGGACTGTAGACGACGACGTCGCCCTGGCTGCCGAACTTCGAGTAGCCATTCGCCGCGTTCGCGGATTCGTACGTCGAGATGCCGGTGTCCTCGACGCCGCTCTGGGGCACGTACCGGTCTTCGTCGACGATGAACACGAGGTCGCCCTTGGACATGTGGGGTTCCATGCTCCCGCTCTCGACGGCGACGAGCGGCGGCCAGATGCCGGAGATCGCGAACAGTACGAGACCGATGACGGCGACCGCTGCGACGCTGGAGAGGACGTCGCGGACCAGTACGACGGCGCCGTTGTGCGTGTTCATGAACCACGTGTAGAGGCCGTCGTCGGCGATGGTCGGCTGGTCGTCGCCGGTGGTGCGTGCGGGTGGTTTCTCTGGCGCGGTGCGTTCGCCGAGCGTCGATTCGGCGTCGGCGGTCGAAGCGGCTGAGTCTGTGTTGCTGGTCGCGGCGACAGAACCGTCCGTTGCAGTCGTAGCGGCCACGTCGCCGTCGGATTCGTCGACGTCTCTCGCACGCTCGCCCTCGACCCCGTCGACGACCGTCGCATCGTCGTCGTCAATGGGGTCGCTCCTGGTAGTTGCGTCGTCGCCTGCGGGAGGGGCGTCGTCGGCGGCGTGGGTGTCGTCGTCGGCAGCGTGGGTGTCGTCGTCGGCGGCGTGGGTGTCGTCGTCGGCTGTGGTCCAGTCGTCGGGCCAGCCGTCGGGACGGTCGTCGGCCTCGGTGGGTGTCCCGTCGGCGTCGTCGCCCCTGTCGTCGGGGTCGTGCCCGGTCATCTTGGTCGAGGTTGCAGCGCGCCGGGAATGAACCTTCTGTCTCGGGTCGTCGCGGTGGCGGGTGTCGAGGTCGGTCGTTCCGCTATGCTTTTGCCCGCCGGTGCGCTTTCGAGTGGTGTGCCACAGGAGGCGCCGGCGCGCGTGGTTCGCGAACTGGCGAGCCGCGGCTACAACGCCGAGCGCGAGGCGGTGACCCTTCTCTCGCGGACGGACGATTCGGGTGCGGCCATCGAGCGCGTCGTCGACGCGCTCGACGCGGACGTCTTGAAGGTGACGCGCGAGGACGTCGAGGGCGCGCTCGGCGACACCGGTGGGAGTGCGCGACCGGGTGCTGGCGATGCCGGCGGTAGTGCGCGACCGGGTGCTGGCGGCGTCGACGGGGATGCGCGAACCGATGCTGGGAGCGATGACGCGGCGACCGCAACCGCGACGGACGGGACCCCATCCTCCCCGCCGGAAGACCCCTCCGTTTCGACTGGACCGATTCCGGAAGACGCGGGCGGAGCGAGTGCGAGCGACTCGTCGATGGAGGGCGCTCCAGTCGAAACGAAGGGGGTTGGGTCGTTCGAGCGGACGGTCGACGAGGCGTTGCGGGAAGTCGAGATCGCGGGCGACGTCACCGGTCACTCCACGGGAACCGGCGCGTACGAGGACTTCGTGTCCGTGTTCCGCGACCGCTACGACCGCCTCGGGAGCAAGCTCCGCGGGCGCGTCAACCACAGGCCGACGGACAGCATCGAGGACATGGTCGGCGGGAGCGACGTCGGCCTCGTCGGGATGGTCAACGACGTCCGGTCGACGAAGAACGGCCATTGGATCGTCGAACTCGAGGACACGAACGGCGTCTTCCCGTGTCTCGTCACGAAGGACCGCGACCTCGCGGACCGCGTCGACGAACTCCTGTTCGACGAGGTCGTCGCGATCGAGGGGTCGCTCAGCGACGACGGCGGCATCGTCTTCGTCGACTCGCTGTACTTCCCCGACGTTCCCCGCACGTACAAGCCGAGTACGGCCGACCGCCACGTGCAGGCGGCGCTCGTGAGCGACGTCCACGTCGGCAGCCAGGAGTTCCTCGCGGACGCCTGGACGCGATTCACGGACTGGCTCCACACCGAGGAGGCCGAGCACGTCGAGTACCTACTGATCGCGGGCGACATGGTCGAGGGCGTCGGCGTCTACCCGAACCAGGACGAGGAACTCTCGATCGTCGACCTCTACGAGCAGTACGAGCGCTTCAGCGAGTACCTCAAGCAGGTCCCGGGGGACATGGAGATCGTGATGATTCCGGGGAACCACGACGCGGTCCGGCTCGCGGAACCGCAGCCGGGGTTCGACGACGACCTCCGCGAGATCATGAGCGCGCACGACGCGCGCATCGTTGGGAACCCCTCGACGGTGACGATCGAGGGCGTGAGCGTCCTCATGTACCACGGCGTGAGTCTCGACGAGGTCATCGCGGAGTTCCCCGAGGAACAGGCGAGTTACGACGAACCGCACAAGGCGATGTACCACCTCCTGAAGAAGCGTCACGTCGCGCCGCAGTACGGCGGGCACACGCGACTGGCGCCCGAGGACCAGGACTACCTCGTCATCGACGACGTCCCCGACGTCTTCCACACCGGGCACGTCCACAAGCTCGGGTACGGCAAGTACCACAACGTCCTCGCGATCAACTCGGGATGCTGGCAGGCGCAGACGGACTTCCAGAAGTCCGTGAACATCGACCCCGACTCGGGGTACGCGCCGATCCTCGACCTCGACACGCTAGACGTCACCATACGCAAGTTCACGTAGCCCGTCGATTCGCTGGACGTCACCATCCGCAAGTTCACGTAGCCCGTCGATTCGCTGGACGCACTCGTCCGCGAGTTCGCCTGACGAATCACTCCGTTCAGGCCGGTGAAAGCCGATAGCGGACGGTCTGCTGGCCGTCGAACCGCGGGCCGGCGCCGTCGCTCTCGAACCCGGCGCGTTCGGCGGCGGTCGCGACGTCGCCCTCGTCGTCGGTCACGAGCAGTTCCACGCGCATCCCCTCGGTCTCCGCGAACCGGACCGGTTCGGCGAGCAGGCGCTCGCACGCTTCCGGGGTCCCGTCGATCTGGGTGACGTGCACGACGTCGTTCCGGACGTCGAAGCTCACGAACCCGACGACGTCGTCCGAGTTCACGTCGTTGCCGTCGGCAGTGGGGTCCGTCGCGTCCGGGTTCTCGTCCGTCGCGCCGGGACTCTCGGCTGTCGCGGCCGGGTCCTTGTGCGTCGCCTCCGCGTCGCGTTCGGCGACCCGGACGGTCCGGTCGTGAACGATGTTCCGCATGACGTCCGCCGGGGCGTCGGCGATGGCTGCCATCGCTTCGGCGTCCGCTTCGACCGCGTCGCGTACTCGCATCATCGGGTGCTAACGAACCCCACGACCATAACTCCCCGCGCCCGCGTCGTCGACGGGTCCCGATCGGTGGCGTATCGGAGACCGGCAGTTCTTTCCCCGGAGGACAGGAGTTATCTCGCGGCGCGGGGTAGGGTGGATCATGACTCTTCGATACGCCGTGCTGACGGGCGACCGCTGCGAGGTGACCGGATGCGCGTAGTCGCGAAGTTCGGCGGGACGAGCCTCGGGAGCGGCGACCGCATCAACCGGGCCGCGGACTCCATCGCGGCGGCGGTCCGCGAAGGCCACGAAATCGCGGTCGTCGCGAGCGCGATGGGGAACACGACCGACGAGCTCTTAGAGGAGATCCAGTTCGACGTGGACGAGCTCGACCGGGCGGAGATCGTGTCGATGGGCGAGCGGACGTCCGTGCGGATGCTGAAGGCCGCGCTCGCGTCGCGCGGCGTCGAAGCGAAGTTCTACGAACCGGGCGTCGACGACTGGCCGGTCGTGACGAACGCCTCGGGCGAGGTCGACGTGGAGGCGACGACCGAGCGCGCGGCCGCGGTCGCGGCGGACCTCGACGCCGTCGTCCCGGTCATCACGGGGTTCCTCGCGGAGGGCCCTGACGGCACCGTCACCACGCTCGGGCGCGGCGGGAGCGACACGACCGCGGTGATGCTCGGGAAGTACATGGATGCGGACGAGGTCGTCATCGTCACCGACGTCGAGGGCGTCATGACGGGCGACCCGCACGTCGTCGAGGGCGCGCGGAACGTCGGCCAGATCTCCGTCGACGAACTCCGGAACCTCTCCTTCCGGGGGGCCGAAGTCGTCGCACCGTCCGCGCTCTCGTACAAGGAGGACGACCTGGACGTCCGCGTCGTCCACTACCAGCACGGCGACCTGCTCGCGGGCGGGACGCGCGTCACCGGGAAGTTCCAGAACCTCGTGGACATGCGCGAGACCCCGCTGGCGTGCCTCACAGTCGCCGGACGCGCGATCCGGAACCAGACGGGCGTGTTCAGCACGCTCAGCAAGTCCCTCTCGGATTCCGGCGTCAACGTCGACGCGGTGTCCTCGGGGATGGACTCCGTGACGTTCTACGTCGACGAAGTCGAGGCCGAGCGCGCGGAGAACATCCTGCACCGCGAGGTCGTCGACGAAGAGCACCTCTCCTCGGTCACCGTCGACGACGACGTCGCGGTCGTCCGCGTCACCGGCGGCGAACTCCCGAACCAGCCGGGCGTCATGGCGGCGATCGTGAACCCGCTCGCGGACGCGAACATCAACATCCACGACGTCATGACGTCGGCGACGAGCGTCGCCATCTTCGTCGCGTGGGACGACCGCGAGGAGACGCTCGAACTCGTCCAGGACCGGTACTGACCATCTTTTTCCCGCTCGGGTGTCCTCGCTCGCTCCGCTCGCTGCGGACACCGCTCGCGGCAAAAACATGGGTGAAAAAGGCCGGACGACTCGCTCCCTGCGGTCGCTCGCGTCCGGTGAACCGCCTCGCTCGCAGTCGCTCGCTCGGCGGACGCACTGGCGTTCGGCCGTTCACGCGAAAGCTCTCCCCTCAACGAGCGAGCGGGGCGATTGCCCCCGAGCGAAGTAGGGGAGGTAGTTTACCCGGCTTTACAAATGCTGATTTCCGGCGTGTCCAGATCTCGATCCAATCCTGGACGCTCGTCTCGATGAAAGAACTGTTAGGTACGTCTGCGTATTGGTCAAACCTCGACAAGAAGAAGGCTTATTTTATTACCACATTACCACTCTGTATGAATGTTCCCTCCACTCTATCTCGCCGTGACGCACTCCGCATTGGTGCAGTCATCATTACAACGGCAACAGCTGGCTGTGGCTCCTCTCCAAAATCGGATTCCACTGGACTCGTTCTCCACAGTGCGCTTGATGTCGAGACACGGGTAATGGTAACTGTAACTAACGCTGATCGGGACGAACCAATCCTTAATTCAGAGATTGCGACTGTTTCTGGTGGAGATCAAGTAGTTGTGAGTGACGACATCCCCCGACAGAACGGTCATGTAGTCACCGTATCTGTAGATATTGACAATCAGCCCTCTAATCAGTTAGAGTGGGAGCAAGTCAGTGAACCACTTCATGTCGTTATTCACCGGGGTGACATTGTATTTACTGTTGAACCGCCGGGTTAGCGACTACCAGTCCAGCCTGTACTGAGCGATTCGTGAGTCCCCTGTCTCTACAAGTCATTGACGAGGTGAAATACGTTCCCTGGCGCTTTGATCTCCCCCGTTCGCTCGACCCGCCGCGACCGCACCGCAGCCACCCCTCCCCAGCCGACTCGCTCGCCGACTCCCTCCGGTCGTCGCCTCGTTCCTCCAGCGTGAGACCAAGCTCTCACTGGCTCCCGTTCGCTTCACTCGCGGGAACCTCGCGCAGTATCGACGCAGTCGCGCTCCCCTCGGCTCGCGGCCTTCGGCCGCTCGCCACCGAGGCGACGGAGTCGCCTCGCTTCGCTCGCGCGACTGCGACACCGCGCGCCAGTCGGAGCTCTCGTGTTCGATTGGAACACGCTCTCACGCTCGATTCGACCGCTAATTTCGGCCGCGAGCAGCGCGCGCAGTTCCGCGTGCGTTGCGAGCAGGGGGAGGGTAGGCGCGGTGCGGTCGCGGTGGCAGAGTCGTCATGGGGGCAGTGCGGTCACGGTGGCAGAGTTGTCGCGGTGGCAGTGCGGTCGCGGGCGAGGGATGCCGGCGTCGCGATGGGTCGTCTGTCCCGACGCCCGGTTCCAGTATCAGGCACTCGCGTACAGTAGTGTGCGTCGTCGGTCACGTGCCGTCAACAATCTTGTTCGGGGTTCCGGCCCTCTCTAGGGTATGGTCAGGTACAAGTCGAAGATGGTCGAGCGCATTCACTTGCCGGCGCGCGAGGAACGAGAGCGGAACCTCGCGGACGCGGGCTACAACGTCTTCAATCTGGACGCGCGCGACGTCTTCGTCGACCTCCTCACGGACTCGGGAACGGGAACGATGACGGACTCGCAGTGGGCGGCGCTGATGCGCGGCGACGAGGCGTACGCGGGCAGTCGGAGCTTCGAGGAACTCGAATCCGCGGTCGCGGACGTCATGGGGTTCGAGCACGTCGTCCCCGCGCACCAGGGTCGCGGGGCGGAGAACGTCCTCTACTCGGCGCTGCTCGACTCTGGCGACGTCGCGCTGAACAACACGCACTTCGACACGACGCGAGCGCACGTCGCGAACCAGGGCGCGGACGCCGTCGACTGTCCGGTCGACGAAGCGCACGACCCGGACGCCGACGCCGACTTCAAGGGGAACTTTTCCGTCGAGAAGGCCCGCGAGTACGTCGACGAGCACGGCGCGGATTCGGTACCCGTCGTCATCCTCACGATCACGAACAACTCCGCGGCCGGCCAGCCCGTCAGCGTCGAGAACACGCGCCGAGCAGCCAACTTCGCCGACGAGATCGACGCGACGTTCGTCCTGGACGCGTGCCGGTTCGCGGAGAACGCGTACTTCGTCACCGAACGCGAGGACGAGTACGCCGACGCGACGGTTGCCGCGGTCGCGCGCGAACAGCTGAGCTACGCCGACGCGATCGTGATGAGCGGGAAGAAGGACGGCCTCGTGAACATCGGCGGGTTCGTCGCGACCGACGACGACGCGCTCTACGAGCAGACGAAACAGCTCGGGATCCTCTACGAGGGCTTCCCGACGTACGGCGGAATGGCGGGCCGCGACGTCGCCGCGATGGCAGTCGGCCTCCGGGAGGCGGTCGAACCCGGATACACCGAGGACCGCGTCGGGCAGGTGCAGGCGCTCGGCGAGGCACTCGCCGCGCGCGGCATCCCCGTCTTCGAACCGATCGGGGGGCACGCCGTCTACCTCGAGGCGAACGCGTTCCTCCCGCACCTCGACCGCGAGGAATTCCCCGGCCAGTCGCTCGTCTGCGAGCTCTACCGCGAGGGCGGCGTGCGCGCGGTCGAACTCGGCGAGCTCGCGTTCCCCGCCGCCGACCGACCCGAACTCGTCCGTATGGCCGTCCCCCGACGCACCTACCACCGGGAGCACGTGGAGCACGTCGTCGACACCGTCGCCGCCGTCCACGACCGCCGCGACGACGTGACGGGCCTCGAGATCGTCGACGAACCCGAAATGGCGGAGATACGCCACTTCACCGCCGAACTCCAGCCCGTCGAGTGACCGAACCACGCGAGATGGCTCGGTGGCATCACTCGCCTAGCGACTACTCGCCGCGTTCGAGTCGCGCGCCGATGCGCTCGGGGAGGCCCGCGTCGTGGACCGCCTCCTGCACCGCGTCGACGTCGTACTCGACGCGGCGTTCGTCGATCGTCATCGCGTCCAGGTCCAGGAGCGCGTACGCCGCCCGCGGGTCGCCGTCGCGGGGCTGCCCGACGCTCCCGGGGTTCATCACGATGCCGTCGCCGTACTTCTCGTGGTGCTGGACGTGCGTGTGGCCCATGACGAGGACGTCCTCGTCGTCGAGGAGGCGCGGCGAGAACTCGTGGGGTCGCGTGTAGTGGTCGGGGTCGTCGGGATGGCCGTGGACGATCTTCACTCGACCGCCGGCGGCGAGGCGTTCCTCGGGGAGTTCCGCGAGGTACTCGAAGTGCTCGTCGTCGAGGACGTCGCGCGCGTACTCGACGCCAGCGTTCGCCATGCTGTTGAAGCCGAATCCAGAGTCTCGGACGACCGCGCGGTCGTGGTTCCCCATGACCGCCGTCGCGCCCTCGCGTCGAACGGCGTCGACGCACTCCCCCGGCCACGGCCCGTACCCGACGACGTCGCCCGCACAGAGTACGCCAGCGACGCGCGGCACGTCCTCGAGCACCGCATCGAGCGCGACGCGGTTCCCGTGGACGTCCGAGATGACGGCGACTTGCATACCCCGCCACTACGACGGGTTCGGGTTTCAGTCTCCCGGTGACAGTTCATGCAAGCACGTCGCTGCAGCCCAGTCAGCGCGCAAGCTGAGCGCTCCGCACCCAGACTGGAGGTAGTTTCTTCCCGTCGGCGAGCGCGTCTCTAGCCGATGACCGACGACGACTTCGCTCCGGCCGCCGTCTCGCACGAGAACGTCATGACCGTCGCGGACGACCGGTTCGCGCCCGGGAACGTCGCAATCGTCACCGGTGCCGCGTCGGGCATCGGACGCGCGACGGCGGTCGCGCTCGCCGCGAACGGCCTGACGGTGCTCGCGACCGACCTCGACGAGGACGGTCTCGCCGACGCCGTCGAGCGCGCCGACGAGATCGGCGTCGACGGGTCGGTCGAGACCCACGAGGCGGACCTGACGAACGACGACGACATTGAGGGGATCGTCGACGCCGCCGCCGAACTCGGCGACGTGCGGTTCGTCGCGAACATCGCGGGCCTCCAGCACATCGACCCGATCGACGAGTTCCCCGTCGAGAAGTTCGACCTCATGCACCAAGTCATGCTCCGTGCGCCGTTCCTCCTCGCGAAGCACGCGATGCCGCACATCCGCGAGAGCGGGTCGGAAGCAGCGGGAACGAGCGGGACCGGCGCGATCGGGAACATGGCGAGCATTCACGGCCACACCGCGACCGAGGACAAGGCCGCGTACATCTCCGCGAAGTTCGGCCTCCGGGGGCTCACGCAGGCGATCGCGGCCGAAGGCGACGGCACCCTCCGCGCGTTCTCGGTGTCGACGGGGTACGTGAAGACGCCGCTCGTCACCGAGCAGATCCCCGACACCGCCGCAGAACGCGGCATCAGCGAACAGGAGGTCGTGGAGGACGTCATGCTCGGCGACGCGAAGGTCAAGGAGATGATGGAACCCGTCGAGGTCGCGAACCTCTTCGTCCTCGGGTTCAGCGAGCACGCCCGCCACCTCGACGGCGGCGACCTCACGTGGGACGGCGGCCACCTCTACACGTACTGATGGCGGACGAACCGGCCGCCCAGGACGTGGAAGCGGACGAATCAGTCGAAGACAGATCGAGCGAAGACGACCCCGGTGCGACGCGCGTCGCCATCGCGTGCCAGGGCGGCGGCAGCCACACCGCGTTCACCGCGGGCGCGCTCCAGTCGCTGCTCGCGGACGCGGAGACGAACGTCGTCGGGCTCTCGGGGACGAGCGGCGGCGCGATCTGCGCGACCGCGGCGTGGTACGGACTCCTCGCCGAGGACGAGACGCCAGCGAGCGTCCTCGACGCCGTCTGGACGGACGTCGCCGCTCGCTCGCCGCTCGACCGCGCGCTGAACGCGTGGACGGTCTGGGGGAGTACGATCGAAGCGTCGGGGTTCCCGACGCCGAGCGTGAGTCCGTACCATAACCCTGCGGCCGGTATCGCCCAGAAGCACCTCCGGCGTGCGCTCGCCGACAACGTCGACTTCGACCGGTTCGCCGACCTCGCCACCGAGGACGCACCACGGCTCGTCGTCGGTACCGTCGACGTCGAAGGCGGCGCGTTCGAGACGTTCGCCGACGGTGACGTCACCGCCGACGCCGTCCTCGCCTCGACCGCCATCCCCGAACTCTTCCCCGGCGTCGAGATCGACGGACACGTCCACTGGGACGGAGTCTTCTCGCACAACCCGCCGATCAACGCCCTGATGAACGTCGACCGGGAGCGCAAGCCCGAGGAGCTCTGGATCGTCCAGATCAACCCCGACGGCGCCAGCGAGAACCCGACGTCGCTCCGCGAGATACAGGACCGCCGGAACGAACTCGCCGGGAACCTCTCCCTCAATCAGCAACTGCACCTCGTCCGGCGCGTCAACGACTGGCTCGACGCCGGCCACCTCCCGGAGAGCGACTTCCAGACCGTGAAGATCCGCCGCATGGAACTCGACCGCGACCTGTCGTACGCGACGAAGCTCGACCGCGACGCCGACTTCCTCGACGACCTCCGCGACCTCGGCGCCGACGCCGCCGCCGAGTTCTGCGACCGCCGAGAGGCTGGGGACGTCGACGAGCACTTCCACGTCGACGCCACCGCGATACACGACGCTCACGCCGACGACGACTGACTACGTCAGTCTGGCAACCGGACGCAGTCGGTGACGACGACTGACGCGGTCCGTGACCGCTCGGACCGCCAGCCGACGCTCAGCCGTTGTGAACCGCGGTCTCGA
This sequence comes from Halorubellus sp. JP-L1, assembly GCF_011440375.1. NCBI lineage: Archaea > Methanobacteriati > Methanobacteriota > Halobacteria > Halobacteriales > Halorubellaceae > Halorubellus > Halorubellus sp. JP-L1. The sequence goes on from NZ_JAAOIR010000005.1 coordinate 128,883, forward strand.
ACCCGTCGCCGTCGCGCGAGACGCCGGCCGCGCAGACCGCGTGCTCGAACTCGAGGTCGTACGCGTCACGGGCCGCACTCGCCGCGTCCGCCGCGTCGAACGCGAACGCCTCCGGTGCGTCCCTCTCGTAGGTCGCGACGATCGTCGACTCCTCGACCGCCCGCACCAGCACGGCGTCCCGACGCACGATCCCGACGTACGCGTCGCCTGCGTCGTCGAGCACGCCCGCGACGCGCGGTGTGTCGTAGTCGTCCTTCTCGAAGTCCAGCGCCAGCAGCACGGACGCCAGCGCGTCCCGCGCCGGATACCCGAGGTCGAGCTTCTCCACGACCGGATCGACGTGCGAGCCGTTCCCCAGCACCGCTTGCGCGCCGTCTGTCGTCGTCCGCACGCAGTTGTACTCCACGTAGGGGTTGTCCGTCTCCTCGGCGTCCGCCGTCGGCCCCACCGTCAACGCCGCGTCGCGCTCGCGGATCTCCCGGTTCGGGAACGACCGCGAGGACACTCGATACGCCGCCACGTCCGGACCGACGACAACGAACCGTCCCACGTACATACACGACCGTGCGCAACTATCGACCTAATAGGCGTCGATATGTGCACGAACGAGCGTCGCTGGATGATTTTGCCGCGTGACAGTTCCACTCAGAAGCGCCATCCTACTCTACTTTCACTCCACCCGGCCACCTTTATTACGAATAAAATAGAACGAATACTATGGCCGACGAAGCCGACTGCGTCACCGCGCTCCGCGAAGCCGCCCACCGCCTCGGCGAGTCCCCGACCAGAGCACAGTACGACGAACTCGGGCTTACACCAGCTGGACCTACGATCCAACGTACCTTCGGCGGCTGGAACGCCGCCAAACGAGCGGCAGACCTCGAAACGTACGACCAGGGTGGGGGTGCGGATCCGACACCTGACCCGAAACCGGACGACGTCACGTTGCCCGACGGCGTGGAGTGGGTGTCGCTGACTGCAAACCAGCGCTGGTACTACAAGAACCGTGAGTACGACATCGAACGGCGCGAAGAGCGCCGGCAGGAACTCCAGGCGTGGGTTCGCGAGCAGAAGGCGGAAAGCGACGGCTGCGAACGGTGCGAGGAAGCCCACCCTGCGACACTCGAGTACCACCACCCCGGGGAGAAGTTCAAATCGATCTCACGCATGGTGAGGGACGGGCACTCGCGGGATCGTATGCTCAAGGAGATGTCGCGATGCGAACTTCTCTGTGCGAACTGTCACCGAAAGCTCCACGACGAAGCGCTAGAGAGCGCCTGAGGGCTCGCCCCTCTGTCGGTTCGATGCGACAGGCATAAATATACGCCTGCACCTACGTTGATCCGTAGTCCCATGGGGTAGCGGCCAATCCTGAAGCCTTCTGGGGGCTTCGACCGCAGTTCGAATCTGCGTGGGACTACTTCTCGCCGTTCGATACGAACCACTACGCCGTCGTGCGTTTCTCCAGTCGAAACGAAGGGGTCTAGCGGTGGGTTCGGGTTGGTCGAGTGGTCAGTCCTGGGCGTGGTCCATGAGGCACGGGATCGAGCAGTAGTAGTGCCGTATCTGTTGGGTTTCGCCCTTGTACTCCATGGGTTTCACGACCTGGACGTGCGTGTCTTCTTGGTCGTCGATGTCGGCCATGCAGACGTTGCATTGCGGCATTGGTGGATCCCCCCTTGTGGGCTGCTAACTGGATACGTACGATATGGTGTCAGGGGTTATCGGTTTATCGGCCCGACACGTCGCCATCCTCGGCTTCTGAGCCGTCTACGGCCTGTTCTTCCAGGGTGTACGCGCCGCGTTTCTCGAGGCGGCCGCGTTCGCGGAGGACGCTCGGCGTCCGGCAGACGCCACGTTCGCCGGTGGCTTGTGGGACGGTGCAGTTGTTGCAGGACTCGCAGACGACGTGGACGTCGGGGGTGACGTGGTCGCGGTCGGGGGCGTCGAGGAGGCGGGCGGCGAGGCGGGGTTCGGCGTAGAACGGGCGGGCCATGCCGACGGCGTCCGCTGCTGGAGGGTCGCTGGAGTCGCCGTCGGACCCGAGCAGGCGGTCCATCTCGCCGCGCTCGCGGACGCCGCCCTCGCAGAGGACGGGGACGTCGACGCGGTTGCGGACGCGCCGGCAGAAGTCGGCGTTCCACGGCGCGTCGAAGTCCATGCGGCGGGCTTGGAGGCGGTTGAGGGCGCGAACCGAGAGTGCGCGCCATCGGCTCCCGAACGCGTCGGCGTACGCGTCCTGGAGCGAGTCGTCGGTCCACGCGCGCTTCGGGTAGGCGCCGCGGACGATGCTCATGTCCCAGAAGACGTTCGTCTGGACGGGTACCACGGCGTCGTACCCGTAGTCGGCGAGGCGCTCGGCGAGTGCGACGCCGTCCCGAAGGTCGAGGTGCCGGGGGACGAGCCGCGGAGCGGGCGTCTCGGCGGGGACCTTCGTGACGACGGGGACGTCACCGGCCCGGGACCGGATCTCGTCGAGGACGAGCTCGAAGAACGCGCCGCGGTCGCCGAAGCGGTCGTCGCGGCGGTTGTAGAACGGCGTCGCGAACTGGTGGAGGAGTCCCATGTTGGCGCCGGCGAGGTGGATGCCGTCGTAGCCGGCGTCCGCGCACCGTCGCGCCGCCTGGCCGAAGTCCGCCGCCAGTTCCTTGACTTCGCTCGTGGTCATGACGTGGGGGTCGTAGTCGAGGAAGCCGACGCGATCGAGCGCGCGAAGCTGCCAGGGCGGCTGGGAGACCGCGAGCTGGCGGAGGTCGGGGTGCTCGCGTCGGTAGTCGGCGTGCCAGGTCTCCATCGACCGGAGGCCGCCGTGCTCGAGCTGGACGAAGATCTTCGCGCCGTGGTCGTGGATGGCGTCGGTGAGTGCGGCGAGGCGCGAGACGAAGTCGTCGTCGTGGACGCGCGTCATCCCGGGCGCGGCGCAGCCGCCGTCGCCGCGGACGATGGTCGCGCCCTGGAAGACGAGGCCGACGCCGCTCGCCGCCGCGGGTTCCAGGTCCGCGATCAGCGTCTCGACGGCGTCCGGGCCGTTCCCCGCGCACTCCAGTAGCGGCGCGCGATAGAGGCGGTTTGGGACGGTGACGCTCCCTATTTCGAGGGAGTCCTCGAGTTGCGCGCCCATAGGTACTCCTTCGAGTGCGGTCGGGTGAAGGTTACGCCGCCGTCGCTCGCGGCCGGAACCGTTCGACTCGTCGTCCGCTCCGCAGCGTCGCGAGGCGGTCAGTGGTCGATCGACAGCAGGACGACGCGCTCGCGGACGAGGTCGGCGAGGGGGGCGTCGGTTGCTGTCAGTTCGCGGTCGCCGACGTCGAAGAACTCGCGGACGCGCTCGCGGTCGGTCGCCGCGAACGTCTCGCCCGCGTCGAGCGACTGCGGCGCGTCGAGGAGGTCCGCGACTGCGGTCGCGCACTCGCGTTCGGCGTCGCGCTCTTCCCGGGCCGTGTCGCTGTCGTTCTGGCCCGTGTCGCGCTCGTCGAGGGGCGCGTCGGGGAAGTCGGTCGCGACGACGACCGCGACATCGTGCTCGCCCTCGCTGACGCCCATCGCGAGCGCGCGGTCGATCTGGCGGCGGCCGGCGGCGTACAGGAGCACCTCGACGGCGGGGTCCCGGGCGATGGCGTCCCCGCGGCGGTGGGCGCGAGCGGCGTACCGGAGCGCGGTCGCGAGGTGCTCGCGCCCGGCGACGTAGCGGGCGTCGAACGCCTGCACGACGCAGTCGTGGGCGTCGCCGACGTCGCCGAGCGCGGCGACGAATCCGTCGAGGTCGTCGACGACCGTGGTTCCCTCGACGACGCGCATCAGAAGTCACCCAGGCTCGCCTGATCGTCGTCGTTCCCGTCGTCGCTCGAACTGCTCGCGCTCTCGCTACTGGCGCCGCTCGCAGTCGTCGCCGCGACGACCTCGTCGGGGGCGTCGTCGACGCTGACGTCGTCCATCGACGCGTCCTGCCGGCCGGCGTTCTCGAGGACGGTCTCGGCGGTCTTCTCGCGGCCGTCGAGCGCGGCGAGCACCGTCGCCTTCGGCGCCTCTCGGAGGTCCGCGCGCGTCTCGATGCCCGCGTCGAACAGCCGCCGCGCGCGCTTCCGCCCGACCTCGCGGACGCCCACGAGGTCCAGGAGTTCCTCCCGTACGCCGTCCTCCACGCGCTTTCTCGCCTCGCGGACGCCGACGACGACGTCCCCGCCGAGGTCCAGTTCCGTCGCGAGCGACTCCGCCGCCCCCAGCAGCCACTCCGCGGTCTCGGTCTTCCCACGGACGTCGCCGGGGCCGACGCCGTAGCGCTGCGTGATCGTATCCTCGTCGAGTTCGCTCGCCCAGTCCTCCATGAGTCGCGCCGTCTTCAGTGCACTCAGCCAGTCCTCGAAGCGCGCGTCCTCGAACTCGCTCGGTGCGGGGCCGAGGAACTCCTGCTCGCGCTCGTAGAACTCCTCCGTGTACTGCTCGCGGTCCCCGGACTTCAGGTAGAGCTGGTACATGTCCGGCGTCCGACTCACGAGGTGGAACAGGGCGAGCGCGGTCGGCTTCCCATCGGCCGCTTTGAGGCCGTCGACGATCTCCGCGGCGCTCATCGGGTCGAGGTAGAGTCGAGAGACGGTGTGTCCGAGGCCGGTCGCGGCAAGTTCGTCGCCGTCCCGCGTCACGAAGTCGTTCGTCTCGAGGTAGCGCAGGACGTCGTCGAGCAGCGCCTCCAGTCGGTTCGGGTCCTCCTCCTGGACCGCGTACAGGGTCTCGCGGAGGAACTCGAGGAGCGCGCTCCGCGAGCGCGCGAACCCGCTCGCTACGGTGGAGAGGACGTGCATCCGCAAGGCGGGTTCGGCGACGAGCTTCGACCGGAGCTCCTCGGGGTCGGCGCGCACGTACTCCTCGCTGAGTCGTTCGAGGTCCTCGTGGCTCTTCGCGAGCAACACCGCTTCGCCGTAGGGGTCGAGGCCGGGCCGTCCAGCGCGCCCCATCATCTGGTGGACCTCCAGTACCGGAAGGGGCTCCATGCCGCTGCCGGTATAGCGCTGCCAGTCCCGGACGACGACGCGGCGCGCGGGCGTGTTCACGCCCGCTGCCAGGGTCGGCGTCGCGCTCACCGCCTTGAGCGTCCGTGCGCGGAAGGCGTCCTCGACCAGGCTCCGGTGCTCGCTCGCCAGTCCCGCGTGGTGGAACGCCGCCCCGTTGGCGACCGCGTCCGCGAGGTCGTCGCTCGTCTCCGTGTCGCTCACGTCCCGGATATCCGCGGCCAGTTCCTCGCAGCGCTCGCGCTCGTCGTCGGTGAGGAACGGCGCGACGGTGTCGCCGAGGCGACGCGCAGCGGCCTCGGCGTTCCGCCGCGAGTTCACGAACACGAGCGACGACCCGCCGTCTTCCAAAGCGTCGCGGACCAGCGCCATCTCCGCCTTCTCGCCGCTGCGTACGCGAACCTCGCGCTCCTCGTCGTCGCCGTCGAAGTGCAGCGCCGACCCGTAGTGCACGCCCTTCTTCAGCTCGATCGGCCGCCAGTCCGAGTCCACGAGTTCGGCGTCCAGCCACTCCGCGACCACGTCCGCGTTCCCGACGGTCGCCGACAGCGCGACCACCTGAAGGTCGCTCGTCAACTGGCGGAGCTTCGCGAGCGTCACCTCCAGCGTCGGCCCGCGCTCGCGGTCGTCCACGAGGTGGACCTCGTCCGCGACCACGCACGAGACGTCCCCGAGCCAGCTGGCGTTGTTCCGCACGAGCGAGTCCACCTTCTCGCTCGTCGCGACGACGACGTCCTTCTCGGCGAGCCACTCGCTCGTCCCCTCGTAGTTCCCCGTCGACACCCCGATGTCGACGCCGAACGCCTCGAACTCGCGGAACTCCTCGGCCTTCTCGCTCGCGAGCGCCCGCAGCGGCACGATGTACAGCGCCGTCCCGCCCTCGGCGACCTTCGACAGCATCGCCATCTGCGCGACGAGCGTCTTCCCGCTCGCCGTCGGCACGCTCGCCACCACGTTCGCGCCCTCGGTGACGCCCGCCTCCACGGCCTCGCTCTGGGGCGGGTACAGCTCCTCGATGCCGTCGTCGTGCAGTTGCTCGCGGAAGGCATCGGGGAGGTTCGGCACGTCGGCGACCTTCATTGCACTTCGCTTGGTGCCTCCCCCGGTTTAAATTGTCGTCCGAGCGTCGGTGCGGGCCCCCGCCACGACCGACGGGTTACAGCCCGCCGAAGAGGCGAGCGCTCGCGAGCGCGCCGACGACGCCGCCGACGAGCGGCGCGTACGCGACGGGCGCGAGGACGGCGGTGACGAGGGCGACGACGACGCCGACGAGGTACACGTCGAACCACGGCGGGTCGCCGTCGTTGACCGCGGCGTACGTCACCTCCGGGGCGGCCGTCGGCGCGAACCCGGGGCCGATGTCGTTTTTCACCTCGCCCGTGGTCACCTCCTGGAGGCGGTAGACGCGGTACGTCAGGAAGGCCGTGAATCCCGCGAGGAACAGCCCCAGGAGCGTGCCGACGAGCACGCCCGCGTAGAACGTCCCCGCGACCTCGCTGGCGAGGACGACGACGCCCGTGATCGCCGGTGGGGCCGCGACGACCGTGATGCCGCTGACGACCCCGAGCACCACGGCGGTGACGACCGCGATGCTCCGTTCGACGACCCCGACCCCGCGAGCGCCCATTCATTGCATGTTGATAGAGTTAACATACAAATCTTTTCCTCCGGAAGTCCTCGCGCCTCCGGCACCTGCTCGCAGCGAGCCAAACCGGGACATACCCGGACTTATCCGGTCGCGTCGCGTAGTTCGACGCATGCAGTGGAAGACAGACTGGGGGTTGCAGACGCGCATGGGACTGACGATGTTCCTGCTGTTCGCGGTCTACGTCGCGTTCGCCGCCGGTCTCACCTACGCCCTCGACGCCTCCATCTGGGTCGTCGCCCTCGCGCTCGGCGCGTTCACGCTCGCGCAGTACTTCTTCAGCGACCGCCTCGCGCTCTACGGCATGGGCGCGAAGGAGGTGAGTCGCGAGGAGTACCCCGAGCTGTACGCGTCCGTGCAGCGACTCAGCCAGCAGGCGGACCTCCCGATGCCGACCGTCGCGGTCGCCGACACCAGCACGCCGAACGCGTTCGCGACCGGCCGGAACCGGAAGAACGCGACCGTCTGCGTCACCACCGGCCTCATGCGGACGCTCGACCGCGACGAACTCGACGGCGTCGTCGCGCACGAGCTCGCGCACATCAAGAACCGCGACGTCCTCGTCATCACCGTCGCCTCCTTCCTCTCCAGCCTCGCGTTCCTCATCGTCCGCTGGGGCGCGTTCTTCGGCGGCGGCCGCCGCGGCGGCCGGAACGGCGGCGGTGGCGTCGTCGTCGCCATCCTCGTGTCGCTGGTCGTCTGGATCGTGAGCTTCCTCCTCATCCGACTGCTGTCGCGGTACCGCGAGTACGCCGCCGACCGCGGCGGCGCGGCCATCACCGGCCAGCCGAGCGCGCTCGCGTCCGCGCTCCTGAAGATCAGCGGCGAGATGGAGAAGGTCCCGACGCAGGACGCCCGCGAGCAGGCGGAGATGAACGCGTTCTTCATCATCCCCGTCAAGAAGGGGTTCGTCGGAAGCCTGTTCCGTACCCATCCCTCGACGGAGAAGCGCGTCGAGCGCCTCCGCGACCTCGAACGCCAGCTCGAATCGCGCTGACACCGTCAGTTCGCGGTCGGCGTCTCGCGTGGCTCAGCCAGCGATCCGCGTGCGGAGTCGACCGACGGCGAACGCGAGCACGTCCACGACCGCGGCGACGCCGACCGCACCGATGACCGCGAGCATCGCCATCTCGACCGTCCCGACCCAGAACGGGAGGTAGAGGAACGCGTACCCGCCGAGCCGGTCCAGCAGGCCGCCGTCGCCGGATTCGTTCTCGTCGGAGTCGCCCTCGCCGGACTCGCCGTCGCCGTCGTCCGCATCGCCGGGCGTGGAGCCCTCCCCTCCGCTGCCGGTCGCCGCGTCGGTCGGCGTCTCGGTGGCCGTCGGCGACCCGGTCGGTTCGCCAGTGGCCGTCGGCTCGCCGGTTCCCGACGGTGCGGCCGTCCCAGTCGGCGACCCGGTCGGTTCGTCCGTCGCGCCCTGCGCGGGCATCCCGTCGGGTTCCTCCGGGAGCGACACCCGGTCGGCCTCGTAGGGGATGCCGCGCTTCCCGTTCCACGCCACCTGGTACGACCACACCACCTCGCCGTCAGGCGTCACCTCGACGACCTCGTACCGGAGCGAGTTCGTGACGAGCGTGTTCCCGTTCGGGAGCCGGTCCGCGTCGCGCGGCCACAGCAGGTCGTCGTCGTACGTCCACACGACCTCGTTCGCCGAGGCGTCGACCTCGACGATGCGGTCCGCCTCCGAGTCCGCGACCACCACGTGGTCGTCCGCGACCCACATCGGGTTGTGCTGGTCGTCCAGGATCGGGTCGCGGCCCGCGACGTCCTTCCCGCTGTTCCGGGGCTCCCCGATGACCCGCTCGATGTCCTTCGTCGACCGGTTCACCTCGAGGAGGACGTCGAAGTTCCGGATGGAGAGCCCGAACGTCCCGTTCTCGAGCCTATCGATGTCGTTCATGTGCGTCCAGTCGCTCTCCGGCCGCGGCTCATCCGGGCCGCCGTACGTCTCCCAGAACTCGCTGCCGGGCCCGATGTGCTCGCGCGCCGACCACTCCCAGACGACGTCCCCGCTCTCGTTCACGACGAACGCGCGGTCGTTCCCCATGTCCGCGATCGCCGTCTCGCCGGTCGCCAGCCGATCCGCGTCGTGGACCTCGTGGTGGTTGATGAACGCGTCGTACCAGCGGTACGACCACACCACGTCCTTCGAGTCGTACTCCAGTTCGACGACGTTGTTCTTCACGCACCGATCGGGCTTGTGCTCGAGCGTCCGCTCCGGGCACTCGCTCGCCGGCAGGTGCGTCGCGTACGACACGAGCACGTTCCCGTTCTCCAGGAACTCCGCGTCGAACACGCGCGAGTCCTCGGGCGCGAACGACCACACGACGTCCCCGTCCCGTACGAGGACCGCCCGACCGTTGTTCTCGCCGAACCCGCCGTAGCTCTGGACGGTCACGAGCACGCCCGACCGGTTCCGCGTCGCCACGCTCGACTCCCCGCCGTCGGATTCGCCGTCGCCGGGATCGGTCGCGGTCGCCTCCACGTCCCCGGGCGGCGTCGCCGTCCACCGACCGTCGTCGCTCGTCGTCGACGCCGTCCCGCCAGCCGTCGCCGCCTGGAACGACAGCGCGAGCGCGAGCACGAACACCACCGCGCCGTACGCGACCACACGCGTCCGACGGCTCCGCAGCGCCGAGAGGGCCGAAGCAACGTTCACACCACCTACCAGTCGGCACGCCACTAAGTGCTTTGCAGTTCGAGACGATGCGGTCGGCCCGCGAAGGACGAGCAGGGAGTCCGAGACGGCGTCGCCGGAACCCATTGCCGGCGTCAGTCCGCGGCGACGTCGTCGGTCGCACGAGCGCGCACGAACTGCGTGAAGTTCTCGAACAGCGTCTTCGCCTCGCAGGCCGCCGCGTACTCCTCGTCCGTGATGCCCGACAGCACCGCGTCCTTTCGCTCGTCCGGTAGCTCGTCCTTCCCCTCCGTCACCGAGCGCGCAGTCGACGGATCGTACTCCGGGTGGAACTGGACGCCGAACGCGTCGCCCGTCCGGAACGCGTGGACGCCGTAGTCGTTCCGCGCCGTCTCCGTCGCCCCCGGTGGCAGTTCGACGACCGCGTCCGAGTGCGTCGTGAACACCGTGAACGCGTCGTCGACGCCCGACAGGAGCGGGTCGTCGACGCCGTCGACGCGTCGGACCTCCCGGTACCCGATCTCGTACTCGCCCATGTCCGCGACCGTCCCGCCGAGCGCGTCCGCGAGCAACTGGTGCCCCCAGCAGACGCCCAGCGCCGGCAGCCCGTGCTCGTCGACGGCCTCGCGAACCCACTCGCGGGTCGCGTCGATCCACGCCTCGTCCTCGTACACGGACGACCGCGAGCCCGTCACGACGAACGCGTCGTACTCGAAGCCCTCGGGGAGCTCGCACGCGTTCGCGTCGAACTCGACGAGGTCCGCGTCGAGCTCGCGCCGGAAGTTCCGGCGCGTGTCGGAGTCATCGTGCGCAGCGTTGACGAGAGCGATGCGTGGACGTCTCATTCACTCGAACCGAGTGGTGGAACGGAAAAAACGCTTGCGTCGCGTCGAGACGTTGCCGGTGTCGCGGACGCCGGATGCCACTCAGTCGGTAGCGGACGGCACCAGAACCGGGGTCCTGGGGGACGCCGGATGCCACTCAGTCGGTAGCGGACGGCACCAGAACCGGGGTCCTGGGGGACGCCGGACGCCACTCAGTCGGTATCATCGAGAAAGCCGAGGACGGCGTCGTTGACTGGGCGGGAGCGCTCGGCGTGGACGAAGTGGCTGGCGTCCGGGAACGACTCGCGCTCGCTCCGCGGGAGGCCGTCGGCGAGTTCCGCGGCGGCACCGTCGTCGACGAGGGGGTCGGCGCCGCCGTCGACGACGAGCGCCTCGTTGTCGATCTCGTAGAGCGCGCCGGCGTCCCAGTCCTCGAGTGCGGCACGCTGGTGCTCCCAGTCGTCGCGGTCGGCGTCTTCCATCGTGCGCCACGCCGCGACGTCGTCGAGGGCGTCCGGGTGCGCGTCGCGGAACTCGTCGCTGAACGCGCACGCGAGCGATTCGCGGCACGCCGTCTCGTCGTCGGGGTCCGCGAACAGCGGCGCCGGATCGTACGCGTCGCCGCGCGCGGCGCCCGAGAGGAGGACGACCTTCCGCGCTCGTCCCTTCCGGCGCGCGTACTCGAGCGCCACCATCGCACCGAGCCCGCACCCGACGACGTGCGTCGCGCTCGCGCCGTGGTCCTTCATGATCGCGTCGAGGTCGTTCGCGAACGTCCGCATCGACAGGTCACCCCGCGGCCGCGAGGACTCGCCTGTTCCGCGCGGGTTCCACACCACGGCCTCGTACGGGCCCGCGAGCGCCGCGTGCTGCCAGCCCCACAGCCACGCTCCCGTCCCGACGTCGGGGACGAACGCGACCGTCTCGCCGTGCCCCGTCGCCTCGTAGTACAGTTCGGTTCCGTCGCGCTCGACCGTGGGCATGCGGGCACCTCGGCCGCGAGCGGACTTGAACCCCGGCGTCTCGCTCCGCCGACTACGCGCTCGCCGACTACGCTCCGCCGATTACGCGCTCGCCGACTACGCTCCGCCGATTACGCGCTCGCCGACTACGCTCCGCCGATTACGCGCTCGCCGACGCGGTCCGACGCTCCCGGACGGCGAGGACGCACCCCGCGAGACAGAGCACGGTCCCGTACAGCGGCGGCGTCGCGAACGTGAACACCGGCGCGACCGCGTCGACCGCGACCCCGGTGGCAGCGTCGGGGAGCGGCAGTCGACGGATCGCTCGCTCGACGGTCGGCAGCGTGTACGCGGCGTTCGCGACGAGCACGCCCGCCGCGAAGACGCGCTGCGGACGCCCCTCGAGCACGTACAGCAGCGCGAGCAGCGGGAGGAACGCGAGCGGGAAGTAGACGAAGTACGACGGCAACGCCACCAGCAGCGCCGCGACGGTGACGTACGCGCCGACCAGGCGCTCCACGGGCGTCGAGACGGACCGATAGCAGTACGCCACGACGGGGACGACCGCGACGACCGCGCCGAGCGAAACGGCCCACGACGGCGCACCCGTGAACGTCACCGACAGCGGGCGGCGGAGCGTGAAGATCGCCACGCTGGGCGACATCCCGCCCGCGAGGTCGACCTGCCCCAGTCGTCCGAGGAGCGCAACGTCGACGTACCGGCGGTGGACGTCGACGCCGAACAGCGCGACGCTCGCGAGGAGCGCCCCCACACCGGCCGCGACCGCCGACCCGACGGCCTTCCACGACCTGTTCCGGAGGAACCAGAGCCCGACGGCGGCCGGGAACACCTTCACGAGCGCCGCCGCTGCCGCGGTGACGCCCGCCCGTGCGCTCTCCGAACGGTCGACCCAGACGACCGCTGCGCCGAGCGCCAGCGCCAGCGTCGGATTCACGTTCCCGTAGTAGAGCGACGGCATCACGTGGACCGAGAGCGTCGCGTAACCGACGACCAGGGCGCGGTCGAGTCGTTCGAGCGACGCGCCGTGACGCTCGGCAACCCGGAGCGCGAGCGTGCCGAGGGCGACGCCGCTCGCGACCTGCACGAGCGTGTGCAGGAGGAACCCGGGCCACGGCGACGGGAGGAGGGCGTACGGCACGAACGCCAGCGCGACCACCGGCGGGTAGAGGTAGCCGTAGGCGGGGTGACCGGGCGGTCGCGCCCCGTAGAGGTCGCCGCCCGACAGGACCGCCTCCGCCGCGTAGTAGTACACCTCGAAGTTCACGGCGAACAGCCCGGGTTTCCGGCGACTCATCGCGACCAGCGTGTACAGACCGAGCAGGATCCCGACCGCGAGCGCGACCCTGGGAAGGCGGCGCGACGACTCCGTCATCGTTCTGGGGGTCCGGACGAGAGCGAATGGGTCTTGCGGTCACCGCAGAGGAACCGACCGAACATACCGCAGCCAGCACCGGCGGGCAGCGACCGTTCCGGCCGATGGCAAGCTCCGGCGGGCAGCGACCGTTCCGCGCCCTTTTTGCACGCGCCCGGTCACCGATAGGGGTATGCGAGCGATCAAGGACAGCGTCCACGACTACATCGAGGTCGAGGGCGTCGCCGCGGACCTGCTGGACACGGAGGCGTTCCAGCGGTTGCGGCACGTCAAGCAGCTCTCGACCGTCCGCCTCGTCTACCCGAGTGCGAACCACACGCGGTTCGAGCACTCTCTGGGCGTCTACCACCTCGCGCGCAGGGCGTGCCGGCACCTCGACATCGACGGGTCGCGCGCCGAAGCGGTCCAGGCCGCCGCGCTCCTTCACGACGTCGGTCACGGCCCGTACGGGCACCAGACCGAGGGCGTCATCGAACGACGCCTCGGCCGGCATCACGACGACGTCCACGGCCTCATCGACACCGGCGAGGTCGGGCGCGTCCTCGAACGCCACGGCCTCGACACCGACGCCGTCGCCGACCGCATCGCGGGCGACGGCCAACTCGGGCAGCTCGTCTCAGGAGAACTCGACGTCGACCGCATGGACTACCTCGTCCGTGACGCCCACCACTCCGGCGTCCCCTACGGCACCATCGACCAGGGCCGACTCCTCCGGGCCTTGCGGTACGTCGACGGCGACCTCGTGCTCGCCGAGGGGAACGTCCAGAGCGCCGAATCGCTCCTCGTCGCTCGCGCACTCATGAACGCGACCGTCTACCGGCATCACGTCTCCCGCATCGCCGGCACGATGCTCGAACGCGCCTGCGAGCGGTTGCTCGACGAGACCGACCTGCACGCCGAGGACTTCGCGCGCATGACCGACGACGAACTCCTCGCCGCGCTCCGGGACTGTCCCGCGACCGCCGACGCCGCCGCACGCCTCGGGACTCGCGACCTCTACAAGCGCGCGTGCTGGCTCGAACTCGACGACGTCCCCGAGCGCGTCGTCGACGCCGACCACGCCGCGATCCGGGAGCTCGAACGCGACGTCGCCGCCGCCGCGGACCTCGACCCCGCACTCGTCCACGTCGACGTCCCCGGCCGACCGAGCATGCCCGAATCGTCCACGCGGGTCGTCGTCGACGGCGACGTCCGCCGCCTCCACGAGGAATCCCCGCTCGTCCAGGGCCTCCAGGCGTCCCAGGACGTCCAGTGGCGCGCCGGCGTCTACGCGCCCGAAGCACACACCGACGCCGTCGGCGACGCCGCCGAGAGCACCCTCGGTCTCTCCACCTGACGCCAGTGCGCGAGCGCCGCGGGCTTCCAATCGCGCATCGGGAGCGGTCACGGCCATTCAATCAGCCGATAGGTTTTTGCAAGCGGATTCCGATGACTGTCATAGGGCGAGAGCCCTGCGCGTAATCGGATCAGTCGTTGCCTCCTGACCGACACTCGGCACGCACCGAGTGACCGACTGGGATACGCCACTATCATTCCTCAACGCGCCCCCGTTCCGGGGGCGCGACCTTCCCACGCCGACAGCGACCGCACCCGGGCCGTCGCGCGGAAGCGATGCTCGACCGGAGACCCACCCCCGCAAGGCGACCCAGTCACCTGCTAGATACTCACACCCATCACCTGCAGGGGAAACGCAGTCTTCGGCGGTCTCTGTAGCGTCCCTCGTGCTTCTGACCCTCGCCACTGCGCCCATCGCGACGTCCAGCGTCCTCGACCCCGCCGACAGGACGCCACCTCCTTGCGTCCTCGACCTCGCCGACAGGACGCCACCCCCATGCGTCCTCGAACCCGTCCGCTCGGCGGAGACCCAGTTGGCCGGCGAGGAGGCGGCCGCCGACGCCCGGTACTGGCCGCCGGTGACCGACCGATGAGCGACGTCGCCTTCTTCTTCGAAGGCTGGGAGCCAATCGTGCGGATCGTGGTCGTCGGCGTCCCGATGTACGTCGCGCTCACCGTCTTCCTGCGCCTCTCGGGGAGTCGAGCGCTCGCGAACCTGCACGTGTTCGACTTCATCGTCACCGTCGCCATCGGGTCGGCGTTCGGACGAGCGCTCACCGCGACCGACGTCACCCTCGCCGAAGCAGTGGCGGCGTTCCTCCTCCTGATCTCGCTCCAGTACGTCGTCACCGTGATTCAAGCGCGATCGCCCAGGTTCGGGCGCGTCATCACGAACCAGCCGGCGCTCCTGTACTACCAGGAATGTTTCCTGCAGCGACAGATGCGAGCCAACCACGTGACGAGGGACGAACTGCTGACGGCCGTCCGGGAACACCAGATGGGGTCGATCGACGACGTCGACGCGATCGTCCTCGAATCGACCGGCGAGGTCTCGGTCGTCCGCTCGCTCGGCGACGAGTCGGCACTGGAAGGGCTGGTCCAGAACGCCTCGGGTGCGTCCCGAGGAGACGGGGGGTGAGACGGTCGTCCTCATCGGCGCCGTCCTCAGGTTCCGCCCCTAAGCGACCCGCTATTCCTCGCGCACGATCGCCGTAAACGACCGAGGAATCAGCTCTCAGGCGTTCTTGACTGCTCGCAGGACGTCCGCGGCCTCCTCTAGCGCGTCGTCGAGCGCGTCGACGTCCGGGCCGCCACCTTGCGCGAAGTCCGGGGGGCCGCCGCCGCCACCACCGACCTTGCCCGCGAGCTCGCCGACGACCTCGCCGGCGTTCACGCCAGCGTCCTCGGGCACCGCGACCACGAACTGCGCGCTCCCGCCAGCGCCGGACCCGAACACCGCGATCGTCCCCTCCTCGACGAGCGCGTTCGCCGTCGCGCGAAGCTCGTCCGTGTCCGCGTCCAGCCGCTGGATCACGGCGGGCGTTCCGCCGACGTCGACCTCCTCGGCGTCGCCGGCGCCGCTCGCGCGAACCTCGGCCAGCTCCTCCTTGAGGTCCTCGATCTCCTTCCCGCGAGCCTTCCACTCCTCGAAGAACCGCTCGGCGGTCTCCGGGACCTCCTCCGGCGTCACGTCCAGCACGTCCGCCGCCCCGTACAGCGCGTCTTCGGCCTCCTGCGTGTACGAGATCGCGGCCTCACCGGCGGCGAACGTCAGCCGCTCGACGCCGTCCTGCACGCGCTCGGCGTTCCGGATCTTGATCGTCCCGATGTCGCCCGTGCGAGCGACGTGCGTCCCACCGCACGCCTGGACGTCGTCCGCGACGTGGATGAGGCGGATGTTCTCGCCGGGCGGAATCCCGCCCTGATAGAGGTCGAACCCGTGCTCGGCCTCCGCGTCGTGCCGGTCCGGCCACTCCTGGGTCACCGGCGTGTTCTCCATCACGATCTCGTTCGCGACGTGCTCGATGCGCTTGACGTCCTCGCGGTCGATGCGGTCGTAGTGATGGACGTCGATCCGCGACGACTCCACGCCCTTCTGCGCGCCCGCCTGCCGGATGTGTTCGCCGAGCACCCGTCGCGCCGCGTGAATCACGACGTGCGTCGCCGTGTGATGCCGCATCAACTGCCGGCGCCGACGCGTGTCCACTTGCCCGCGGACGATGTCGCCCTTCTCCGGGCGCTCGTCCGTGCGATGCAGGATGACGCCGTCCCGGATCTGGACGTCCTCGACCTCGACCGTGTACGACCCGTCGTCGTCCGACAGCGTCCCGGTGTCCGCCGGCTGTCCACCACCTTCGGGGTAGAACATCGTCTGGTCGAGCACCACGTCGAACCCCGACTCGCGCTCGAACACGTCCAGCACCACGGCCTCGAACGACGTCCGCTGCTGGTCGTCGTAGTACAGTCGTTCCGTCTCCGGCAGGTCGTCGATGCGGTCGTCGCCGTCGCTCCCCGCGTCCTCGAACGCCTCCTCGGAGTCGTGTCGCTCGGCGACGAGCGAGTAGAAGTCGTCCGGGACGTTCACGTCCGCACCCGACTCGGCCGCGATCTCCTCGACCATGTCCGGCTGGATGCCGTGCGAGTCGTACAGCTCGATGAGCTCGCTCGTCGGAATCGACTCGGACTGCCGCGCGTAGTCCTCGGCGAGCTGCTCGACCCTCCGACCGCCGCGCTCGAGCGTCTGCCGGTACTTCTCGACCTCGGTGCGGACGATGTCTCGTATCGTGTCGCGGTTCTCGTACCCGAGGCGCTCGGCCTGCATGTCCACGAGCTCGTCCAGCGGCGCGTCCACGCCGACGCCGTCGACGAGCCGCTTCGTCCGCCGGAGCACCATCCGCGCCAGGTAGCCCGTCGAGACGTTGCTCGGCACGATCCCGTCCCCGAACATGTACGCCATGGTCCGACAGTGGTCGGCGATCGCGTAGATGTCCTCGAGGGGCTCCATGAGCGCCTCCAGCTCCGCAACCTCGACATCGAGCTTCTCCGCGATGGTGTCGCGCGCGGACTCCATGTCCTCGGCCTCGTCGATGTCCATGTGTCCCGCGAGCTTCGCAGCCCGATGCACGAGCTCGGCCTCCGATTCGGAGAGCTCGATGCCCGCGTTCTCCTTCAGGAACGCGATCGTGTCCGGATAGACGGCCTCGTACACCGTCGGCGTCCCCTGACTCATCCACGTCCACCGCTCCAGGCCGTACCCGGTGTCGACGATGTACGTGTCCATGTACGAGTACGTGTTCCCGTCCTTCAGCTCGTACTCGCCATCCGGGTCCTGCTCCATACACATGAAGACGAGCGTCGCGAGTTCGGCTCCTTTATAAATGACCTCGATCGCGGGCCCGGCGTTCCCGCCACCCACCCACGGATCCTCGATGTACACGATCTCGTCGAGGTTCGCACCCATCGACTCGAAGAACTCGTCGCAGTACTCGACGCACTCGTCCTTCCAGTACACCTCGCCCTCATACGCGTACTGGCCGGGGTCATCGAGGTCCTCGCGCGCGTTGAACGCGTGATGCGCCATCATCTCGAACGCCATCGTGTGCCGGCCCGTCTTCCCGACGTTGTCGATGTCCTGCATCCGAATGCAGGGCTGGGAAATCGTGAGGGGGTTCGCCGGCGGCGGCGTCTGCCCCGAGGTGACCAGCGGCTGGAAGTCGTAGATCGACGCCTGCGTCAGCAGGACGTCGTCCCGCCAGCGGTTCGCCGCGACCGGATACGGCTCGATGCGCTCGTGATCGTTCGCCTCGAAGAACGACAGGAACGCCTCCCGCATCTCCTCCAGCGAATAGGCTTCGTCGAACCCGGGGTCGTCGATGAACGCGTAATCCTCACAGGGCGGTTCTCCGCACGTCTCGCGGTCGTGATCCCGTGTCCAGAAGTTCGCCCCGCAGTCCGTGCACTCCTTGCGCACGAACCCGTTCTCCTCGAAATAATCGAGGCGATACTCCTCTTCTAGCTCGCTCATTCTTGCGTCAGTCTCGCCCCGCGGGACGTAAAACGGTTCCGGGAGTCCCTGACGCGGGCGGTTTCACCGGGTCGCCGCGCCGGTCACACGGACGTCGAGGACGCCGTCACCGGACGGGGTACCGGCGAGGATGCCGTCGGCAGTCACTCCATCGCAGACTCGATGAGACCCCGAAACAACCGCGTCTGCGTCGACGGATCCGACAGCAACTCCTCGAGGAGCTCGTCGGCGCGCTCGCGGTGCGCCGCCGCACGCTCCACGAGCCGATCGTACTCCGCCGAGGCCGACAACTCGTCGCTCGACTTGTGTGCCTCCAGAACGGAGAGCTTCGACACCGCCGCGTAGTACTCGCGGAGCTCCGTCGCGTACGCCGACCGCGCGAGCAACCGCTCGAGCGTCCGCTCGAACGTCTCCCGCGTCACCGGCTTCACGAGGTAGTCGTCGAACCCCATCTCGACGATGTCGAAGTCCGGCTCGACCGCCGTCACGATCACCACCTGGCCGTCGTACCCGCGATCCCGCAACCGCTCGAGCACCTCGTCGCCGGAACACCCCGGGAGCCGTCGGTCGAGAACGACGACGTCCGTCGACTCGTCGACCGCTGGCACCGCCTCGTCCCCGGACATCACCGTCTCCACCGACCACTCCTTGGGCGTCCACGACGCGTACAGCTCCGCCAGTTCGGCGTTGTCCTCGACGACGAGGACGGACGTGTCATCCGTCATGATACTCGCAAGCCATCGCTAACCTTGTGAGACCGTCACATAAAGCCCCCGGCCGGAGACGCCTCAAACCCGAAAAATCATCCGCGAGCGCGCCTCGAACCAACGACCAGCGAGTAGTACCACCGTCTCCGAGTCTCGACACCACGTTCGCGGACCGAACGGACTGGCGTTCCCGGACCGAGTCGAACCGGCTCGAACCGAACTCAGTCGCGAGCGAGCGACGCCAGCAACGCCTCCAGCTGGATGCGCTCGTTCGCCCCCTCCGTGATCCGATAGTCCGCCTCCCCGAGCCGATCCATCAACCGCACCGTCGCCGTATCGTCCAGGTCGAACTCCCACGCCGACCGATGCACCTGATCGATGATGTCCCCACCAGCCAGCCCGCGATCGCTCAAGAGTTCGTCCAACCGCGAGCGCGACGCCACGAAGTCGCCGTCGATCGCCAACGACACCATCTCCTCGACCTCCTCCGGCCGCGCCGTCGACGTGATCGCGTACACGGTCGCCTCGTCCACGACCTCGTCCGTCACCGACGCCGCCTGCAGTGCGTTGATCGCCCGCCGCATGTCGCCGTCCGCCGCGTACACCAGCGCGTCAACGCCGTCGTCGGTCACCTCCAGCCCCTCCGCCTCGGCGATCTTCCGGACTTGCGCCGCCACCGCCTCGTCCCCCAGCGGCGAGAACCGGAACACCGCACACCGCGACTGGATCGGGTCGATGATCTGACTCGAGTAGTTACACGACAGGATGAATCGCGTGTTGTTCGAGAACTGCTCCATCGTCCGCCGGAGCGCCGACTGCGCGTCGCTCGTCAGCGCGTCGGCCTCGTCCAGGAAGATGATGCGGTACTCGTACCCACCGAACGACGAACGTGCGAAGTTTTTGATACGGTCTCGAACCACGTCGATACCGCGCTGATCGGACGCGTTGAGTTCCAAGAAGTTCTCTCGCCAATCGTCGCCGTAGACCTCCTTCGCGATGCTAACGCTCGTCGCCGTCTTCCCCACGCCCGCCGGCCCTGCGAACATGAGGTGCGGCAGGTCGTTCTTCCGGACGTAGCTCTCGATGCGGTCGATGATGTCCTCGTGCCCGACGACGTCGTCGAGGGACTCCGGCCGGTACTTCTCGATCCAGACCTCCGTCTTCCCGGCGGGTCGGTCCCCTGCGTCCGCGGACTCGCTCATACCCTCGGCCACGGCCCTGCCGCAGATAAAGCCCCCGAGACGACGCAGGCACCTCGAGTTCGGGGACGTCGTCGACGGCCTTCTCCAGGAGCACATCGAGGGCAAGTGTGCGGCGGTGCTCACTCCCTGAGAACCAATGCTCGTGATTATGGTCGATTCCGTCGTATCCGTACGTATGAGCCATACGTCTTCCCGGCGAGCGTCGGCGTTCGTCGTCCTGCTCGTCCTCGCACTCGCGATCACGCCCGCTCTCGCGGCGGCCGAAACGCGCGCC
Source organism: Halorubellus sp. JP-L1 (assembly GCF_011440375.1). Lineage (NCBI taxonomy): Archaea > Methanobacteriati > Methanobacteriota > Halobacteria > Halobacteriales > Halorubellaceae > Halorubellus > Halorubellus sp. JP-L1. Next base: position 148,896 of record NZ_JAAOIR010000005.1, read on the forward strand.
GGGTCGACGGTCACCGTCGGCCCCGGCGAGACCGTCGACGGTCTCGAGGTCGCCGCCGCGACCGTCGTCGTTCACGGGACCGTGAACGGGAACCTCGACGGTGCCGCCGCGAACGTCCGCATCAGCGACTCCGGCGTCGTCACCGGCGACGTGAACGTTGCCGCCGCCAGCCTCAGGATCGACGGCGAAGTCGGCGGTGACGTCTCCGCGGGCGTCGCGACGTTCGTCCTCGGCGACGGCGCTCGCGTCGGTGGCGCCGTCGACGTCGGCGCGGCGGATGCGACGTTCGCCGGCCAGGTCGAGGGCGACGTCACCGTCGGCGCGGACACCATCCTCGTCGCCGACAGCGCGGCTCTCGGCGGCGAACTCCGATACGACGGCGACCTCACGCAGCGCAGCGGTGCCACCGTCGCTGGCGACGTCGTCCAGGACGAGAGCATCGGCGGGAACCAGTTCGGGTTCTCGCCGGTTCCCACTGGAGCCGGTGCAGTCTACGGGTTCCTCGCGAACCTCGTGCTCGGCGCGATCCTCCTGATCGCGTTCCCCGGAACGACCCGCGCAATCGCACGCACCGTCGCGGACCAGCCCGTTCGCGCCGGCGCGTTCGGTCTCCTGACGCTCTTCGCGGTCCCACTGGTACTGGTCGTGTTCGCGCTCACGATCGTCGGGCTCCCGGTGACCGTCCTGGGCGCGTTCCTGTTCGCGCTCGTCGTCTGGACGGCCGTGGTCTACGGCTGGTACGCGGTCGCGTCGTGGGCGCTCGGCCGCGTCGACGTCGGGAACGACTGGGTCGCGCTCGCCGTCGGCCTCCTCGCGAACGCCATCCTCGAGTTCGTTCCCGTCCTCGGCCCCGTCGTGTCGTTCGCGGTGTTCCTCGCCGGCCTCGGCGCGCTCGCGCTCGTCCTCGACGACTACCGGCGCAACCGCCGGAACGCGCGTCGCGGCACGACCGCGGACGCTCCGACCGCCTGACCGCTTGGACGGTAGTGCGTCCACGTCGCTCGCGGACACTGGACCCGTTACGCTGAAGCGCGCTCGGCCGATACCGTGGGGTATGCAGGTGACGGTGGACGTGAAAGGCGAAGCCGAGACCGAGGTCGACGCGTCGGCGGACGCGACGTACGCGGACCTGTTGTCGGCGGTCGACCTCAGTCCGCACGAGGTCACGGTCCTCGTCGACGGCCGGCCCGTCCCGGAGGACCAGCCGGTCGTCGTCGACCACGTCACCGTCCTTCGGCTCGTCAAGGGTGGATAGGTCGATGTCGGGCGCACGCGGCGACGCCGGGGTGGTGGTTCGGGAGGCGACGGCGGACGAATCGCTGGCGGTTCGGCGCGTGCTGGACGCAGCGATGCTGGAGACGGACGCCGTGGACGGCGCGGTCGAGCGCGGGGACGCGTTCGTCGCGGCGGTCGACGATCGCGTTGTGGGCGCGCTCGTGCTCGTTCCGGTCGCGTCGGTGGACGGCCCCGACGAGCTCGACGGATGCGACGGGATGCACGTGGACGCGGTCGCGGTCACGCACCGCCGACGCGGGCAGGGCGTGGGGCGTGCCCTCGTCGATGGGGCGCTCGAGCGAGAGCGACGGCTGTCGGTCGCGTTCGACCCGAGCGTGGGGACGTTCTACGACGCGCTCGGGTTCGAGACGGTCGTTCAGGCGGACGCGGACGGTCGCGCCTGGGCGGTGCAATCGCTGGACGTGTAGGCGACTGCGTGGTGGCGAACAGGGTGGACGACGGCGGCGTGCGAGGGCGTCCACCGCTCCCGTCTCGACCGCTCGCACGCCCGCGAATCGGGCACGGCGAGCGTGGCCGCGTCCTCCGACTTAAACGAGGGGTTCGACGAGGTCGCGGCCGGCGTCGAGGAGCGCCTCGACGCGGGCCTCGCTCTCGGCTTCGGCGTACACGCGGAGCTTCGGTTCGGTGCCGGAGGGCCGCATGAGCGTCCACGAGCCGTCCTCGAGCAGGAGTTTGAAGCCGTCGACGGTGACGACGTCCGCGACGGGTTCGCCGGCGACGGCGTCGGGGATGTGGTCCTCGAGGGCGGCGAGGACGTCCTGCTTGCGGTCGTCCGGGCAGTCGACGCTTTCCTTCCCCTGGTGGATCTCGCCGTGTTCGGCGAGGAGGTCGCTGACGCGGTCCTCGAGGGGGCGGTCGACGGCCGCGGCGGCGGCGAGTAGCGCCATGAACACGCCGTCCTTCTGGCGGAGGTGACCGCGGACGGCGAACCCGCCGGACTCCTCGCCCGCCATCAGGGGGTCGAAGTCGGCCATCGCCTCGGCGACGTACTTGAACCCGACCGGGGTCTCGTGGACGGTCTCGCCGTAGGCGTCGGCGACGCGGTCGACGAGGAACGTCGTCGAAACGGTTCGAACTGCAGACCCGCTCTCGCGTTCGAGGAGGTAGTCGTAGATTGCGGCGAAGAACAGGTTCTCGTCGAGGAATCCGTCTGGAGTGACGACGGCGATGCGGTCGGCGTCGCCGTCGTTCGCCACGCCGAGGTCGGCGTCGCGTTCGCGGACGGCGTCGACGAGTCCCTGGAGGTTCTCCTCGCTCGGTTCGGGGTGTGCGCCGCCGAAGTCGGGGTCGCGCTCGCACCGCAGTCGGTCGACGGACGCCCCGCACGCTTCGAGGAGCGCGTCCGTGGTGTCGCGGCCGGAGCCGTGGATGGCGTCGTAGACGACGTGCAGGCCGTCGAGGAGGTCGGTGGTGCTCTCGTCGCTGGTCGCGTCCCCGTCGTCGGCACCTACATCGGCGAGTTCGGCGATGCGGCGCCTGCACTGCTCGAAGTGCGGCGTCACCACGTCCACGCGCTCGACGTCGCCCCACTCGCTCTCGGGGAGCGGGTCGGGTTCGGCGAGGTGGTCGACGATGGCGTCGGTCTCGGCGGCGAGGGCGGGCGAGCCGTCGTCGCTGACGAACTTCACGCCGTTGTACTCGGGCGGGTTGTGGCTCGCAGTGATCATGCAGCCGCCGGCGAGGTCGCGGTCGCGGATGGCCCACGCGAGCTGTGGCGTGGGGCGGTCGCGCTCGGGCATGACGACGTCGAACCCGTTCGCGCAGAGGACGCGCGCGAGCTCCTCGGCGAACCCCTCGCTGGTCTCGCGGGCGTCGTAGCCGACGCCGACGGTCTCGCCGGCGCGTCCGGCGTCCTGGAGGTAGCCGGCGACGCCCTGTGCGACGATGCGGACGCGGCGCTCGGTGAACTCGTCGAGGGTCGCGCGCCAGCCGTCGGTCCCGAACTGGATGGCGTCCATGCGCGAGCAGACAGGCGCCGAGGCGAAAAAACCCCTGCACGGCCCTGCGAAGACCGGGGGTGAAGACGCTGCGAGCCGTGTCGCCTCGGGCTTCACTTTCACTTTCACCGCGCTTCGCTCGCACTTTTCCCCGTTCCGTTCACTATTACCAATAGCGCCCGATGGCGCGAGTTCGTACCGTCGCGGTGCGAGCGCGACGCACGCCGCACTGCGTCGATAAACAACGACGACGGCGGAGGTGTCTCTCGATACGAACGAAGGTCGTCATGACGCTGGCGACCGGAGCCGTCACGCTCCTCTCGCAGGGGAACGACGCGGGGTACGTCCTGCTCGCGGTCGCCGTCCTCGCGTCGCGCGGCTCGCGGTCGACCGAATCGCACGCCAGTGACCGCGACGCCCGATAGCGCGGGCGCCGCGGCCCACCGCGTCGGCTCCCCGCCCGGAGCCCACGCGTGTGGTGTTCTTCGAGCGAGATAGTGCTATCGCCGCCGGCAGCGGCAACCCGCGGTGCCTCGGAGACCGAGCGCGCCGTCTCCGCGACGAGGCGCTTATCCACGTCCACGACCAACTCCGGACAATGACCTCCCTCTCGGTCGTTGCCGTCTGCGGCAGTCTCCGCGACGAATCGTACACGCGAACCGCGCTCGCGTACGCCCTCGACGCCGCCGAACGAGCCGGCGCCGCCACCACGCTCCTCGACGTGGGCCGTGAGGACGTCCCGATGTACGACCCCGACGTCGACGACCAGGGCGTCTCCGAACTGCTCGCGACGATCGAAGCCGCCGACGCCGTCCTCCTGGGCTCGCCCGTCTACCACGGCACGTTCACGGGCGCGCTCAAGAACTTCCACGACCACTGCGGCTGGGACGAGTACGAGGACACCGTCGTCGGCCTCGTCGCCACCGCCGGCGGCGGCAGCTACGCCAGCACGCTCGAGCACATGCGCAGCACCGTTCGCGGCGTCCACGGCCACGTCGTCCCCGAACAGGTCGGCATCCGCTCGGCGTCGAGCAAGTTCGACCCCGACCCCGAAGCGATCGACGACCGCGCCATCTCCGATCCCGACATCGAGGAGCGCCTCCGCGACCTCGGCGACGCCGTCGTCCGCGACGCCCGCCGCTTCGCGACCGAACCCTGCGAGGGAACCGCCGCCGCCGACGATTAGCCAACCCAGGCCCGCGAAACGCGCGTTTCAGCTAGCCACACCTTCTTCGGTTCCGGCACCGACGTGCCGCACGTGCCAGACTGCTTCCGCCGAGACCTCCTCGGGACCACCGCCAGCGTCGCCGCCGCGGCCGCCTCGCTCGCCGGCTGCCTCTCGACCTCCGGTATCGGCGGCACCGAGAGCCAGCACACGGCGCCCGGGAACCTGACGGCGTGGGACCACACGCCCGACTGCAAGACGAGCGAGGAGCGCGACGCGATGGACGAGCACTACGACAGCACCATCGCGGTCGACCACACCACGACCAGCCTCGACGGCGGGTACGAACCCATCCGGTACGCGTCGCTGACCGGCGCGGAGCAGGCCCTGCTCGATACCGTGACGACCGACGGCGGGTACTCGACGTGCGACGAAGGCGACGCATTCGAGCGGTTCGTCGTCCGAGTCCGCGAGCACCTCCAGCGTCAGGACGACACGATGGCGTACCTCGAACGCGGCAGCGTCTACTACGCACTCCGCGTCGAGGTCAAGGACGTGGGCGTCTCGTACTGACGACGGAACGCCGCCACCGACGGGTCAATCGTCGTCGAGTGCGTCCGCGATGGCTTCCAGGTCCGCCTTCCGGAACGCGCCCCCCTCTGTCTCGGGGTCGGCGTCGTCCGCGAGGCCGACTCGTGCGCGAATCTCCGCGCGCATTCGCTCTTTCGTCGGGAGCCGGCCGTCGCCGACGTCGTACCCGAGGTCGCCGCAGATTGCCGCGAGCGCCTCCTTCGTGAACCCCGTCGAGACGAGGCGTTCGTGACGGCCGGTCGCGGCGCGGATCTCGTTGCGAAGATCGTCGACGGTCGGTGACATACCCGGAGTGGAGATGCGCCCACCGCCTGTACGTTGCGGTCGCGACGCGGCCGGGATGCTGTGATCGCGACGCCGCTGGGACGGTGCGGTCGATAGACCGCTGTCGGGTCAGTCCTCGAAGTCGAACTCGTCTTTCGCGCTGTCGACGGGTTCGTCGCGCGCGACGACCTCGGGCGGCGCTTCGGGGTCGTACCGCCAGTAGGCGTACGCGGTCGCGACGACCGCGCCGACGGCGAACGCGACGCCCGAGAGCGGCCACGCGAGCGCGGTGTTCGCGGTGACGAACCCGTGGAGGACGACGACGCCGAGCGCCGCGAACAGGACGCCGATGCCCGCGACCCCGTATCGGCCGTACCGGTGGAACGCGACCGCGCGGTCGCCGTCGCCCGCCGCGACCACGACGTAGTCGTCGTCCGCGGGGAACCACACCACGTCCACGCGCTCCCCGCTGTCGGCCGTTGTCTCCTCGCGGTCTCGAGGGTTCACGCGAGAGTCCGCGCTGTCCTCGCTCGGGTCGCTCGCGCCCATCGATCAGGTCACCCGGACGGTCCGCGTCTCTGCGACGGGCACGAGCGGGTGGTCGGGGAAGGCGATCGAGATCTCGTAGGTGAGTTCGTCGTCGTCGGCGCCGAACACGGCGACTGGCGTGGTGGTCTCGTCGCCGAGGTACGTCTCCGTCTCCGTCATCTCGACGCCGTTGACGGTGACGCGGAGGTGCGCGTTCGCGCCGCCGCCGTCGTTCGCGACCGTGACCTCGCGGACGTCGTTCTCGCCGGTCGCGACGGAGTCCGGGAACGCGCCCCACTCGATGCGCGGTGCGGGCAGGTCCGCGGCCGCGTCGACGATGCGTTCGGCGACGCCCTCCGAGAGGCCGGCTTCGACGAGGCCGTCCACGCCTGCGGCGACGAGGTCCCCGGGCGTCGCGAACCCCTCCTTCGCGAGCTTGCTCGCGCGGCCCGCGCCGACGCCGTCGACCGCGGTGAGGCCGACCGCGTCCGCGCTCACGCCGTCCTCGATGCGGGCGGCGACGCGCTCCGCGACGTTCGCCGCGTGCCCGTCCGCGAACCGCTCCAGGAACGCCCGGCACGCACCCAGGAGGCGGAGCGCGTTCTGCTTGATGACCCACGCGTCCGACCGCAGCTCCTTCGGGGTCGACCCCGTCATGCTCGACTCCAGTATCGCGAGCACCTTCCGCTGCCCCGGCTCCATGTCGCCCGTGTCCCGGCCGACGAGCACTGCGTCCACGGCCTCCTTCTCGCTCTGGCGAGCGCTCACGGAGTCGAACTCCATCGCCGTCGCGACCGCACCGAGGACCGCGTTCGCGTCCACCGGTGCGTCGCGGGTCGCGAGCTCGCGGAATCGGGCGGCGGTGTCGAGCCGCAGGTAGAACTTCGACGCGAGCATCCCGAGGCTCGTCGCCGACAGCGACAGGTCGTCGCCGGCGTCCACGAACCCGCGGTCGACGAGCCCCTCCAGCTTCCCGCGAACGTACTCGCGGAGTCCCTCGAAGTCGTACATCTCGGGCGCGGCGGACGCGCGGACGTAGTAGAACGTCGTCTCCAGCCAGTCCATCACGTCGTCCATGTCCCGTATCGTCCCCATCGCGATCTCCGCGTTCAGGTGCGCATCGAGGTTGTCCGCGAGCCGCGACTCGATGTCCTTGCCCTCCCGCAGCAGCCGCCGGTACTTGTCGGCGTCCGCGCGGTCGCAGACCACCCAGCCGTAGCCGACGTCGTCGTACCCCGGACGGCCCGCGCGCCCGAGCATCTGGAGGACGTCCAGCGGACTCATGTCCACCTCGCCCTCGAGCGGGTCGTGGAGCTTCGTGTCGCGGATGACGACGCAGCGCGCGGGGAGGTTCACGCCCCACGCGAGCGTCGACGTCGAGAAGAGTAGTTGAATCTTCCCCTCCTTGAACCACTGCTCGACGCGGTCCTTGTCGCCCTTCGCCAGGCCCGCGTGGTGGAACGCGACCCCGTCGAGGACGCTCTTCCGGAGCGTGTCGTTCTGGAGTTCCTTCGCGTCGTTGTGGAAGTCGTAGTCGCCGCGCGCGCCCATCGGGATGTCGCGCTCGCCGACCTCGTCCCGGGCCTTCTTCGCGGCCTGCACGGTGTCCTGGCGCGAGGAGACGAACACGAGCGCCTGCCCGTCCTCGCGGACGTGCGGTTCCGCGAGGTCGAGCGCGCGGTACAGCCGCCGGTACTTGTCCGCGAACGAGTTGTCGCCGTGCGTGTACGTCTTCACGCCCGCGTTCAACTCCACCGGTCGGTACTCGTCGCCGAACGCGAACGTGTTCTCCGCGGGCGCGTCGAGCCACGCCGCGACGTCGTCGACGTTCGGCATCGTCGCCGACAGCGCCACGACGCGCGGGTCGCAGAGCCGCCGCAACCGCGAGATCGTCACCTCGAGCACGGGCCCGCGCTTGTCCGAGTCCAGGAGGTGGACCTCGTCGATGATGCAGACGTCGACGTCCGTCACGAAGTCGTACCGCGTCGAGTCGTGCTTGCGCGTCGCCGAATCGAGCTTCTCGGGCGTCATCACGAGCACGTCGGCGTGCCGCGCCCGCCGCGGGTTCAGGTCGCGCTCGCCGGTGACGACGTACACCGAGTACCCCATGTCCTCGAAGCGCTCCCACTCGGTCTCCTTCTCGTTCGTGAGCGCCCGCATCGGCGCGACGAACAGCGCCGTCCCGCCGTCGGCGAGCGTCTTGCAGATCGCGAGCTCGGCGAGCGCGGTCTTCCCGCTCGCGGTCGGCGCGCTCGCAACCACGTTCTCGCCGGACTCGAGCAGCGCGGGCAGCGCCTCGCGCTGCATCGGATTGAACTCCTCGAACGCGAACGCCTCAGCGAACTCCGGGACGACCTCGGCGACCTCCATCCTGATAGGTACGCAGAGAGCGCGCGGCAAAGGCGTTTCCGTCCCGCCCCGACCCCCCGGGGCGCCGCCGCTACTCCTCGCCGTCCGACCCGAACACGGACTCGAAGTCGTCCTCGTCGCCGTCGTCCGCGCCACCGTCGTCGTCGCCGGCGGTCTCGCCCCCGCCGCCAGCGCTCCCGTCGCGGTCGGCGTCGTCGAGCACCTCGTCCGGGTCGTCGAAGACGTCGCTCGGCGCATCGAATCCGTCGCCGGCAGCCACGCCGTCACCTGGCGCGTCGAACTCGTCACCGGCGGCAGCCCCGTCGTCGCCGGCGTCGGTCCCGTCCTCGTCGCCGGCGTCGGTTCCGTCCTCGTCGGCACTCTCGTCCTCGTCGTCGATGTCGAGGATCAGTTCGACGTCCCCGCCGTCGCCCTCCGCGTCCGCCTCGTCGTAGAACCCCGCGACCTCGGCGTCGCAATCGGGACACACCGCGAACTCGTCGACTTCACCGAGGTCGTGCAACCGGAAGCGCGGCGTCACGTCGACGACGTCGTTCTCGAACTCGACGGTGGCCGTGCAGTCACCGATCGGACACGCCCTGTCATCCATTCAATAGGTACCGGGTGGCGAGGGATTTAGTCGTGACGGCCAACCGATGCCGGGTGGCGGGGACCCGACGACGAACGTACGGCGTCGACCGACCACCGGAGACGTCACTGGGCGGCGGTCTCCGCAGAAACGGTCCGTCGAGCGACGTCGCGAGTCTCCTCGCGGACGGGCGAATTCAGGAGCGGGGCCGTCGGGGGGACGACACGACGCGGTTCGCGTCGCCGTCGTAGTCGATGACCCCTACTTCGGCGATCAAGGGAAGGTGAACGTGGTGGAGCGAGACTGCGACCCGCTCTATGGCTTTCGCGTCGGGTTCGTCCGCGTTCTCGCGGGCAGCGACAGTTCGAGCGATGTCCGAGAGATCGACAGGATCGGTCCGCGTCGCGAGGACGTCGAGGACCGCCCGACGCCGTTCGGACGACAATAACCGATGGGTCTCGCTCTCAGTTAGATCGACTGTTCCCGAACGGTCCTCCGGTATTTCCAGTGTCGTGTGGGTCATGCTGAATTCACTCGCCTCGGTGGCTGTATGCCTCGACACGCGCTTCACCCGTAACGTTACACTCGTACTAATTAGGTGGGTCCAGTCGAAAACCGCGTCGTTGCGTCTCAAGTTTCGAATGATCGTTACGGGTTACGTACCACGTCGGACCCACTCGATTCCACACCGCGACCCTCCATCGACGGAGGGTTGATATTGGCTGGCCGTGTTCTGGACCGGCATGGAAACGACATCGCTGTCGGAGAGCCTCCGGGAGACCCTCGCACGCTTCGATGCGGGCGGCGCGCCGCGGACGACGCCGGAGGTGGCCGAAGACCTCGACCTCGGCCGACGGAGCACGTACGAACGCCTCGAGCGCCTCGCCGAGCGCGACCTGCTCGAGACCAAGAAGGTCGGCGCCAACGCGCGAGTGTGGTGGCAGCCGGTGGGGGCCAGTGCGAGCGACCGAGCGGGGCCGGAGTCGGGAACCACGCAGGACGACGCGGGTCGCGACGACGGGTCGACCCGGGAGACCGACGCCGCCGAGTTCCAGGCGCTCGTGGACGCCGTCGAGGAGTACGCCATCTTCATGCTGGACGTCGACGGTCGCGTCCGGACCTGGAACCCCGGTGCCCGGTCGATCAAGGGGTACGAGGTGGTCGACGTCGTCGGCGAGCACTTCTCGACGTTCTACACCGAGGCGGACGTCGACGAGGGCGTCCCGGAGGCGAACCTCGAGGCGGCCGCCACCGAGGGCGAGACGGAGGACGAGGGCTGGCGCGTCCGGGCCGACGGCACGCGATTCTGGGCGAACGTCACCATCACCGCGATCCGCGACGACGAGGGCGACCTCCAGGGGTTCGCGAAGGTCACCCGCGACATGACCGAACGCCACCGACACGAGGAGGAGCTACACCAGCAGCGGGACTTCACCCAGGAAATTCTCGAGACGGCTCCGGTCGGCGTCCTCGTCGTCGAACCGGACGGGACGTTCGAGCCGATGAACAAACGAGCGAACGAACTCCTCGGCATCGACGAGGGCGGCCCGTACAACGTCGGTCACGTCCGCGTCTACGACGAGAACGGGGCGCTACTCCTACCCGAGGAGCGGCCGTACGTCCACGCCTTCGAGACGGGCGAACCGGTTCGGGACGTACACCTGAGCGTTCCACTGCCCGAGGGCGGGCAGCGCTGGCTCTCCGCCAACGTCGAACCGTTGACGGTCGAGGACGGGAGCGTCGAGGAGGTCCTCGTCACCATCGAGGACGTGACCCAGCTCAAGGAGCAGACCGAGCGTCTCGAACGCCACCGCGACGACCTCGCGAGCGAACTCGACGAGGTGTTCGAGCGCATCGACGACGGGTTCTACGCGGTCGACGAGGCGTTCCGGTTCACGTACGTCAACGAACGCGCCGAGGAGTTGCTCCAGCACGACGAGGCGGAGCTCCTGGGCCGGAGCGTCTGGAGCGTGTTCCCCGACGCGACGGAGACCCCCGCGTACGACGCGTTCCACACCGCCCTGGAGACCCAGGAACCGACCAGCTACGACGTCCACTTCGACGTCCTCGACTTCTGGGTCGAGGCCCACGTCTACCCCTCGGAGAACGGCCTGTCGGTGTACTTCCGGGACGTCACCGACCAGCGGGAACGCGAGAACGAACTCGAACTGTACGAGACCATCTTCTCGGAGGCCCGCGACGGCATCTACGTGCTCGACGACAGATTCTGCTTCTCCCGGGTCAACGACGCGTACGTGGAGATGACGGGCTACGACCGCGAGGAGCTCCTGGGCGCCCACAGCTCGCTCGTCGTCGACGAGGATGTCGTCCAGGACTCCGCGAGGTCGCTCCAGGAGGTCTTCCGGGGCGAGCGAGACAGCGCCACCCTGGAGGCGGACATCCAGCGGGCCGACGGCGGGACGCTCCGCGCCGAGAGCAAGTTCACCGGGATGCCGAACGGGGACGGGGACGGCCACCGGAAGCTCGGTTTCGTCCGGGACGTCAGCGAGCGAGTGGCACGGGAGCGCGAACTCGAGGAGTCCCGTCGGCGCTACGAGACGATCGTCGACCACTTCCCGAATGGTGCCGTCGCGCTCGTGGACGAGAACCTCGACTACGTCACGGTCGGCGGCACGCCCCCGGGCGAGGGGAGCCTTGACCGAGACGAGCTACAGGGCGGTCACGTCGCGGACGTCCTGCCAGCGGAGCTCGCGGACCTCCTCGACCCGGCCTACGAGCGGGCCTTCGACGGCGAGTCGTCCCAGTTCGAGGCTACCATCGACGGGAGCGACTACCAGTTCCACGTCGTCCCGATCCGGGACGACGACGGCGTCGTGTTCTCCGCCATGGGAATGTCTCAAGACGTCACTGAGCGCAAGGCGTACGAGCGCGAACTCGAGGTCCGGATGCAACAGCAGCGCGCGACCGCGGACCTCGGCCAGGAGGCCATCGAGTCGAACGACCTCGACGACCTCTTCGAGCAGGCGGCGACCGTGGTCGCGGACGTGCTCGGCAACGATTACTGCAAGGTGCTCGACCTGGACGCGGACGCCGAGGAACTGCTGCTCCGGCAGGGCGTGGGCTGGCAGGACGGTGTCGTGGGCGCGGCGTCGGTCTCGGCGACAGAGGACGACTCGCAGGCGTCGTACACGCTGAGCATCGACGAACCGGTCGTCGTCGAGGACCTGGAGACGGAGACGCGATTCAGCGGCACGGACCTCCTGACGGACCACGACGTCAGTAGCGGGATCAGCGTCATCGTCGGAACGCGGGACGACCCGTGGGGGATCCTCGGCACGCACGACACCGACACGAAGCAGTTCACGCCCCACGACGTGGACTTCGTCCAGGCCGTCGCGAACATCCTCGCGACCGCCATCGAGCGCGACCGCCAGGAGCGCGCGCTCGCCCAGCAACGCGAGCAGCTCCAGGCGCTGAACAGCCTCAACGAGGTCGTCCAGGGCATCACGGACGCCGTCATCGACCAGTCCACGCGCGAGGAGATCGAGGCGACCGTCGTCGAGGGGCTGGCCGCCGTCGACTCGTTCTCGTTCGCGTGGATCGGCGACGCCGACAGCGCGACCCGAGAGGTGACCCCGCGGGCGCAGGCCGACGCCGGGGACTACCTCGAGGGGTTCACCATCTCCGTCGACCCCGACGACGACCTGAGCAGGGGCCCGACCGCACAGGCGCTGCTCACCGGCGAGATGCAGGTCACCCAGGACGTCGCAGTGGACGACAGCCACGACCCGTGGCGCGAGCACGTCGACGCCTACGAGTTCCGGTCCTCGGCGGCGATACCGATCGTCCACGAGGAGACGACCTACGGCGTCCTGAACGTCTACGCCGACCGCCCCTTCGCCTTCGAGGACGCGGAACGGCGGGTCCTCGACCAGCTCGGGGAGGTCGTCGGCCACGCCATCGCCGCGGTCGACCGCAAGCGCGCGCTGATGAGCGACGAGGTCGTCGAACTCGAGTTCCGCATCGCGGACTTCTTCGGCGCGTTCGACATCGAGGACGCGGCCGACGGCCGGATCACACTCGACGAAGTGGTGCCCACGAGCGACGGAAACTACCTCGTCTACGGGACCGCAGCCGAGGAGGCACGGCCGCTGATCGATCGTCTCGTCGACGCGATCCCGCATTGGACGAGCGTCACGGACCGCGGCCAGTGGGGCGACACCTGCCGGTTCGAACTCCAGTTGACCGACTCGCCGGTGCTCTGGGCCATCGCCTCGAGCGGCGGGTACGTGGACGAGGCCGTCGTCGAGGACGGCGACTACCACATGACCATCCACCTGCCGCCGACCGTCGACACTCGCTCGGTCGCGGACACCGTCATGGACGCGTATCCAACCGCCGACCTCGTCGCCCAGCGCCAGCGCTCGCGGACCGCCGAGTCCGCAGGCCGACTGGAGCGTATGCTCGTCGAGGAGCTCACCGAGCGCCAGCGGGCCGCGCTCGAGTCGGCGTACCGGTCCGGCTTCTTCGAGTGGCCCCGGGAGAGCGACGGCCAGACCGTCGCCGAGTCGCTGGGCGTCTCACCGCCGACGTTCCACCAGCACCTCCGGAAGGCCGAACGGAAGGTGTTCGACGCGCTGTTGTCGGAGTCCGCCGCGACCTGACCGGCCGCGACCAAGCTCTCGGGGGACCGACCGCCAGTCCGCGGGTTCGTCACCCGCTGACGCTGTCTGCCGCGGTCTCGGCGGCGCGGTCGAGCATGCCGTGACTCGTCTGGTACCGGTAGTACGCCGCCAGGCCGAGCGCGACTGCGACGTTCGAGAGCGTCACCGCCCAGAAGACGGCGATGGCGCCGCCGCCGAGGAGGACGCCGCCGACGACCGCGATCGGGAGGCGGACGCCCCAGTTCTGGGCGAGGCTCGCGACGAGGCTCGTTCGCGTCCGCCGCGCCGCGTTGAACCCGCCCTGGAGGAGGTAGGAGGCGCCGATCGCCCAGTAGCCGACCGCGAGGATCTGGAGGTACGCGACCGTGAACCGCAAGGCGTCCCCGGAGACGCCGGGGATGAACAGTTTCGCGAGGAGTTCGGGCACGAACCACTGGACGACGCCGACGCCGCCGAGGCCGACGACCGCGATCGCGACCCCGACCCACGTCGTCTCCTTCGCTCGCGAGGGGTTGCCGGCGCCGAGGTTCTGGCCGACGACGCTCTGGGCGGCCTGCTGGAGGCCGCTCGCGGGAATCCACGCGATCGCGGAGACGCGCACGCCGATGGTGTACGCCGCCATCGCCGCGCCGCCGCCGGCGTAGAAGACGAGCGCGACCATCGCGACCTTCACGCCGTCCTTCGACACGCGCTGTACGGAGTTCGGGTAGCCGACGTCGACGAGTTCGCGCCACGCGCCCGCGTCGAACGCGAGGTCTTCGCGGGAGAGCGTGAACGTGTCCCGGAGGCCGAGGGCGAACGCGACGACGAGCGCCATCCCGGCTGCGTACCCGATCGCGGTCGCGAGCGCCGCGCCCTGCACGCCGTAGGCGGGGACGCCGATGGCGTCCCACCCGAAGATGAGGACGGGGTCGAGCGCGAGGTTCACCGCGACCGCGACGACGTTCACGTACAGCGCGGCGCGGGAGTCGCCCCAGCCGACGAACGCGCCCTCGAGCGTGTCCGAGATCGCGATGAACGGCACCGCGAGCGCGTACGTGACGAGGTAGATGCTCGCCATGGTCGCGATGCCGTCGGTCGGGTTCAGGAACGAGACGGCGGTCTCGACGAGCCACGGCCCGGCGAGCACGACGACGGCGAGGACGGGGACGGCGACCGCGAGTGCGAGCGCGACGCCGTTCGCGGCGACCGTGCGCGCGCCGGCGTCGTCGTCCGCGCCGACGCGCTGGCTGACGACGACCTGCGTGCCGACGAACGGCATCACGATGACGGCGAGCATCACGCTCGTCAGCGGGTAGACGAACCCGACCGCGGCGACGGCGGTCTCGCCGACGCGACCGAGGAAGAGCGCGTCGACCAGCAACTGGGCGAACTGGACGACGTTCTGGAGGACTAGCGGCGTCGCGAGGAGGAGGAGCGAGCGCGGGATCGACCCGTCCGTGATCTCCTCGCGGGAGACGTCGAGCATTGCCTTTGGCAATGTCGCGCACAGGACGCACTAAATTCTATCGGAAATAGCGGCTGGCTCTTGACATGGCCGGGTCGTACTCGACACGCGGACCCGTCGCGCTGGCCTCACCGCGTGCACTCGGTCGGCCGCGATCGAACCCCACGCTTTAACCCAATCCGCGCCGCAGTTCCGGGCATGAGTCGCTCGCGGAAGCCCGACTGGCTCAAGATGCGGCCGCCGTCGGGCCGTGAGTTCACGGACATCAAGCGGACCCTCCGAGAGCACGACCTGAACACGGTCTGCGAGGAGGCGAACTGCCCGAACCTCGGGGAGTGCTGGAGCGGCCGGAACGGGTCCGGAGAGGGCGGCACCGCGACGTTCATGCTGATGGGCCATCGCTGCTCGCGCACCTGCAACTTCTGCGACGTCGAGACCGGCGGGATGGAGCCGCTGGACCCCGACGAGCCCGCGAACGTCGCCGACGCCATCGCCGAGATCGGCCTGGACTACGTCGTCCTCACTTCGGTCGACCGGGACGACCTCCCCGACCAGGGCGCCGCGCACTTCGCGGAGACCATCCGCGAGATCAAGCGCCGCCACCCCGGCATCCTCGTGGAGGTCCTCACGCCGGACTTCCAGGGCGACCCCGACCTCGTCCGGAAGATCATCGACGCCGAGCCGGACGTGTTCGCGCACAACGTCGAGACCGTTTCCCGCCTCCAGCATCCCGTCCGCGACCGACGCGCGGGCTACGAGCAGTCCCTGTCGGTCCTCGAGCAAGTGAACCGCGAGTCAGACATCTACACGAAGACGAGCCTGATGCTCGGCGTCGGCGAGTACCACCACGAGATCTACCAGACGCTGAAGGACCTCCGCGAGATCGACCTGGACGTCGTCACGCTCGGCCAGTACCTCCAGCCCAGCAGGACGCACCTGGACGTCGAGCAGTACGTGACGCCCGACGAGTTCGACACGTGGCGGCGCGTCGCCGAGGACGAACTCGACTTCCTCTACTGTGCGAGCGGTCCGATGGTGCGCTCGTCGTACAAGGCCGGCGAGCTGTTCGTCGACGCGGTGCTTCGGGACGGCAAATCGGTCGAGGAAGCCAGGGAGCAGGCGCGTCGAGTCGCCTCGGACTGATTCTCGCACGGCGAGCGTCGGTCGTTCGATTGCACCGGTCGTGCGGTCGCATCGGCCGTGGCTCGCGTCGGTCCGTCGTCGCGTCACTGCGTTCGCGGGAGGTCGACGACGAACGCGGTGCCGCCGAGGTCGTCGGCGTCCGCGATGGTGACGTCGCCGCCGAACTGATCGACGAGGTTGTCGACGAGGTAGAGGCCGAGGCCGGTGCCGTCGGACGCGAGCCCCTTCTCGCCGCGACCGAAGATTCGAGCGCGCTGGGTCTCTGGGATGCCGGGGCCGTCGTCGGCGACGCGGACGCGGACGCGGTCTGCGGTGACGGTCGCGGTGACGTCGACCGTTGGATGCTCGTCGTCGTTGTGTTGGACGGCGTTGTTGACGAGGTTCGTGAACACGGACCCGAGGGTCTCGTTCGCGTCGACGAACACGGGTTCGTCGAACGTCGGCGGATGAATGGTGGCGTGCGCGAACCGCGCCTGGGCCTTCGAGACGGCTTCCTCGAGGGCGGTGTCGAGCCGGATCCGCTTGAGTTCGAGGTCCTCGTCGATGACGAGCGCCTCCGCGATGTCGCGTGCGACGAGCGTCAGGTCCTCGATGTGGCGGTTCGCGGCGAGCACGGTCTCCAGGTGCTCGCGGGCGGGGTCGTCGTCGTCGAGTTCGTCCGCGAGCTGTTCGCCCCAGCCGAGCGCGATCGCGACGTCGTTCTGGATGTCGTGCCGGAGCAGGCGGTTCAGGACGGTGAGCTGGTCGTACTGCTCGCGGATGCGGCGCTCGAGCGAGACGCGGTCGGTGACGTCGTAGAGCAAGAACAGTCGGCCGCGCTGTCGGCCACGGGCGTCCGTCACCGATCGGATGCGCGCCTCGAACCGCTCGTCGGTCGCGGGTACCGCGCCGCCGTCCGTCGTCGGTTCCGGGCCGTCGTCCGGAGCGGTATCGGCATCGGCGGCGTCGGCGGCGTCGGCGGTGTCGGCGGCGGTAACGTCGGTGTCGTCGTCGGCGGTAGCGTCGGTGTCGGCGGCGGTAGCGTCGGTGTCGTCGTCGGCCGCGACGGCGTCGGGCGTTTCGGGTTCGTCGACGACTGCGATGACGTCGCCGTCCGCGACGTCCGCGAGCGCTTCGTCGAACGTCGCGCGGACTGCCCGTGCCGCCGACGCACCCACGAGCCCGTCCCTCGTGGGGGCGACGAGGAGGCTCGTGGCGGCCGTGTTCGCCTGCACGATCCGGTCCTGTGGGTCGACGACGAACACGGCCTCGGGGAGCTGGTCGATGAGCGACTGCGGGTCGACGGGGACGACCGCGAGGAGGTCGCGGCGGTAGAGCGCGAACGCGACCGCGAACCACGTGACGGCGAACGTCGGCGGCACGAGGTCGATCGGATAGTTCGGGACGAGGAGGACGTTCGCGGCCCCCGCGACCATCGGGACGACGACCGCGAGACACAGCAGGCGACCCTGCCGCCTGTACATCCCGGTCGAGCGCAGCCAGAGCACGAGGAACTGGCTGGCGGCGAGCGCCGCAAGTGCGAGCGCGTACGCGGTGTCCACGTAGAACCAGGGGCCGGCGTCGTACGCAAGCGCCGTGCGGCCGACGGTCGACCAGCCGACGACCGGGAGCGTCGCCTGCCAGGGGACGGCGGTGAGGTCGCCGAAGTAGAGTCCGACACCGGCGACGGGTTCCGCGAGGACGAGCGCGACCGTGACCGTCGGGACGACCGCGAGCGCGGCGATGAACCGCCGCGTCACGTACCGGTTCGCGCCCGTGTACTCGAGCGAGAACACGAGCACTGCGGGGCCGATCAGTTCGAACGGAACGGTCTGTGCGACGAAGAACGCGTACTTGACGTCCGTGGTCGTGGCGAGGAGTTCCGCGACGTCGAAGGCGGTGTATCCCGCCGCGCCGACGAGGGCGACTGCGAGCGCGGTCGCACCCGGCTTGTCGGGGTGGGTTCGCCTGAGGGCGACGGTGACCCAACACAACCCGACGATGACGGGTGCGAGCAGTGCGGCGTAGAGACCGACCAGCACGATACCGTCGTTGCGTCGCGGCGAGGAATAACGGTTCTGGCATCTCCGTCGCCGACCGGCCCGCTCGTGGCGCGCGCGAGCGTTCGGTCGAGCCGCGACGTCACGTGTGGAATGCCAACGTGTATCGTCCTCTCTGGCGGTGATTTTCGGCGTCTTACGCGCCGGTAGGCGTCCACTGCTCCCGCCCGTTCGTCCAGAATCTCGGTAGAAAACCGTGAGGAACGTTCGATGCGTTCGATACCACGGAAGAAAACTGAAAGGTTACAGTTATCGGCGGTATTCTCGGACGTTCAATGCGAGGGCGTGGCAAGAATACACTTGATAGTAACGTTTTTACGAAAATCATATAACGCGAGCAAGAGACGTATCACTCATGCGAAGGTGCGTTTTCCCGTGAGCACGCTAGAACGAAACCCTCGAGACCGCGTACAGGTACTCGACGACAGCGGTCGAGTGCTCGACGACGCGGAGGTGCCGGACCTCTCCGACGACGAGCTCCTCGAGATGTACGAGCAGATGAAGCTCGCGCGGCACTTCGACCAGCGTGCCGTCTCCCTCCAGCGACAGGGACGCATGGGAACGTACCCACCCCTGTCCGGCCAGGAGGGCGCGCAGGTCGCGAGCGCGCACGCACTCGATCAGGACGACTGGATGTTCCCCAGTTACCGCGAGCACGGCGCCGCACTCGTCCGCGGGTTCGGCCTGAAGCGCACGCTCCTGTACTGGATGGGCCACGAACGCGGGAACGCCATCCCCGAGGACGTCAACCTGTTCACGGTCGCGGTGCCCATCGCGACCCAGATCCCGCACGCCACCGGCGCGGCGTGGGCGTCGCGCCTGAAGGGCGAAGAGAATGCGTTCCTCTGTTACTTCGGCGACGGCGCCACCTCGGAGGGCGACTTCCACGAGGGCCTGAACTTCGCGGGCGTGTTCGACGCGCCGGCGGTGTTCTTCTGCAACAACAACCAGTGGGCGATCTCGGTGCCCCGCGAGAAGCAGACGGCGAGCGAGACGCTCGCCCAGAAGGCCCAGGCGTACGGGTTCGAGGGCGTGCAGGTCGACGGCATGGACCCGCTGGCGGTGTACAAGGTCACGAAGGAGGCCGTCGAGAAGGCGAAAGCGCCCGGGGAGGACGAGCTCCGGCCGACGCTCATCGAGGCGGTCCAGTACCGGTTCGGTGCGCACACGACCGCGGACGACCCCTCCGTCTACCGGGACGACGACGAGGTCGAACGCTGGAAGCAGAAGGACCCGATCCCGCGGATGGAGACGTTCCTCCGCGAACGCGGAACGCTCGACGACGACCTCGAAGAAGAGATTACCGCGCGCGTCGAGGACGACGTCGCCGAAGCGATTGCCGCGGCCGAAGAGGTCGAGCGTCCAGAGCCCGTAGAGATGTTCAACCACGTGTACGCCGACATGCCCGAGCGACTCCACGAGCAACTGGAGTGGTTCAACGAGGTGCGCGAGGAGTTCGGCGACGACGCCCTACTGGAGGACTAACATGAGCAAGCAAGCACAACAAGCTGACACGGAGAACCTGACCCTCGTGCAGGCGGTGCGGGACGGCCTGCAGAGCGAGATGCGCAACGACGACGACGTCCTCGTGATGGGCGAGGACGTCGGGAAGAACGGTGGCGTGTTCCGCGCGACCGACGGCCTCTACGAGGAGTTCGGCGAGGACCGCGTCATCGACACGCCGCTGGCCGAGGCCGGCATCATCGGGACCGCGATCGGGATGGCGGCGTACGGTCTGAAGCCGGTCCCCGAGATCCAGTTCCTCGGGTTCATCTATCCGGCGTTCGACCAGATCGTGAGTCACGCCGCGCGCCTCCGCACGCGCTCTCGCGGTCGGTTCGAGTGCCCGATGGTCATCCGCGCGCCGTACGGCGGCGGCATCCGTGCGCCCGAGCATCACTCCGAGTCGACGGAGGCGATGTTCGCGCACCAGCCCGGCCTCAAAGTCCAGATTCCCTCGACGCCGTACGACGCGAAGGGGATGCTCATCGCGGCGATCCGCGACCCGGACCCGGTCGTGTTCCTCGAGCCGAAGCTCATCTACCGCGCGTTCCGCGAGGAAGTCCCCGACGACGACTACGAGGTCCCGCTGGGCGAGGCCGCGGTCCGCCGCGAGGGCTCGGACATCTCGGTATTCACGTGGGGTGCGATGACGCGCCCGACGATGGAGGCCGCCGAAGAGCTCGCGGAGGAGGACGGCATCGACGCGGAGGTCGTCGACCTGCGGTCGATGTCGCCGCTTCCCAAGGACGCGATCGTCGAGTCGTTCAAGAAGACGGGTCGTGCGGCGGTCGTCCACGAGGCCCCGAAGTCTGGTGGTCTCGGCGGCGAGATCGCGACGATCATCCAGGAGGAGGCCTTGATGTACCAGGAGGCGCCCGTCGAGCGCATCACGGGCTTCGACACGCCGTTCCCGCTGTACGCGCTCGAGGACTACTACCTCCCGGAGCCGGCTCGCATCAAGAAGGGCATCCGCGACGCGGTGGACTTCTAACATGCCACAGGAATTCAAACTCCCGGACGTCGGCGAAGGCGTCGCCGAGGGCGAACTCGTCGAGTGGCTCGTCGAGCCCGGCGACACCGTCTCCGAGGACCAAGCTGTGGCGAAGGTCGAGACTGACAAGGCGCTCGTCGACGTCCCCTCGCCGTACAACGGGACCGTGAAGGAACTGCTCGCCGAGGAGGGCGAGATGGTGCCCGTCGGCGACGTCATCATGGTGTACAACGTCGAGGGCGAGGACGACCTCGAGGACACGTCCTCGAGCGCGGACGCCGATGCCGGCTCGCAGGACGCGACCGCGGAGCCGCCGGACGGCGGCGAGGCGGCGGCCGGCGAGACTGGAGCAGTCGATTCCGACGACGCCGAGGAAGTGTCGACGTCGGAGGGGCGCGTGTTCGCGCCGCCGAGCGCGCGCAAGCTCGCTCGCGAACTCGGCGTCGACATCGGCGCGGTCGAGGGCACGGGCCCGAGCGGTCGCGTGACGGACGCGGACGTCCAGGCGCACGCCGAGAGCGGCGACGACGCTCCCGAGGGCGGCGAGCCCGCGAGCGCCGAGGCCGACCAGAGCGCGGACGAGGTCGCGAGCGCCGGCGATGCCGGGTCGGCCGGTGGAAGCGCGCAGGCAGCGTCCACGCAGACGACGCAGTCCGCGCCGTCGCCGAGCGGCGTCGAGGCCGCTGGTCGCGAGAAGACGCTCGCGGCGCCGGCGACGCGGAAGCTCGCCGAGGAGGAGGGCGTCGACATCGACGACGTCCCGACCGACGAGACCCGCGACGGCGAGGCGTTCGTCACGCCCGAAGCCGTCACGGAGTATTCGCAGGCGACCCAGGAGGCCCAGGCGGCCGACGCCGGCGCGATGGCAGCCGGCGAGTCGATGGGTGCGGAGGGCCAGCGCGAGACCCGTGAGCCGTACAAGGGCGTGCGGAAGACGATCGGGGACGCGATGGCGAACTCGAAGTACACCGCGCCCCACGTCACGCACCACGACGAGGTCGACGTCACCGCGCTCGTCGAGACCCGCGACCGCCTCAAGGGCGAGGCCGAGGAGCGCGGCATCCGCCTGACGTACATGCCGTTCGTGATGAAGGCCTGCGTCGCCGCGCTCAAGGAACACCCCCAGCTGAACGTCTCGCTCG
Source organism: Halorubellus sp. JP-L1 (assembly GCF_011440375.1). Lineage (NCBI taxonomy): Archaea > Methanobacteriati > Methanobacteriota > Halobacteria > Halobacteriales > Halorubellaceae > Halorubellus > Halorubellus sp. JP-L1. The sequence continues at coordinate 170,505 of NZ_JAAOIR010000005.1, forward strand.
ACGAGGCGAACGAGGAGATCGTCAAGAAGCACTACTACAACATCGGCGTCGCGACGGCCACGGACGCCGGTCTGATGGTGCCGGTCGTCGACGACGTCGACCACAAGGGCCTGCTCCAGCTCTCCTCGGAGATGAACGAGAAGGTCCAGAAGGCCCGCGATCGCACGATCGGCGTCGAGGAGATGCGCGGCGGGACGTTCACGATCACGAACGTCGGCGGGATCGGCGGCGAGTACGCCACGCCGATCATCAACCACCCCGAGAGCGCGATCCTCGCGCTCGGCGAGATCAAGAAGAAGCCGCGCGTGGTGACGGACGAGAACGGCGAGGACTCGATCGAGCCGCGGCACGTCCTCACGCTCTCGCTGTCGATCGACCACCGCATCATCGACGGCGCCGACGCCGCGCACTTCACGAACGAGGTCAAGAAGTACCTCCAGAACCCCGAACTGCTCCTTCTGGAGTAGTCGCACCGAGCTTTTTGCGTTCGCTCTCCTCTCGCGGCCTCGCCGTCGTCTGCCCGTGCTCTCGTTTCAGACAGCCGCGGAGCTGCGACGCTCGTCTCCCCCGCAGCCGGAAGAAGCCGGCGCGGGCGCCGGGTCAGAACTGCGTGGACTGGTCGGCGTCCGACCCCCAACTGGTGTCCGTTGAGTGTTCGGGCTCGGCACCGCTCGCCTTCTCGACGACGATTGTACTCGCGAGCACGTCGAAGATCCGCTGGGTCTTGTCGCTCAACGCCATGGTGAGGAGTGCGGCGAAGACGCTGAAGATGCCGAGGTTGAAGACCGCCGGGATGTTCCGGACGATCGTCTGCCCGAAGCTCGCCGCGTCCCCGGACTCGTCGACGACCTTGATGCCCATCAGGCGCTTGCCGACGGTCTGGCCGTCCCAGTAGTACTCGAGGCCGGCGTTGTAGAAGAACATCGCGGCGAACGCGACCAGGAGGCCGAAGAGCCCGATGCCGCTGGCGACGCTCTCGCTCGCCTCGGCCGCGGCGCCGGCGACCCCTGTGAGACCGATGAGGAGGCCGAACGCGAGGACGACCTGGATGATTCCGTCCACGATCTGTGCCACGATTCGCTCCCCGAAGACGTCAACGTTCAGACGTGCTTCCTGACTGGTTGCCATCGTTTCAATATCATAACTGTTCGATATAATTATTTCGTTCCGGCACAGAAACGGTCGCGGGGCGCTCCTGCTCCTGCTGGACCGACGACCGCGAGGGCTCGCAGTGCCGATTCCTGCGGGTTTTTATGGCTGCTCGCGGAGTGTATCAGTATGGTCGTCGGAGACGTCACAACTGGCACGGACCTCCTCGTAATCGGCGCGGGCCCCGGCGGATACGTCGCCGCCATCCGCGCAGGACAGCTCGGTCTCGACGTCACGCTCGTCGAGAAGGACGAATACGGTGGCGCGTGCCTGAACCGCGGGTGCATCCCGTCGAAGGCACTCATCACGGCGACGAGTCTCAAGCACGACGCCGCGAACGCCGAAGAGATGGGTATCCACGCGAACCCCGCCGTGGACATGACCCAGATGATGTCCTGGAAGGACGACGTCGTGGACAACCTCACGGGCGGCGTCGAGAAGCTCTGCAAGGCCAACGGCGTGAACCTCATCGAGGGCACCGCCGAGTTCTCCGGTGAGAACTCAGTTCGCATCGTTCACGGCGGCGAAGGCCAGGGGAGCGAGAGCCTGGACTTCGAGCACTGCATCGTCGCCACGGGCTCTCGCCCCATCCAGATTCCGGGGTTCGAGTTCGACGGCGAGCACGTCCTCTCCAGCCAGCACGCGCTCAGTCTGGACTCGGTCCCGGACGAGCTCGTCGTCGTCGGCGCGGGCTACATCGGGATGGAGCTCGCGACGGTGTACGCGAAACTCGGCACGGACGTCACGGTCGTCGAGATGCTCGACGACGTCCTGCCGCCGTACGAGGACGACGTCAGTCGGGTCGTCAAGAGCCACGCGAAGGACCTGGGCGTGGAGTTCCACTTCGGGTACTCCGCGAGCGACTGGGAGGAGACCGCCGACGGCGGCGTCCGCGTCACCGCCGCGCCTGCCGCAGCGGACGGCGGCCAGACTGCGGAGGCGGAAGCGGAGGACGAGACCTCGGACCTGGAACTGGAGGCTGACAAGGTCCTCGTCGCGGTCGGCCGGCAGCCCGTCACGGACACGCTGAACCTCGAAGCGACGGGTCTGGAGCCGAACGAGCGCGGGTTCCTGGAGACGGACGATCGCTGTCGCACGGACGTCGAGCACATCATGGCGGTCGGCGACGTCGCCGGCGAGCCGATGCTCGCGCACAAGGGTAGCAAGGAGGGCCAGATCGCGGCGGAGGTCGTCGCGGGCGAACCCTCCGCAGTGGACTACCAGGCGATGCCCGCCGCGGTGTTCACGGAACCCGAGATCGGGACCGTCGGCCTCACGCAGGACGAGGCCGAGGAGGAGGGCTTTGAGCCGGTCGTCGGCAAGTTCCCGTTCCAGGCGAGCGGCCGTGCGCTCACCACGGCCGAGACCGACGGATTCGTGCGCATCGTCGCCGACGAACCCAGTGGATTCATTCTGGGCGCGCAGATCGTCGGCCCGGAGGCGAGCGAACTGATCGCGGAACTCGGACTCGCCATCGAGATGGGCGCGACCCTCGAGGACGTCGCGTCGACCGTGCACACGCACCCGACGCTCGCCGAAGCGGTGATGGAGGCCGCGGAGAACGCGCTCGGGCACGCCATCCACACGCTGAACCGCTAGACGCGGCCACGACGGTCGGACGTCCCGGTACGACGGACGCGGCGGTGGGGCCGTCACTCGCATGCTCCTCGCTTATTCTCGCGGCACTCCTAGGCTTGTCTCACCGAGGATGAGAGGGAGGACTCGTGGCGGCGACTGAACTGTTCGCAGCGATTGCGCTCGTCATCAGCGTCGCGATCGCCGCGGAGCTCCTCGGTGCGCGCTTCGCGGTCCCGAACTTCCTTTTCTTCACGATTGCGGGCGTCCTCATCGGCCCGCCGGTTCTGGGGCTCGTCCACCACGAGGTGTTCGGCGACGGGCTGGCGGTCGTCGTCGGCATGGGCGTGGCGATCATCATCTTCCACTCGGGGTCGAGCCTCAGCCTGGAAGCGATCCGGGACGCGCCGCGGATGGCGTACCTCCTCGCGACCGTCGGAACGATGGTGACGTTCCTCGGGACGGCGGCGATCACGTACGTCGCGATGGACGTTCCGACGGGCATCGCGCTCCTCATCGGCGCGCTCCTCGTCCCCACCGGGACGACCGTCATCGAGCCGCTGCTGGCGGTCGTGCCGCTCCCCGAGCGCCTCGAGTACACGCTGGAGTTGGAGGCGCTCGCCACCGAGGTGACGGCGGGCATTCTGGCGGTCGCGGTGTTCTACGCCGTGACGCTCACGCGGACCAACCCGGAGCAGTTCGCGTTCGTGTTCGGGTGGCATCTCCTCTCGGGCGTCCTCGTCGGCGCGGCGGTCGCGGCCGTGGTCTGGGTGCTGTTCAAGAAAGCCCGGCACGCTCCGGACCGGGCGCCCGTGCACGCCAGCCAGCTCTACCTCGCGACCGCCGTGGTGGCGTTCTCGGTCGCGGAGAACGTCGCACGTGAGGCGGGCGTCGCGGCGGTTGCGACCGCTGGACTGCTCTTGGGGAACGCCGACCTCCCCTACCAGGAGCGAATCTCGGAGTTCGAGGAGGAGTTCATGACGTTCGTCCTCGCGTTCACGTTCGTCGTGCTCGCGGCGTTCGTCGAACCGGAGTGGCTGCGGACGGTCGGGGTGAACGGCCTGCTCGTTGCGGTCGGCGTCGTCGTCCTCGTCCGTCCGACCGCAGTCTTCCTCGCGAGCCTCGGATCGGTGCTCCCCTGGCGGGAGCGACTGTTCCTCGGGAGCGTGAGTCCACGCGGCATCATCCCGGCAGGCCTGGCTGTGTTGTTCGCCGTCCAGCTACAGGGCGAGAACCCGGGCGCGGCGGCGAACATCACCGGGACCGTGCTGATGACGATCCTCGTCACGTCCCTGATCGAGGGGCTCTTCGCGCCGCGGATCGCCAGCCGGCTCGGGCTGTTCACGGATACCGTCGTGGTCGTCGGCGCCGGTCGGACCGGGCTGGCGCTGGCCGAGCGATACGAGAAACAGGACCTGCGCGTGCACGTCGTGGAAGCCGACCGCGAGCTCGTCGAGACCGCGAGAACCGCCGGATTCGAGGTATACGAGGGCGACGGCACGGACGGTGCCGCGCTCCGTCGAGCCGGCGTGACCCGGGCGCGCCGGGTCGTCGCCGCGACGGACGACGACGAGACCAACGTCGACGTCGCTCGTCTCGCCACGGAGGAGTTCGACGTCGATACGGTCCTCGCCCGTCTCAACCGCACGGATAACCGCTCGATGTACGAGGCGTCCGACGTCGAACTGCTCACGGGCTCGCAGCTCGAACTCTGGTCGCTCGACCAGGTCGTGGACCAGTCCGCGCCGGACTGGCTCGTCTCGCTGACGCGGACCGGTGGCGTCCGGACGGTCTCACTGACGCGTGCCGGCGTCGACACCGTCGCGGAACTGGATCGGCTGGCGGCCGAGCGGTCGTTCGTCGTGGCGCTCGCTCGAGACGCGGAGACGTGGATTCCGGCCGCGGACGACGCCGTGAACCTCGGCGACCGGGTGACGGTCCTCGGGCGCTCCAGCGCCGTCGAGGAGACGACGGCGCGCCTCACGCACGACGTCGACGACGACCGCTTCGACGCGAACGCCGCGTTCGACGACTCTGCGTCGTGAGGCCGAGTCTGGATGCGAGCGAGTCGGCCTGCGGTCAGTCCCGCCAGTCGGGGTCGTCTCGTGGCGGACTGAAGACGTCGAGGCCGACGGCGGGGACGTCGCCGCGGTTCCGGGCACCGTGGGGTTCGTCGCCGGGGATGACGAACGAGTCGCCGGCCTCGACCGTGACGGTCTCGCCGTCGACCTCGAAGTCGAGCGCGCCCGACAGCACGTAGCCGACCTGCTCGTGGGGGTGACTGTGTTCTGGAACGCTCGCGCCGGGGTCGATGTCGAAGTGCTGGACGTTCGCCTCGCTGCCGCCCGCGAGGAGCGTCAGGGACACGCCGTCGACCGCTTCGGTGCTCTCGACCGTGGATTCTGGGACGACCTCCATGCGTTCGCGTTCGGTCGCGCGCTCGTTAACCCTTCCCACGGGTCCGTGTCGGGTCTGGATGCGTTCAGTCGATCGCGGCGCTCTCGCGTCGGCTCAGGTGGCGAAGACGACGTCGGGGGCGACGAAGACGGCGACGACGAGCGCGAGGAGGACGCCGATGCCCGCGAGTCGGAGGACGGCAGCCAGGTACCGCGGGGATTCGGGGAGGAGTTCGGCGACGCCACTCGTACCCATACCGATCGCCAGCCCGAGCGTGAACGGAGTCCGATGCTGGTGAACTAGCGCATAGTACGCGTAGATCGCGACGAAGACGACCGCGCTAAGCACGGAGACGCGGGCGGCGTCCCAGCCGCGGGGTGGACCGACGAGCCGTTCCGGGTGGAACTCCATCGCTCCAGATGACACTTCCCAGACACAAATAGCGGTCGATAGGTCGAGGCAGCGGCCGGTCGCTGGTCGCCGGTCGTCGGCCGCTGGCGGCGAACGCTGTCGCCCCCGACGGTCTTTTCTCGCACCGGGCGGTATCGGGTCGTATGTCGACCGTTACGCTCGGGCCGTCGGGGACGTACTCGCATCGGGCTGCACGCGCCGTCAGCGACGGCGAGGTGTCGTTCCGCGAATCGGTGACGAGCATCGTGGAGGCCGTCGCGTCGGGCGCGGCCGACCGCGGCGTGGTCCCGATCGAGAACTCCATCGAGGGGTCGGTGACGGAGACGCTGGACGCGCTCGCCGAGTACGACGTCGCGGTCACACAGGAAGTGGTGACGCCGATCAAGCACGCGCTGCTCGCGCAGGGCGAGGGGTTCGACGTGGTGGCGAGTCACCCGCAGGCGCTCGCGCAGTGCCGCGAGTACCTCGACGAGCAGTACCCGGGCGTCGAGCGGGAGGCGGTCGCGTCGACCGCGGCGGGCGTGGAGCGCGCTCGCAACGACCCCGCGGTGGCCGCGATCGCGCATCCCGGCAATGCCGACGAAACCGACTCCAGCGAGAACGCGGCGGGGGAACCCGGGGCGGGGGCGCTGCGCGTACTCGCCGAGGACGTCCAGGACCGGACGTCGAACGCGACGCGGTTCTTCGTCATCGCACGCCCGGAGGCGCGCAGCGAGGCGGGCGGGAAGTCGACGTTCGTCGTCTACCCGAACGCGAACTACCCGGGACTCCTGCTCGAACTCCTGGAGCCGTTCGCGGACCGCGACGTCAACCTGACGCGCGTCGAGTCCCGGCCGAGCGGCGAGCGCCTCGGCGACTACTGCTTCCACGTCGACGTGGAGGCCGGCCTGTACGAGGACCGCACGCAGGCCGCGCTCGATGTCGTCCGCGACCTCTGCGAGAACGGCTGGGTGCGCGAACTCGGGTCGTACGACGTCCGCACCGTCGTCTCGTGAGGGCGCGAGCGACGGCGACGCGACCGCAGCCGTCGCCGTCGTCGCAGTCGCCGCCGTCCTCGCCGTCGACCCCACCCGAACCGGCATCTTGGCGGGGAGGTTTTATCACCGCCGACAGCGAAGTGTCCTCTGTCATGCGACGGAATCCCTTCGACGAACTGGAGGACATGTTCGACCGGATGAGCCGACAGCTTGACACGGGCGACCTCCCCGAGTTCCGGAGCGTTCCCGTGGACATGCAGGACCACGGCGACGAGTACACGGTCGTCGCCGACCTCCCCGGGTTCGGCGTCGAGGACATCGACCTGACGTTCGCCGACGGCGACCTCCGCATCGACGCCGCGCGCGAGGAGTCCTCGGAGGAGGCCGACGACGAGGCCGGCACGTACGTCCACCGCGAACGCAGCGAGTCCGTCAGCCGTACCGTCCGCGTCCCCGACCCAGTCGTCGAGGACGAGATCACCGCCAGCTACAACAACGGCACGCTCACGGTCACGCTCCCGAAGCAATCCGAGTCCGTCGAGGGCCACAACATCGACATCAACTAGCGTCGATACGATATCACAGAACGGCCCATCTAGTGTTCGCTTCGTCAGTGAGATACTGAATCAACCGGCAGGTGGCTGTTCGCACCTACTAAAACGCATCCTATTAGCCACCGATAGGGTTGATGGGGTCGTTCTGAATACCCATACAGATTGGATACGAAGTCGAAAGAACCCGTGGTGTTAGCGGATTTGCCAGAACGCTTTGCTCCCCTCTACCCAAATACTGAATTCGAACGTCCAGTAGAGTGGACTGACATCTTCTGGGACTTCGTAAGGAATTTTCCCGCGCCGTGATTCACCAGATGTCAATGGTTGACTTTCGTTGTAGCTTTTTTCGAGTTCAGATAATGCGCTGATACTCATTGAATGGAAGTTCCCTTGCCCATCTTTCATCCGCATTTGGAGTAGCGTGGAGAGCGACAGGTCTTCGCTGGTATTGTTCGTTATGGTGATGTCGAGAATAACGAACTCATGGCCTTCTTCGGCTTCGGTAAATGAAGAGAGGCTTGTCTCTGTTTCCACGCTGTTCACTTTGACTGCTACATCATCCTTAGAAACGGTATCTCCTATCGAATTCAGGGGGACACGAAGCGTTTGTTCAAGTGAGGCTGTGGTCTCAGCTTCTTTACTGAGATCGATTACGATCTGGTTGTATCGGAAGAAGCTGAAGCTAGAGAGGTCGAACTGCAACACCAGTTCGGAGGCATCGGTTGGAACTTCGTACACGATGTCGCCTCGACCGACTTCACCGGGGGCGAGTTCGCCTCCTTCGAATGCGTTTCCAGTGACGGCGACTGTTTGACTGTATGTATAACCTTCTGAATCTTTTAGTTGTGTCTGAAGGAATCCGCTGAATGTCGCGTATTTTGATTCCGTGGTGTTCTTTACAGCGAGCTTGACGATGACGAATTCATTCCCTTCATCAGCCTCCTGGAATTCGCCAATTTTGGTAGTTCTGGAGACGGATTCGACCACCATCGCCATTTGTTTACCTTCAACTAGCTGTCCAACAATTACTTCTCCCGAGGCGTCTTCCGGCGTCGTTTCTTCTGTGTCGTCGGACTGGGTCGTTTGAGTGGTTTGGTCATCGCTTCCATCCCCATCGTTCCCCCCGCCTGAATCGAGGGTATCATCTGTATTACTTACGCATCCAGCTACAGGAACCATGGCCATACCGGTCAGACCTAGGAAATTACGACGTTCCATGGTATGTCAGGGATACACAAAGAGTTAAGATTGCGGTATATTTGAATTTGCTTACTTACATTTTAAATATCTATTATCCAGGTCCTATTCCCAGTCCGCTATTGACTCCCGGTCGCTATCCAGTACGAGTTACCTGATAGCACCTAGGTGAGTTGTTGCTTGGGCGTTACCTGGGTCCGCTGTAGCTAACGATCCGATCTATAGCTATTTGTGGGTGTGAGAACCGTTCTATGACACATCAGCGTCGAACGCGTGATCGGCTGCGTCGTCGAGCGCGCGGCAGGTCGCGTCGACCGCGGCGTCGACGCCGGCCCGCCACTCTCTGGGCGGGTCGTTCCCGCGCTTCGGCGGCGTCACGGGCAGGTCCACGGCGCGATAGGTCACGCGTTCGTACGCGTCCGCGGCGAGCCGTCCGACGAACGCCGCGTTCTCCCGCTTCGTGCTCACGCCACCACTGGCGAGGTCGTAGTACGCGGAGAACACCTGGCAGACGACGACGCGGTCGTACGCGTCGAGGACGCCCGCGTCGAGGTTTCTGAGGAGTTTCACCGTGTTGTTCGCGGGGTCCGCGCGTCGAACCTCTAGCTCTACCACGACGAGCACGCGCTCGCCCGCCCGCTCCGTGAGGACGCCGACGACGTCGACGGGCGTCCCGCCGACGTCGTACTCCTCGTGCCACTCCAAGGCGCTTGCCCTACCGTCGAGTCGCTCTCGAACCGCGGTCTGGAGCGTTCGCGCGAACTCGCCCACGAGCTGGCGCTCGCCCCCGAGGCACTTGGCTCTCGTGGCTCCGGGTGGCAACGGTGCCGTCGCGGGCGGTCAGTCGAGGAACGCGTCGACGTCCCCGCGGTGGTTCTCGTGGACGTCGTCGGTGACGGCGTCGACCCACGCGAGCGCGTGCTCGCTCCCGTCGCCGTACAGCGGGTGGTCGAGGTCGTCGGCGAACGTCGGGTCCTCGCGATAGCCGGCCGGCGGGTCGACGAGCGACGCCTCGAAGAGGACGCTGTCCGCGTGGAACGACGCGTCCGCGTCGCCCCCGGAGCGGAACGCCGTCCGCTCGAACGCGACGGCGTCGTCGACGCGGACGTCGACGCCAGTGATGGTGGTCATGGCGCGCTCGGCGGCCGCGACCCAGTCCTCGCCAGCCTCGACGTTCCCGCCCGGCGGCGCGTACGGTGGTTCGCCCACGAGGAGGACCGCGCCGTCGTCGTTCGTGACGCCGACCTGGACGACGCCGTCGATGCGCTCGTAGCGCTCGCGGAGCGCGTCGAACTTCTCTGCGGGGAGGACGCGGTCGCGCTCGCTGCACGCGACGGTCTCGCGCTCGCGGAGATCGTCGGGGTCGGCGAGCGAGCCGATTTCGCTCGCCGTCGGGCTCGAGCCGGTCGATTTGGCGTCGGTTCGTCCGTCGGTGGTGTCGTCGTTTCGTGTCATCGGTCGTGTCGTGGATGTGTCTGCTCGGCGGTCGCGGTCGTTCGTCGCGATCGGCGGTCGCGGTCGTTCGTCGGGGCTGCGTCGCGGGGCGTCAGGCGATCTCGTCGTCGCGGTCGACGGCGTCGACGAGCCGCCGGGCGGTCCGGACCTTCCGGTCGCCGCGGTGGAGGGCGTTCTTCGCGGCGCTCGTCGACGGGAGGTCCATGCGGTCGCGGACCTGCTTCTGGGTCAGTCCACCGTCCCGGAGGACGTGCGCGCGCGCCTCCTGTCTGGACATGCCACCGGCTTCGAGATCGTATATCCGGGGGGTCCAGGTCGTGAGCGGGAGCATCCCGGCGGTCTCGGGGTCGAGCCCGCGCTCGACGCCGTGGGTCCGGTGGGCGTCGACGACGGCGTCCTGAAGGGTCGAGCGGGCCGCCTCGCGGTCCACGTCGTCTCCCATCGCCGTCGTGTGCTCGTCCCAGTCGAGCTGCATGAACGGCAGGCGGAACGTCGCGGTGTCGACCGCGAGCGTCAACCGCTCTGGGCCGCGGTCGACGACGGTGCGGTCCGGGCGGTACTCGGTCTCCGTGTTCTCCACGAGGTTGTCCAACCGCGGACTGGTAATCTCGTCGAACGCCTCGAGGAGCGCGTGCAGGCGGTCGGGGGGACAGTCGTGGTCGGCGGCCGCTCGTTCGACCGCTGCGTCGTCGAGGGGGTGTCGTCTCGCCATCGGCAGTTAGTCGAATGAGCTAACGTTACTTAAAGTTAGCCTAAATGGCTAACTCCGGTGGTCGTGGTCGAAGCGGCCGCTCCCTCTGCCGCGCCGATCGACGCAGGTGGCTGGCCGAACCCGACGTACACGCTCGGCGAGGGCGTCACTGCGTCGGTCCCAGCCCGGACGCCGATGGTGGCGTCGAACTCGCGCTCGAACTCGAGCGCCGCTATCAGTTCGTTCTTCGCGCCACTCCCGAGCACGCCATGCACAGGCCATCCCGAACTTTTCGACGGATAGACAGGTGCGTCTGTCATCCAGGTCGGCTTTTCGGAGTGGGTCACGTCGCGTCGAGCGTGAACCAACAGAGACCGAACGACGCCAGTCGTCGAGCGTCGGTACGGCCCAGCGATAGAGTTGAGAGTGCTTATACATGCCCCACGTGAAGTCCGGTCCATGAGCGAGTACGACCCCCAGGAGCTGGAGTCGAAGTGGCGGTCGCGGTGGCGCGAGCAGGGCCGCTACGAGGCCGACGCGGAGGGCGACGCGGAGACGACGTTCGTCACCGTCCCCTATCCCTACCCGAGCGGCGGGATGCACATCGGGCACGCCCGAACGTACACGGTGCCGGACGTCTACGCCAGATATCGGCGGCTGCAGGGCGACAACGTCCTGTTCCCGATCGCATGGCACGTCACGGGAACGCCGATCATCGGCGCGGTCGAGCGCCTGAAGAAGGGCGAGGAAGAGCAGTTGGACGTCCTCCAGAACACGTACAACGTCGACGACGCGACGCTCCAGGACCTGGAGACGCCGATGGGTTACGCCCGGCACTTCATCGAGGAGCACTACAAGAAGGGGATGCAGGACCTCGGCCTGAGCATCGACTGGCGTCGGGAGTTCACGACGAACGACGACCGGTACTCGCAGTTCATCACGTGGCAGTACCGCACGCTCAAGGAGCGCGGACTGCTCGAGAAGGGCCTGCATCCGGTGAAGTACTGTACGAACGAGGACCAGCCGGTCACGACCCACGACATCCTCGAGGGCGAGGAGGCGGAGTTCCAGGAGTACACGCTCGTCGAGTTCGGCGCCGAGATAGACGGCGCGGCCGTGACGGTCCCGATGGCGACGCTACGGCCGGAGACGGTCCGGGGCGTGACGAACGCGTACATCGACCCCGACGCGGCGTACGTGGTCGCCGAGGTGGACGGCAAGTCCTGGTTCGTCTCCGCGCAGGCGGCCGAGAAGCTCGAACTCCAGGGTCGCGACGTCGAGGTCCGCGAGGAGTACGACGGCGAGGCGCTCGTCGGCGAGACGGTCCGGAACCCGATCACGGCCGAGGACGTACTCGTCCTCCCCGCCGGGTTCGTGGACGCCGACAACGCGACGGGCGTCGTGATGAGCGTGCCCGCGCACTCGCCGGACGACTACCTCGCGCTCCAGGAGGCAAAGGCGGACGACGCGCGCATGGAAGCGTACGGGATCGATCCCGCGGACGTCGACGCGATCGAACCCGTCCCCATCCTCGCCATCGAGGGGTACGGCGAGATCCCCGCGAAGACCGCGGTCGAGGACGCCGGCATCGAGTCGAGCGAGGACCCCGCGCTGAAGGAAGTGACGCAGGACCTCTACAACGCCGAGTTCAACTCGGGCGAACTCCTCGAGGAGTACGGCGAGTTCGCGGGCGGCGTCGTCCGCGACGTCCGCGACGAGTTCAAGGCCCAGTACCTCGGGAACGGGTTCGACACGATGCAGGAGTTCAGCGAGGAGGTCGTCTGTCGCTGCGGCGGCGACGTCGAGGTCGCCAAACAGGACACGTGGTTCCTCCGGTACAACGACGCCGACTGGAAGGCGAAGACCCACGACGCCGTCTCCCAGCTCGACGCCATCCCCGAGAACACCCGCGAGCAGTACGACCACACCGTCGACTGGCTGAACGAGTGGCCGTGCATCCGGAACTATGGATTGGGAACCAGGCTGCCGTGGGACGAGGACTTCGTCATCGAGCCGCTGTCGGACTCGACGATCTACATGGCGTACTACACGATCGCCCACCGGATCGACGACGTCCCCGTCGAGGACCTCACGCACGAGTTCTTCGACGTGCTGTTCTACGGCGCAGACGCCCTCGAGGACCCCGAGGCGGCGCCCGAGCAGGCCGTCGAGCTCCACGAGGAGTTCGAGCACTGGTACCCCGTCGACTACCGGTGTTCGGCGAACGACCTCGTGAACAATCACTTGACGTTCTTCCTGTTCCACCACGCGGAGCTGTTCGATCCCTCGAACTGGCCGGAGGGCATCACCGTCATGGGGATGGGGCTGCTGGAGGGCGAGAAGATGAGTTCCTCGAAGGGCCACGTCGTCCTCCCCGGCGAAGCCATCGAGCGCTTCGGCGCGGACACCGTCCGGTTCTTCCTGATGAACTCGGCGGAGCCCTGGCAGGACTACGACTGGCGCGACGACCAGGTCGAGACGACCCAGGACCAGCTCCAGCGGTTCTGGCGGCGCGCGCAGGAGATCCTCGACGACGAGGCGCCCGACGCCCGACCGGAGCTCGCGCAGGCCGACCGCTGGCTGCTCGCGCGCCTCCAGGAGACCGTCGAGACGGTTACCGAAGCGATGGAGGGCTTCGAGACCCGGACTGCGAGTCAGGCGGCGTTCTACAACCTCGAGGAGGACCTGCGCTGGTACCGGCGGCGTCGCGACCTCGACGCACCGGGTGCGCGCTGGACGCAACGTCGCGTCCTCGAGACGCGCCTGAAGCTCCTCGCACCGTTCACGCCGTTCATGGCGAACGAACTCCACGAGGCCCTCACCAGCGAGCCCGCCGAGAACGCCGGGTGGCCCGCGGTCGACGACGAGTTCGCCGACGAGAGCGTGCTCGTCGAGGAACGCCTCGTCGAGGACCTCACCGCGGACGTGAACGACATCGTCGACGTCACGGACACCGACCCCGACACGATCCGTGTCTACGCGACCGCCGACTGGAAGTACGACGTCCTCGATGCCGTCCGCGACGTCGGCCCGGACATCGGGCAGGTGATGAGCGAGGTGATGAGCGACCCCGAACTCCGCGAGAAAGGGAACGCGGTCAACGACCTCGTCCAGGACCTCGTCGCGTTCGTCCGCGAGCGCGACGACGACGCCCTCGACGCCCTCGAGGCGGTCGACGAACGCGCGGTGTACGAGGCCGCCGCGGACTTCCTCGCCCGCGAGTTCGACGCCGACGTCGAGGTCTACGTAGAGGACGGCGACGACGTCGTCGACCCCGCCGACAAAGCCGACCGCGCACAGCCGTACCGGCCCGCCGTCCACATCGAATGAGCTGCCCGTAGCCGTCTCGCTCTACTCCTCGCGGTTGCAGTCGTCTTCGCTCTGGCTGTCGGCGTAACGGTACCGGAGAAGCGTTCCCGCACGGCTTCACAGGGAAACCAAATGGTAGAGGCAGGTGACTCACGTATCGTTCCATCTGTTGCCTAGCTCGACTTCTGTCAAGAACGCCGTGCGAATTATAGGGCATCTCTGCAGCCCAACGGTTGCGTTTAGTACACCGCAAGGCGGCGAATCACTCGTCGGTGAACGTGCGGAATGACTACTCGATTTCTAACTGGCCGCTCCCGCTGGTCTCCTCACCGGCGTTCTCGTCCCATTCGAGTTCGAACTCGACACTTAATTCAGTCATATTGCCAGCCGGGCCTTCGCGTTCAGCTTTGACCTCGAAGGTCGGTTGGGCAGGGGGATTCAGTGTTACGGACTCGGAGCCTGCTTTCAGGTTGATAGCGTTTCCGCTATCGAGATTGTCCGCGACTTTCCGAAGGTACGATGCAATCTCTTCTCGACTCTGTTCGCTCTCTGATTTGAACAGGACTTCTTCAGGCATACAGGAGAGATTACACAGCCTGCACCGATAAATGCGCCCGTCGTCTCGAGTAGATGGGGCTGTTCAGTGCGCGTTCCATCCGTCGGGGCATCTCCCACTCTCCGCGACACTCGTTACGTGTTACTGAACTCGTTCAACCAGACACCAGAATGCTATTCAGAGTCACGCTTGAACACCAACGCAGATCCTGATGGGAGGTGATCGCAGTATCGGTATTCTTTGCAAGAAGAACAAGCCAGTGTTTAGCGACGTAGCCGAGCGTCTTCGAAACGCGGGCTTTCAGGTTCGATTCTTCCATCCTCAATCTACGCTCTCACGAGATCATATCGCCGATCTCCCGTTGATCGTTAACAAGAAGACACTCCCGAGTGCGTTCCCCACTCTCAGGCATGCTCGACGGACGGGGACAGCGCTGTGGAACAACCTGCAGGCGACGATCTTGTTCAGCTCACGGCTTGTCGGGCTTCGCGCACTCTCGGAGATGGGATTTCTCACGCCCGAAGTCACCTTCGAGAAACCCGATGGCGAGTACGTCGCTAAAGGCTGCTATATCTGGAACGACGAACCAGAACTCAACGGCGAGGGAGAGTTTTATCAGGAACTGATCCCGACGGAGCCAGTCGATTACAAGTATTACGCCGTCAACGACGGGACACGAGTACACGTCGCGGGGCGGCGCGTCACATCGAAGCTCTATATGGAGAAGCGGTTCCTCGGCGAGATAGAGATTCGGCCAGCGCTTGCAGCGTCGCTCCGAGCACTTGTCGAACGGTTCGACCTCAGGGGTGTGGGGGTGGACTTGGTCAAAGACGACGACGGCCAGTATTGGGCTGTCGATGTCAACCTCGCAGCTGGATACCGGGACACTGGACTAGAACCGGCTCTCACCGAATCGATTATCGAGAGTCTACCAAGCGAGTGAAGCGGAGTAACCGCAACTCCAGGAGGGCGTCCACCTCGTTGAATGACTGGCTGGAATTGTTTCCGTTTGAGGACTTCACCACAGCAGTCTGAGACGCGCCCTGTATCTCGCACAGGTGTCCAAATACCTCGTTGAGCTGAAAGAACCCACAGTGGTCAATTCGCAGGCTCTACGTATTGGTTACTTCGCCACGACCGATGGCGAATCCTGTGACTCTGTGAGGAGGTCCACTGCCCCTTCTATCTGAATCTATGGGACGCGACTCCGAGATCGTTCTACGTCTGGATGAGTTCGAACGGCGTGCCGTTGTCGTTCTCGAACGCGTGCTCGTAGACGACGTGCGCCGCGGCGACGTCCTGGATCGCGAGTCCGGTGGAGTCGAACACCGTCACGTCGTCGTCGTTCGTGCGGCCGTCGATGGCGCCCGTGACGATCTCGCCGATCTCGCCGTAGATGTCGTCGGCGTCCATCACGCCCTCGCTGAACGGGACGTTGATCTCGCCGGAGTGCGTGCACTGCTCGAAGTCGTCGATGACGACCTTCGCGTCGAGGAGGACGTCGTCTTCGATCTCGTGCTTGCCTTCGGCGTCCGCGCCCATCGCGTTGACGTGCGTGTGGTCGCCGACGTCCTCGGGGCCGACGATCGGGTCCTCGACGGGCGTGACCGTCGACACGACGTCGCAGTGCCCGGCGTCGGAGATGTCGCCGCGCTGCACGTCGAACGCGTCGCCGTAGACGTCCTGGAAGCGCTCGATGGCGTCGTCGCGGACGTCGCTCACGACGACCGTCTGGATGTCTCGGACCTGCGCGATGGCGTCGAGTTGCGTGTACGACTGGACGCCGGCGCCGACGATCCCGAGCGAGGTGGCGTCCTCGACCGCGAGGTGGTCCGTCGCAACTGCGGCCGCCGCGCCCGTTCGCTTCATCGTCAACTCGGTACCGTCCATGATCGCGAGCGGGACCGCCGTCTCGGGGTCCGAGTAGATCATCGTCCCCATCACCGTCGGGAGGTCGAACTGTTCGGGGTTGTCGGGGTGGACGTTCACCCACTTGATGCCCGCAGCGTCCCAGTCCTCGGCCGCCATGTACGCCGGCATCGACCGGAAGTCGCCGTTGTACTTCGGGAGGTCCACGTAGGACTTCGCCGGCATCAACGTACGACCGTCCTCGTACGCCGCGAACGCCGCCTCGACCGCCGCGACGACGTCACCCATCTGCGCGTTCTCGTCCACGTCCCCGCTATCCAGCAGCAGCGTATCCATACGGCGACGCTACCCCGCCACTCCACTTAATTAAACCGAAAGGTACGTGGCGAAAGTTGCGGAACGGAACCTCGTCTTCGCGGCCGACAGGCGTCACGACCGGGAGCTCAGCGCTCCCAGTGGGGGCGATGCACGTCCGATCGTCGGGCTTCGCGCACGACGCCGTCGTGCGCCCGTCCGACGTCCGACGGCGTCAGGATGCCCTCTAGCTGCATGTGCTTCGTCACGACGAGGTGCTTGATCTCGTGGTCGTGCATCGTCGCGATCGCCTCCGAGAGCGTCTCGTCCGGCTCGATCGTTACGAGCGGCGAACTCATGTACTCGCGGACCGGTGCGCCGGTCACGGGTCGCCGAAGGAGGAACACGATTCGATCGATGACCGTCGCGTCCTTGAGCGGATGCTCGAAGTCGCGGAGGGCGCCCTTCACGTCCCTGTCGGTAACGATCCCGGTCTTGCGCGGTGGCGACCCGGTCGTGACGACGAGACTCCCGACCTCGCGTTCCAGCATCTCGTCGAGCGCCGTCATCACGTTCGCGTCCGCGTCGATAGTCTCGACCGGCGTGGTCATCACCTCCTCCACGAGCATGCCGCCAACTACCACGTTCGGGGTGACGTGCGTTTCGGCCGCGACCGCGCAGTCCGCGTCGCCCGCCGTCGCGACGCTCACAGCGTCGCCACTACGCGAGCAGCGTCGCTACTACACGAGCAGCGTCGAAAGAAGATTCGCAGATGGGTCGGGGAGCGGTACGGAACGGGCCGATGACGTGGGAGTGTAAGTGTGGGCGTTGGCCGAACTTACATTGCGCCGCCCATGCCACCCATGCCACCCATGCCGCCGCCCATGCCGCCGGGGCCGCCAGCGGGCGGGCCGCCTGCGTCGCCGCCGTCGTCGGGGTCGACCTGACCGCCGGAGAGGTCGCCCGCCGCGATGACGTCGTCGATGCGGAGCAGCATCACGGCCGCTTCGGTCGCGGACTCGATCGCCTGCGTCTTGACGCGGAGCGGCTCCACGACGCCTTCCTCGCTCATGTCGATGACGTCACCGGTGTACGCGTCCAGACCGGCGGACGCCGCACCGCCGTCGTGCTTCGAGCGGAGTTCGACGAGGCTGTCGATGGAGTCGAGGCCGGCGTTCTCCGCGAGCGTGCGCGGGATGACCTCGACTGCGTCGGCGAACGCCTCGATCGCGAGCTGCTCGCGGCCGCCGACGGAGTCGGCGAAGTCCCGAAGCGCGAGACTGAGGGCGGTCTCGGGCGCACCGCCGCCGGGGAGGACCTTGCCGTCCTCGAGGGTCGTGCGGACGACGCCGAGCGAGTCGTCGATCGCGCGCTCGACTTCGTCGACGACGTGCTCCGTGCCGCCGCGGAGGAGGAGCGTGACGGACTTCGCGTCCTCGACGTCCTCGATGAGGATCTTCGTGGAGCCGGCGACGTCCTGCTCGACGACGTTCCCGGCGAACCCGAGGTCGTCTTCCTCGATGTCGTTGAGGTTCGAGACGATGCGGGCGCCCGTGGAGCGCGCGATGCGCTTCGCGTCGTCGCTGGACGTGCGGCGGACCGCGAGGATGCCTTCCTTCGCGAGGTAGTGCTGGGCCATGTCGTCGATGCCGTCCTCGGCGAACACGACGTCAGCGCCGACGTCGACGAGCTGGTCGACCATCTCCTTGAGCTGTGCCTCTTCCTGATCGAGGAACTGCTGGAGCTGGTCGGGGTCGGTGACGTTGACTTCGGTGTCGATGTCGGCTTCCTTCACTTCGAGCGCGTCGTCGAGCACGGCGACGTTCGCGTCCTCGACGAAGTACGGCATGTTGTCGTGGACGCGCGTCTTGTCGACGAGGACGCCCTCGACGAGGTCGGAGTTGTCGGTGGAGCCGCCGACGACCTTCTCGACCTTGATGTTGTCCGTGTCGATGCCTTCGTCGTCCTGCACGGCGAGGACGGCGTCGACGACGAGTTCGCTGAGGATGTCCTTCGCGGACTCCGCGCCCTTGCCCGTCATCGCGGTCGCGGCGATCTGCTTGAGGGTCTCGCGGTCGTCCGGGGAGACCTCGATGGCGGCGTCCTCGAGGACGTCCTTCGCCTGTTCGGCTGCCTGTCGGTAGCCCTGCGCGAGCGTGGTGGCGTGGATGTCCTGGTCGAGGAGGTCCTCGGCCTTCTTGAGGAGTTCGCCTGCGACGACGACGGCGCTCGTGGTGCCGTCGCCGACTTCGTCTTCCTGGGTCTCGGATACTTCGACGACCATGTTGGCCGCGGGGTGCTCGATGTCCATCTGCTTGAGGATGGTGACGCCGTCGTTCGTGACGACGACCTCGCCGCTGGAGTCGACGAGCATCTTGTCCATTCCCTTCGGGCCGAGCGTGGTGCGGACGGACTCCGCGACGGCTTTCCCGGCCGTGATGTTCATGGACTGGGCGTCTTTGCCCGATGTGCGCTGCGAGTCTTCGCTGAGAACGAGGAGGGGCTGCCCTCCGCTCATCTGTTGGGACATGTGTACCTCATTGATTGATTGTGATTCTATATAAAGATGCCGGAACGTGTCGACTAGGACCGCCCAACGGGGGGCTACAACTCCCGTGCGAAACGTTCGCAAGCGAAGGGGTTTATATAGAATGAGTTCGCCGGGTCGACCATCGGACTCCAGCCCGCATCCAGGAATCCGGAATCGAATGTAGCTCCGGTGAAAACGCCTCACGCTGTCGAAACGACCACGACCCGACGCCGCGGTGACGGCCGAACGACCGACCGACGATCTCCGGGACCGACGGCGTCCTCAGGTCCCGCCGGGGTACCGGTGGTAGTCCAGGCCTTCGCGCTTCAGTTCGTTGTGTTTGCGTTCGAGGAACGAGTACACGGAGCCGTGCGGGGCGCCGTCGAGCAGGCGCTCGGCGGCCTCGCGCACGATCTTCGTCTGCTTCGGGGACCCGATGATGCCGAGCGTCGACCCGTAGATGACGACCATCGCGCCCGTCAGCTCCTCCATCAGTTCGCGCGTCCGGCCGTTCTCGCCGATGAGGCGGCCCTTCTTGCGCTTCATGTCCTTGCTGTTGCGGGCGACCGCGCCGATGTCGACGAGGTCGAACATCCGCATGTCGTCGTCCAGTAGCGTCAGCGCGTCGTCGGGCGCGAACCCGCGACCGATCGCTTCGACGATGTCCGGGCCCTTCAGGGCGTCCACGGGGTCGCCGACCTGCTCGATCGCGACCTTCCCGTTCTCGGAGTCGATGTCGAGGCGAACGCCCGCGCGAGATTCGATGCGTCGCATCGTCTCCCCACCTTCGCCGATGAGCACGCCGATGCGGTCCTGCGGAATCTTCACGTGCTGCATACACGGCAAATGGGGTCTCGCGGCGCTTAAGACTTCGGCACCCGCGGGGCCGCGTCACGTGGTCCCGCGGCGCTCGCCTGGTCGACGACCGGAATCCGCCGCTGCACGGGTCGAACGAGTCGCGGGGCTACAGCTGTGGCACCCCCGCCGCTTCGAGCGCTCGCTCGCGCTCCTCGCTCGTCAACCGGTACGGCTCCAGTTCCTCGCGGACGTCCCCGAGCGCGTCGCGCCGGCGCTGGTGCGCGGCGAGGAACTCGGCGATGGCGTCGACGGCCTCGAGTTTCATTTCACCCGACAGCAACTCGCCGCGACGGTACTGCTTCGCCAGTTCCTCGAGGCGGTCGTCGTCGCGCTCGAAGAAGTACCGGAGGTACTGGAAGGCGACGTCGACGCTCGGGTCGCCGCCGCGCTCGCGGTGCTCGTCGACGCTGTCGCGGCCGCCCGAGTACGCGTGCGCTAGGATCTTCTCCTTCACCGTCTCCGCGTCGTCGGTCAGGTAGATCGCTTCGCCCTCGCTCGAACTCATCTTCCCCGGCCCCGACAGCGTCGGGAGGAACTTCCCGAGCAACGCGCCGGGCTTCGCGACCGGATACCTGGCTTTCGCCGCGACGTCCCGACTCACTCTGACGTGGGGGTCTTGGTCGACCGCCACCGGCACGAGCGTCGGATGCGCGCCGTGGACGAGCTGGGGGAGCAGGAGGTGCGTGGTCTGCACCGCCGGATAGAACCCCAACCCGACGTTGTCCGGCCGCCCGTAGACCGCCTCGAGCTGGTTCTGCGTGACGTCCTTCGCGAACGTCGCCGCGAGCGGGTACACGACGTCCGCGTCCGCCGTGTCGAGCACGAACCGCGTCCGCTCCGGATCGAACCCCACCGCCAGGAGGTCCCGGAGGTTCTCCGTCGTCGCCTCCCCTATCTCCTCGAACGTGAGGTCCTTCGAGAGGTACTTCTCGTCGTCCGAGAGCGGAATATAGACGGTCGCGCCCGTCGCGTCCTGCAGGGTCTTCGCGAGGTAGAACACGAGTGCGTGCCCGAGGTGCATCGGCCCAGAGGGTCCGACGCCGGTCACTATCGAGTGCCGGTCGCCGGCCTCGCTCGCAGCGAGGTAGTCGTCGACGTCCCGGCCCGCGTAGTAGATGCCGCGGCCGAGCAAAGGGTGGTCGGGGAACTGCCGGACCTGCTCGCGCGTCAATCGGTCCGCCCCGAACTGCTCGAGGAGCGCGTCGTAGTCGACGTCCCCCGATACCTCGTACGGCGTCACCGTGAAGTCGTCGTCGTCGGTCGTCATCGCTGTCGATTCGGCTGTCGCTGTCGATTCGGCTGTCGCTGTCGATTCGGCTGTCGAGTCGTCGTTGGCTGGCATTGGATCTGTGTCCGAGTTGCGTGCGGTCGGCTAGCGGGTCGAGAGCAGTGGAACGAGTGAGCGCCGCCGCCCGCGTCGCCGGGTTACGCCCGGCCACGCGCGTCGACTGCACTGTCCGCTCCCGGGGACTGCGTGCGCCAGCGCCAGCAGGGAGCGGACTCCATCACCATCCACTCGACGTGCGACGGCCAAGAACCTTGCGACGTCACGGGACGCCCTCGCACGGCGGTCTGGCTGGGCTTCCAGGGGAAAGCACTTGTCGGAACCCGGACAACACGCCTCCATGCCGCGTCCGCCCTCCGCGTCCGCCGCCGTCGTCGTCGCCGTCGTCGTCGTCCTCGCGAGTGCGACGACTGCCGGCGTCGGCGTCGCTGCCGGCGCCGCCAACGACGCACGCACCGCGCAGTCGACCACCCCCGCCGCCGTCGACGGACCGCCCGAGGCCAACGCGACCGTCGACGCCTGGCGCGTCCCCGAGCGCGCCGACCCCGCGAACGCGACCGTCGAATCCCTCCGCGAGTACGCCGCGGACGACGCGGGGACGGAAAACGTCACGCCCCACGACCGGCTTGTCATCGACGTCGCCGTCGCCGGCCTGGACGCCACCGTCGAGAACGCCTCGGCGAACGCGTCCGGCACGGAGAACGCGTCAGCGAACCTGACCGCGCGCGTCCTCGCCGCGCTCGACGAGCGCGGCCACTTCGCCGTTCGTCAGACCGACGACACCACCACTCCGGAGCGACAGTCCCGGAACCTCTGGCTGAACGCGTCGAACGTCCGCGCGGTCGACGCGCCCGGCGACGACCGCTACCTCCTCGTCGTCGACCCCGAACGCGTCCTCGCCGTCCACGCCGGGACGTTCGAGGACCCGAGTGCGGTCGCTGACGAGCACCGCGACGACGACTACCGCTTCGACGGCGTGTTCGAGGACGGACTCGCCGCCGACGAGGTGTACACTGCGCGGTACTTCGTGAACGAGAGCGTCCGCGGGCTCGCCGCGACCAGTCGCCGCGTCCAGTTCCGGCCCGCTATCGCGACCCTCCACGCCAACGGCCCACTCGAGCCAGCCGCGAACGCGACCGTCGCCGGCACCACGACCGTCGCCCCCGGCACCGACCTCGCCGTCACCGCGCGGACCGACGCCGGCGGCGTCGCCACCGCGATCGCCACCGTCGACGACGACGGACGGTTCGGTGCGACCCTCGACCTGGCTGCCGTCGACGCACCTGCGACCCTGAACCTCACGGTCGCACCCGCTGACGACCGCTCGCGGACGCTCACCGTCGAGCCAGCGACGGTTGCGGTCCGCGACCCGCGCGCCGTCGTCGCGTTCGACGACCAGACCACGTCCACGCGGTACGTCACCGCGCGGGCGAACCTCAGCCACGGCGGCTTTCTCGCGCTCCGGCACGACGGCGACGTCGTCGACACCGCGACCGTCCACGGCGCGGGCGCGAAACAGACCGTCACGTTCTCGCTCCCCGAGAACGCAACCGGCGGCACGTACACCGTCGTCGCCCACCGCGGTAGCGCCAGCGACCCCGGCCAGCGCTACGCGAATGGCACGACGAACGCGTCTATCGCGTTCGAGAACGACACCACCACGACGACGCCGCCGACCACGACGACGCCGCCGACCACGACGACGCCGCCGACCACGACGACGCCGCCGACCACGACGACGTCACCGACGACGACCACGTCGCCGCCGACGACGCCGGGAACGACCGGGATAACCACGGGCCCGTGGACAACCGCCACCGGGACGTCGGTCGCGGACGACCCGATTCCGGGCTTCGGCGTGCCGGTGGCGCTCGCGGCGGTCGCAGCGCTACTGGGTGCAGTCACGGTGCGGCGTCGCCGCGAAAACTGACCGCCAGGGCGCGCTGCCGGTCGCTATCGGACGCGAACGTCCCTCAGCGCGCGTTCCGGTTGTCGTCGCCGTCCTCGCGGGGGTTGGCGTTCTCGAGCACGAACTCGTAGCACTCCTCGCCCGTGACGTCCAGTCCCTGCCGGGAGAAGAACTTCGCGACGTTCCGGCAGTCCCGTTCGAGGAACCTGTCGCTGTTCGGGTGGTGGACGGTGACGGCCTGCCCGAGGTCGATCACGACGAGTTCGCCGTCCTCGACGACGATGTTGTACTCCGAGAGGTCGCCGTGGACGAGTCCCGCCGTGTACAGCCGCCGGATGTACTCGCGCACGACGTGATAGGCGGTCTCGGGGTTCTCGACGTTCACTTCCGCGAGCCGGCGGGCGCGCCCGCCCTCGTCCGTCCCGATGTACTCCATCACGAGCACGTTCCGCTCGACCGCGAGCGGGTTCGGCACCCTGACGCCGGCCTTCTCCGCGCGCTTGAGGTTCGCGTACTCCTTTCGCACCCACGCGA
The DNA here is from genome assembly GCF_011440375.1 of Halorubellus sp. JP-L1. NCBI lineage: Archaea > Methanobacteriati > Methanobacteriota > Halobacteria > Halobacteriales > Halorubellaceae > Halorubellus > Halorubellus sp. JP-L1. Next base: position 194,055 of record NZ_JAAOIR010000005.1, read on the forward strand.
GCACCACCTGGCTCTTCTTCCCGCCGATCCCCTCGAAGCGCGGGTCGCCAGTGAGGTAGTCACGCATATCTCGGAAGTCGCTCGCGTTGATGCGGTAGACCTTCACGGCGACCTCGGGCTCGACGGCGTCGAGCGCGTCCGCGGCCTCGTCGCCGCCGAGCGCGGTGTAGACGTTCGCCTCCTTTCCGGTCGATATCGGGCCGCCGAAGGCGTTTATCCAGCCGTCCTGAACGAGCTTGTAGAGCGCGGCGAACGTCGCGTCGTCGAACACCGACGCGGTGACCTTGAACTGGTCCGCGTCCTTGATGCGGTCGCGGAACTCCGTGAACTCGCGGTCGCGCTTGCGCGCGATGCGGTCCGCGTCCGTGTCGGAGACGTCGATCTCCTCCCACTCGTCACCCGGTGTGTCGGCCTCGCTCGAGTCCACGAGACCGTACTCGCCTGTCATCTACCACTATGTCTGGCGCGCGAGGCCTAAAGGACTGGCGTACTCTCCGGTTCGCTATCGGGAGTCACGTGTAGCGCGCGGTTTCGCTGCCGCAGCGCTCGCAGACGGCGCTGATGGATTCGCGGTCGTCGGCGAGTTCGATGCGGTGGGCGGTTCGTTCGCCGCAGGGCTCGCAGTCCCGGAGCAGGTCCAGGTCGCCGCCGTCGCGTGGAGCGCCGACGCCGAAGACGACCGCGCGCTCGTCGCCCTCGTTGCGGCCGCACTGGTACTCGCCGACGTCGACGCGGACGACGTCGCCCGCAGTCGCTTCGACGCGCTCGCCGTCCACGCCAGCTTCGGCCGCCGCGCGGTCGGGATACGACTCGAACGTCACCGTCCCCGCCTGCACGAGGAACACCTCCTCCTGGTTCTCGTGGGCGTGCACGCCGAACGCGAGCCGTTCGCCGGGCGCGAGCTCGTAGTGGTTCGCGCCCATGTTCGTCAATCCGAGCGGTTTCGTGAGGGACGCCCGGACCGACCCGGGCCCCATGCGGGAGTCGAGTTCGTCCACGTCGACCTTCTCCATGCCGGGGCGAACGGCCGAGAGCGCCCTAAATCCTCCCGTCGTTCTCGCCGGTCCCGTCGCTCGCGGGACGGAGGCAGCGAGAACGACCGGACGTCGCGGGAGGGTCGCGGCGGCGCGGAGCGGTCGCGGCGGCGCGGAGCGGTCGCGAAAGGAAGGGTGGGTGCGGGACGGCGGGCTACGTGACTGCGGCGGAGCGGGTCTCGGCCTCAGGCCCGATCGACGTCGACCTCTTCCTTGAGTGCCTGGAGCTCGTCGGCGTCGGAGAGCTCTTCGAGGCGTTCCCGGAAGTGGACCTCGCAGAGACCGACTTTGACGCCCTCGGTCTCGGCGGCGAAGGCGGCTTCGTCGTCGCAGTAGTGGCACTTCATGCCAATCAGTAGGGGTTGCGCGGGTTTGAAGGCTGCGTTCGAGGCGACTCCTGTGTGGGGTGTCAACGTACCGGAAGCAGGTGTCCGTCAGGCGTCGGCGTGCGCGCGGAGGCGGTCGCCGACGGGCGCGTACTCGGCTTCGTCGAGCCCGGCGACGCCGAGATCGCGGCCGTGCGCGTCCGTGCCGCCGGTCACGAGCAGGTCGTGCTCGCGCGCGAGGGCGTCGACGGCGTCGAGGTCCGCGTCGACGCCGTCGCCGTAGGGATAGTTCCGTTCGACGGCGTCGAGGTCGGCGGCGACGTCGAGCGCGCGCTCGGGGTCGTCGTAGCGGAACGGGTGCGCGAGGCCGACGACCGCGCATGCGTCCGCGAGGACTTCGCGGCCGCGGTCGAGGTCTGGGACGTCGCGCGCGACGTAGCACGGGCCGTCGTTCCCGATGAGGTCGTCGAACACGCCCTGCATCGAGTAGTCGGTGTCGGGGTGGTCGGCGACGGCGCGCGCGACGTTCGGGCGGCCGATGCCGGGTCGTCCCTCGATGCCGAGGTCGACGCCGAGGCGGTCTTCGACGGCGTCGATGATGGCCTGGCCGCGCTCGGCGCGGTCGGCCTGGAGGTGGTCGACGAGCGCGGCGAGCGCGTCGGTCTCGCGGACGCCGAACCCGAGGAGGTCGACGCGCTCGAACCCGGCGTCCACGCGGAGTTCGATGCCGTGGACGACCGTCACGCCGTCGCGCTCGACGACGGGCGCATCGAGGTCGGGGTGCGTGCGGTCGTGGTCGGTGATCGCGACGACGGACACGCCGGCGTCGCGAGCGACCGCCGGCACCTCGTCGAGTTCGAGCGTCCCGTCGGAGTTCGTCGTGTGCGCGTGCAGGTCCGCGTAGGTCATGGGCGGGCTACGCGGGGGTGCGACAAGGACCTGTCCACTCGCGGTCCTTAAGGAATATAACCCCTACCGCAGACACCAAGGTCGTATATGGACAATGTTTATAATTATCTTTCACTCGGTATTGGGTATGCGCCTCAACAGCACCGGCGACCGCATCGAGGACCAGACCTACCCGCTCACCACGGACGACCTCACCGACGCCATCGGCGACGGCGAGATAGAACTCGCCGACGGCACCGAGTCCATCGACGACGTCCTCGAACGCTTCGGCGACCAGACGTTCCATACGCCCGAGGACGTCCGACACACGCTCCAGGCCGGCGTCTGCGAGCGCGCCATCGGCCGCAAGGGCTACTCCGATCGCGACCCCACCACGCCCGGCAGCGTCTACGGCCACGACTGCGTCTCGTTCTGACCGATTCGGTCGCGAGCGCGCATCGCGGATCGCTCGAAGCGATTCGACCACGAGCGCGGCGGGTTCTAGCACAACGTATTTCTCCGCCCGCGCCGACGCCCGGGACGTGACCGACAAACGGGACGTCCTCCTCGAACTCGCCGTCTTCTGCCTCGCACTCGTCGCGATGGCGACCCTCGACGCCGCCGACACCCTCCCCGCAATCGTCGTCGCCCTCGGGTACTTCGCCGCGCTCGGGATCGCCGTCGCCACCGGCGTCCTCGTCTGCTACGAGATCGTGACGTTCGACACCGCCTGACCGCGAGCGATGGCACCGGCGGTGGCGGCAAGCGCTCCGTCGCTCAGTCCCAGTCGCGCTCGCCGGCCTCGACCGTCGCGTCCAGCCAGTTCTCCTCCGGCGGCAGCGGGCACGCGTACTGCTCGGCGTACGCACAGAACGGGTTGTACGCGAGGTTGAAGTCCACGGGAATCTCCTGGCCGTCCGCGAGGTCGCCCTCGGCCTCCAGCTCCATGTACCGGCCCGCACCGTACGTCTGCTGGCCCGTCGTCTTGTCGCGGAACGGCACGAACAGCGACTCGCGCTCCTCGCCCTCCTGGCGGTACGCCGAAAGCGAGTGCTCCTCGCCGTCGAGTTCGAACGTCAACGCCGCGACCTTCAGGTACCGCTGCTCGCCGCCCGTCGACGTCTCCATCCGGTAGACGTCCTCGTCGTCCTCGTCGGTCAAGTGCACGGTCGCCGTCACGCGATAGTCGGCGTCCGGCTCGAAGTACTCGAGCCCGTCGAACGCGTCGCGCTCGCCCTTCGGAATCGGGGAGTGAGGATGCGTCCCGAAGAACTCGTCCTTCTCCTCGCGGTTCGCCGCCAACTCGCGGCGCCACTGCCGCTCGTCGAACTCCGCAGTCTCGCTCATGGAACCGAATTCACCGTCCGACCGGAAGGCCGTTGCGCTCGACGGTGCGACCGCCGCACGAGCGCGCTCGGGCCGGAAGTCGGTGCGACGCTGGCGCGCCACGCGATCCCTTCCGCGGACGAACGCTCAGTCCAGGCGCGACAGCACGGCGTCCTGGTCGTACGCCAAGTGGAGTTCCCGCGACCGCCCGCGGCCATCGACCTCGGCGTACGCCGTCTCGACGATCCCGAGGTCCTCGAGCTTGTTCACGATCTCCGAGTACCGCGTGTACCCCAGGCCCGAGACCGCCTGGAACGCCTCGTACACGTCACCGGCCTGCTCGCCCTCGTGCTCGGCGATGACCTCCAGGAGCTCCGTCTCGGAGTCGCTCAGGCTCTCCAGGGACCGAGAGAGATGCACGAACTTCGACGTCTCGTAGGCCTCGTCGACGTCCCGGCGCTCCACGACCTTCGACGCACGCATCTCCGCGTTCAATCCCGCTCGCCGGAGGAGGTCGATGCCGACGCGGAGGTCGCCGCTCTCCGCGGTCTTCGCCGCGACGTAATCCAGCACGGTCGTCGACACGACGTCGTCGTGGAACCCGCGCTCGACGCGATTCCCGAGGATGCTCGCGATCTCCGCCTGGTCGTAGACGTTGAAGTACACGTCCTCCGGGCGGAACACGGACTGCACCCTGGAGTCGAGTTCGTCGATGACCTCCAGGCTCGGATCCGAGGACACGACGATGACGCCGATGCGCGCCCCCGAGTGCTCCTCGTGCGCTCGCAGCAGCGAGTACAGCGTATCGCTGGCCTCGTTCTCGTAGAACAGATAGTTCACGTCGTCCAACGCCACCACGAGCACGTCGTCCTCGTCGACGAGTTGCTCGGTGACCTGCCCGAACAGCTTCTTGAACGAGATCCCGCTCGCTGGCGGCTCGTAGTCGAAGATCCCCTCGAAGAGGCGCGCGAACACCGAGTACCGCGTCGCGTTCATCTGGCAGTTCACGCGCACCGTGTGGACGTCACCGGTCTCCGCGCGCAACTCGCCGAACAGCTTCTGGATCGCGGTCGTCTTCCCGGTCCCCGGCGGCCCACGAACCATCGCGTTCAACGGCCGGTTCCCGCGCGTCGCCGGCCGGAGCGCGTACTGGAGGCTCCGCATCTGGCTCTCGCGGTGCTTGAACGTCTCGGGGACGTAGTCGATCTCGAAGACGCGCTCGTCCCGGAACACGGACTCGTCCCACGAGAGCATCCCCTCCTCGGGGTCCTCAGCCATCACTTTCACCCTGCTCCCGCGAGCACTTAGCCTTTCGGCAGCCTCGCGTCAGACGCACGCCACGAGCGGCGGGGACGAGTCGTCGCGGCGAGCGAGTCAGGAAACCTCGAGTCGGTCCTCGAAGCGAGCGCGGTCGAACTTCCGGCGGTGCTCGCGGGCGTCGTGGCGAGCGACGCGTCGCTCGAGCGCGGCGTCGTCGTTCGCCTCGAGCGTGAACCCGCAGTCGTGATGCGGGCACTCGTACGCGTACTTCACGACCGGCCTCCCCGCCGGCTCGAGCGGTCGACGGACCTCATGCTCGCCGATTCGTCGTGAACCCGCATAACCGTGCCGCACGGACAGTCGGGTGCTGTCACTCGACCGCCACGAGACCGGTCGAGACGCCCGAAACGAGCGATCACGGAACGCCAGTCGTGGCGATCAGAACTTCGCGAGCAGTCGGTCGTAGAAGCCGTCACCGGACTCGTCGGCGAGCTTCTCGACGATGAGTTCCGGCGTCGACCGCGCCAGCCGGTCCTTCACCGGCGAGCGGTTCACGACCAACTCGCCGTCCTCCAGGCCTTCAGCCTCGATGCCGTCGACGGTCACGTCGAAGTCCGCCATCTCGCGGATCTCGCCCGCGAGGTGGCTCACGAACACCGCGGTCGCCCCGTTCCCCTCGAGCGCTTCGAGGATGCCCGCGATGATCTTCGCGGACGCACCGGGTTCCGTGATGGACTCGAGCTCGTCGACGAGCACGAGCGAGCCCGCGCCGCCGGTCGCCAGGTCCGCGAACTCGCGGACCGTCGACTCGAACGCGCCCGCGTCGAGCGTCCCCTGGGTCTTCGCGTGATAGTGCAGGTCCTCAAACCACCCGAGTCGGACGGAATCCGCGGGCACCGGCAGGCCCATGTGCGCGAGGACGACGACGGCGGTGACGAGGTCGAGCGTCGACGTCTTCCCACCTGAGTTCACCCCCGAGAGGAGCGCGACGCCGTCGACCGCGTAATCGACGGGATCGACTTCGTCGTGCGGGACGGGAAGCAGCGGCGACCGACCGCCCTCGATGGCGAACCCCGTGGCGTGCCCCCCCGCGTCGGTTCCGTCGACGAACGCCGGCATCGTGCAGTCGAAGTCGTCGGCGAACCGCGCGATGGCGTACTCGACGTCGAGCTCGAGCGCGGCGTGCACGAGGTCGCGGGCGCCCTCGCGGTGGTCGGCAAGGTCCGTCGCCAGATCCCGTTTGAGGCGCGCACTCCGGCGGTCGCGCGCGGTCGAGAGCGACTCGTCGAGCCGCGAGACGACGTCCTCGTCGCGCGCCACCGGGTACGTCGGCTCGTCGCCGAACGCCCGACGCGCCAGCTCGGCCTCGTCCCCGCGGAGGTCGAGGGTGTCGACGAGGTGGTCGCGGGCCGCGTCGACCGCGGCCGCGTACTCGTCGGCGAGCTCGCGCGAGAGCAGCGAGTCCACGCCCGCGCCGCGCTCGACGAGCGTCAGGAGGTCCGCGCCCTCGATCGTGACGTCGCGCTCCTGGATCGCCTCCTTCAGGTGGTCGTTCGCGACGTTCTCGGCCATCCCGACGGCGGTGTCGAGGTCGTCGACCGCGGCCTGGAGGCGGTCGAGTTCGTCGTCGTCCGCGACCGTCCCGTCCGTCCGGAGCCGGTCGAGCGCCCCCAGTAGGTCGTCGACGGGCATCGGCGCGTCCAGTCCGGCCTCGCGATGGACCTCAGCCGCGGCCCGCAGCCGATCGCGGTTCACCGCGAAGAAGGCGATGGGGCGCTCGGGGACGACCTCCGCGGGCCGCTCCAGCGCGTCCGGTTCGACGCGCACGTCGCCGTCGACGTCGACGCCGGCGAACGACTCGTCGAGGGCCACCACGGTCGCGTACCCCCGCGCGAGCTCCGCCAGCCCGCGCGCGTCCTCGACGACTTCCACGGAGACTTCTGGAATCGCCTCCCGCGCCTCCGCGTACCTCTCGGCGTCGGTCGTCGCCAGGCACCGCTCGCGCACGACGACGTCCTCGGGCTCCGAGAGCGGTTCCACGGCCGCGAGCGCGTCCACGGCCGCCGGGTCGACGTCGCGCTCCATCGCCGACCGCACGTACTCGCGGACTTCCTCGACGCGCGAACGGGTGGCGCTCGGGTAGAACGTCTCCACGCGCTTTCCGCCGTACTCCGTCACGGTCCGTTCCGCGAGGAGGTCGAGTACCTCCCGGTACACCTCTCGCGCTCGCGGCGTCGCCAGGAACCCGCCGGGGTCGTCGTGCTCGTGCCGGATCGCACCCCGGACGATGCGGGCCGCTCGCCCCTCGGAGACGCCAGGCGCGGTCGCGACCGTCGCGACGTCCCCGCGCCGCAGCGCGCCTTCGGGGTCGTCGAGCTCCGCGAGCGACGCCGCGGTCTTCTCCCCCACGCCCGGGATCGCCGACAGTTCCATCTTGCGCGCCCCTATCCGCCCGGTCAGCAAAAAACTCCCGGCGAGCGCCGTCGTTCGTCAGCGCCGAGCGCCGTGGCTCGGTCGACGGAGAACGCCGTGGCTCGGTCGATGGCGAACAGGCGGCGCCCTCCTCGGCCGTCGGTCCGTCGCGTCGATGCGCCGCGCTCCCGCCGTGGTCGACGCGACCCCCTCAGTAGGTGATGCCGGCGTTCGCCGCGTGCCCCTACTTGAACTCGTGGCCTCCCGTCTCCCGTTCGAGGCGCTCGATGCGGTCCTGGGCTTCCTCGGCGTCCGCGAGACATCGCCGGCGCACCAGGAGTCAGTGGACTGGTTCTGGGGAGGGCTGTCCGATGCTACGTCCCGGGTGACCAGCCCGACAGGTGGATCCCGACCGAGAGGACGGCACCGAGAACTGCCCCGAGCAGGAGCGACGTGACCCCCGTGGGATCGGGAGCGAGGAGGAACCCGAGAAAGAGCCCCGACGGGAGGACGATGCCCACGGAGATACCGAAGTGATCGTTTCCCACCGTTCGTCGTTCGAAGAACGGCCGTAATATGCCTGCGGAGGTGGCGTCAGAACTCGGGATCGCTCTCGACGGGCACGCCGTCGTCGGGGGCGACGAGTTCGTCGTACTCCTCGCGGAGCTCGCGGATGCGGTCGCGGATGTCCGCCGCGAGTTCGAACTCGAGGTTGTTCGCGGCCTCCTGCATCTTGTCCTCGAGGCGCTCGATGCGCGCCTGGGCTTCCTCGGCGTCGGCGGGCGCGTCGCCGGCGACCCCGCTCGTGTCCGTCTCGGAGCCGGGGAGGTTCGTCTCACCGACGGACTTCTCGATAGTGGTGGGGGTGTACCCGTGCTCTTCGTTGTACTGGCGTTGGATGCGCCGACGGCGCGCGGTCTCCTCGACCGCGGCCTTCATCGCGTCGCTCGGGTCGTCCGCGTACAGGACGACCGACCCGTTCACGTTCCGCGCCGCCCGCCCCATCGTCTGTACGAGCATCGTCTCCGACCGCAGGAACCCCTCCTGGTCCGCGTCGAGAATCGCGACCAGGGAGACCTCCGGGATGTCCAGGCCTTCCCGGAGCAGATTGATCCCGACGAGGACCTGGATGTCGCCGAGTCTGAGTGCACGCACGAGCTCGTGCCGTTCGAGGGTGTCGGTCTCGTCGTGCATGTACGCCACGTCCACCCCGTTCTCCTCTAAGAACTCCGTGAGGTCCTCGGCCATCCGCTTCGTGAGCGTCGTCACGAGCACGCGCTCGTCGTCCGGCATCGCTTCGATGCGGTCCATGAGGTCGTCGACCTGCCCGGTCGCCGGCCGCGTCTCGATCTCGGGGTCGACGAGGTGCGTCGGGCGAACGATCTGCTCGACGATCTGCTCGGAGTGCTCGCGCTCGTAGTCGGCGGGCGTCGCGGAGACGTACAGCGTCTGGTCGGTCTTCTCGTCGAACTCCTCGAAGGTGAGCGGGCGGTTGTCGTACGCGGTCGGGAGCCGGAAGCCGTTCTCGACGAGCGAGTCCTTCCGGGACTTGTCGCCCGCGAACTGCCCGCGGACCTGCGGGAGCGTCTGGTGTGATTCGTCGATCACGCAGAGGAAGTCGTCCGGGAAGTAGTCGAGCAGGGTATGGGGCGCGTCGCCGACGTCGCGCTCGCTGAGGTACACGGAGTAGTTCTCGATGCCCGAACAGTACCCGGTCTCGGCCATCATCTCCAGGTCGAACGTCGTCCGTTCCTCGATGCGCTGGGCCGCGATCGCGTCCCCCTGGCGCTCGAAGTACCGGATGCGGTCCTCTAGGTCGTCGCGGATCTCGTCCATCGCGCGCTCTAGGCGCGCCTCCGGGATCGAGTAGTGCTCGGCGGGGTGCAGGAGGACTGCCGGTTCCTCGCTGACGACCGTGCCCTGCATCGGGTCCATCTTCACGATCCGGTCGACTTCGTCGCCCCACATCTCGACGCGCACCGCGTACCGGCCGTACATCGGGTAGATCTCGACGGTATCGCCGCGAACGCGGAACGTGCCCTGCGTGAAGTCGACGTCGTTGCGCTCGTAGTTCAGGTCCACGAGTCGCGCGAGCAACTCGTCGCGACCGACCCGCTCGCCGGCCTCGACGCGCAGGCTCATGTCCTCGTAGTTCGCCGGGTCGCCGAGGCCGTAGATCGCCGACACCGACGCGACGACGATGACGTCGTCCCTGGTCAGGAGGCTGCGGGTCGCGGAGTGCCGGAGCCGGTCGATCTCGTCGTTGATGGAGGCGTCCTTGTCGATGTACGTGTCCGTCTGCTCGACGTACGCCTCGGGCTGATAGTAGTCGTAGTAGGATACAAAATATTCTACTGCATTATCCTCGAATAGATTCCGAAATTCCTCGTAGAGTTGGGCCGCGAGCGTCTTGTTGTGAGCAATAACTAACGTTGGTTTCTGTAGTTCCTCAACAACCCAAGAGACGGTATTCGTCTTCCCCGACCCTGTTACTCCAAGAAGGGTCTGCTTCTCCATCCCCTGCCGAAAGCCATCAACTAATTGTTGAATTGCTTCGGGTTGGTCGCCCGCCGGGTCGAACGGAGCATTAACGCGAAACTCCCTTTCCACATCCGGTTTGTCGGGGGAAAGAGGGCCACCTGATTCACTCACAGTAGCCATTATTAGAGTCCTGAACCACTTTACCCGTTCGCTTGGGAAGCCGTCGCTGGATGACACAAACTACATCAGGAAACGTGTATCACTCCTGATTTTAACACAGGTTCAACAGATATTACCGAGATCGAAGAGGCCGTTTCATCTGTGGGCGAGCAGTTACGGGCAGCTACTCTTCTCGGTTCTTGATATACTCGACAATCTCTTGTTTCTCATCGACCACCCAATAGAGCCTTGCCTGTTTCTGAGATGTCGACTTGACCAGTTGCATCTCCTTTAACTCGGAAAGAGCTCGGCTGATAGTTGGTTGGTGCTCATCAAACTGGTCCGCGAGTTCAGTCGGTGTTCGAGCAGATTCGGAGAGTTCTAATAGAATGTTCTTGCGGTGTTTGCTGGCGAGAATACGAGATATGACCTCATAGTCGTCCTCATCCATTCTTAACACTCAGTCGTTTTGCGGAAAAGTTATAATTAGTTAGAGATTGTATAACAATTACATAGCACCCACGACGAGCAACAATAGCAAGGACTATTCAGACCGCTCAAAAACATCCAAGCAGTCAATGGAACCGCTACATATCGGGGGACAGACAGTTTACTTCGAATCCTCTGAGGAGATGAGCCAGTTTGACGGGGAAGCTGATTTTATCATGACCAGCCCTCCATACTGGAATCTTAAGGACTACGGGCATGAGAATCAGATTGGTTACGACGAGGCGTATGAAGAGTATCTCGACCGCCTTCAGCGAGTCTGGGATGCCTGCTACGAGGCGACCAGTGAACACGCGATAATGGTCGTCAACATCGGTGATCGTCGTCACAAGAAGCGATTCTACCCGATCGGGATGGACATCTACAATCGGATGGAGAACTGGAAATTACTTGATAATCTGATCTGGTATAAGCCAAACTCGCTCCCACAGCCAGCGTACTATCTTGACAAGCTGTTCGACGACAAGTACGAGAATCTTCTTATTTTCGGAAAGAACTACGATTACGAATACACGTTCAACAAGATTCGAGTCGAGCAAAAATACAAAGGCGTCGACCCCCGCGAAGAGAAATTAAACGACAAGGGTCGTAGCGTGGGTAACGTTCTGAAGATGCGTGCGTATCGACCCCCGACAATAAAGAATCAAAACTACCACGCCGCGGCATATCCCGAAGAGTTGGTGCACGCGTTGATGTATACATTCAGCAACGAGGGCGACACAGTTCTGGACCCCTTCCTCGGTTCTGGAACGACACTGAAAGTGGCACGTAAGTTGGATCGAAAAGGTGTTGGATTTGAGATCGACGAGGAATACCGCGATCTAATCGCCGAGCGAATTCAGGAAGACATGGCTGAACCGCAGTGGGAACAGCTCGATATCCTGAGCGACGAGCAGCCTACAAATGATAAGAAGCCGAGCTCAGACTCCTCTCTCAGCGACTTCACTGATTCATAGCTCAGTTGTCACACATAGAGAACGGCCTCACCTGCCTCGACCTCCCGCAGGCTGCTATCAACGCGACCCTCATTGACCACGTCGACAGAACTGAGGCTGCGTTCCAATTGATCCAGTTCGTCATCGGAATAGAAGTCCTGATTGAACGCGATGGCCTCAACGTTACAGATGTCTCTTCTGTTCAGAGACAGGGCAAGTTTCCAGACCGATTTGATTTGAACCCAGTCGTCAACGCTACCCAGAACGTTTCGCAGGGCTTTGTTATTCATCGCGAATCCGGCACCGTCACAGAATGACCAGAGTTCGCAATCCTCGCCGTTTGAGACCGTCTTATTGTACGACTCTATGCTCTGTAGGTAGTTGGCAGTCTTCGCGGTTTTGTCGACTCCGAACTGTCCAGGGTTACTTGTGTGGAAGAGACTGATGAGCCCTGCTCGGGTGTTCCCGTTGTCATCGTCGACAAGCAGATCGTAGCTGTAGTCCTCAAAGTCAACGTCCCCCTCCATCGGGTGCGAGACTTTGTTTGCCGGTCGAATATTCGCACCGATAGCTTCGATTACTCTGGCAATCTCTGCTTCCGCTCCATGTCCCTGGCGTTTCGCTCTTGACTGCCTACCATCATGGGGGACGATTGCTTCCTCGATGATGTTCTGGCGAGCACTGGTCGACATACTCGCGAAGTCGCCAAGTACGTCTATCACGCCAATATTCGCGAAGTAATTCGCGATCGTTTCTCCTGCTTTTTGAACCTCGGAGTTCGACCTTCGATTTCCACTCAGGAAGTTCTTGAAGTAGCTATACTGGTGTCGAGTGAATCCGTCCATACTACAACCGCAGAGTGAGGGGTCTCCAGCTGGACTCTCGGTTCCGCGGAATGAGAGGCTGAGGTCGATACTTAGTTTAGTTTTGGTTCGGCCGACGAGAAGGCGAAGAGTATCCAAGGGCTCTGGGTCGTTAACGAGCGCACGTCGCATGTTGTCGACAGCAGAAGACTCGTCGGCGAATGTCGTCTGTCCACCGTTCCCGAAAATACTCTCTATCAGTTCCTCAAGCGGCTGGAAGTTGATGGAGCTGTGCATGGACTGTCCAGCGAGGAACGTCGGGTCTTGGAGCGGGTTGTAGACATGTCGGAAGAACTCCGTTTCGTCGTCGGAATAGACGCCATTCAGCATAACTCGGACTAGTCAGGTCTGAGCCAAAAGGTAAGTTGAAGATAAGAGAACATTCGTATACCATTAATATAGCAGCCTGGTCTTCCGCCCTCCTCTCTTATCCGAGCTTCTGAGAATTACTTTTTGCTCCCAAATGAACCCATAGAACCTGGTTGGGCGCGAAGGCACTTGACGCGCACGCCCCTCCGGATGTCACGCCTCCCTTCTGACGCGTCCGCTGTTCCCGTCGAAGAGGCGAACGCGAGCGCGCCGTCCCGGTCGTGCCCAAGCACTGCCGGCAAGACCGATACTTAAGCCGGACGACGCCATCGGTCCGAGTATGACTCACGGGAACCTCGAACGAGCGAGCGATCTGATCGCCGAAGCCGCCGACGCTGCGACCCACGAGGACGCCGAGAGCCGTCTCCGCAAGCAGGCCGAGGAGTTCGCGACGCACGCCGAGAGCGAGCGCGGCCCCGACCACGGCCGGCTCGCGCGCCACGAACGCATCCTCACGGAGATCGCCGAGGCCGAGGGCGGCACCGTCGCGTCGAAGATCGACGAGGCGATCGACGCCGTCCGCGCATACCGCGAGACCATCGACGGCGTCTGAGGCCGGCCGAACCGGGACCGGCTCGACGGCCGTCCGATGCCGTTCGAACCCGAACCGGGACCGGCTCGACGGCCGTCCGATGCCGTTCGAACCCGAACCGACCCGGGGAGCGTCTGACGCCTGTCGTACGAGGGTTTTTGTCGTTCCACGGTCGAAGTCGGCGGGTATGTCCTCGGAGCGCTACCGTGCCGCGACCGTCGCCGGCGGCGCCATCGGCGTCCTCGGTTCGGTATTGCCGTGGGTGGCCGCTGGCGTGTTCGAACTCGACGTCAACAGCGTGTACGCGCTCGTCGCGTCCGCGCTCGTCGTCGTCGTCGCCGTCGGCTACTGGACGTCGCGCTCGCGGTACGTCGTCGGTGCGCTCGCCGGAGTGGTCGCGGCGCTCGCGCTCGAAGCCATCACGAACTTCGCGAGCAGCGGGCCGCCGTCGGTCGTTCCCGCCGTCGACACCGGGCCCGGCATCGGTGCGTACGTCGCGCTGCTCGGTGGCGCGCTCGCGCTCGCCGGCGTCGCACTCGACGTCCTCGCGGACTGAGAACTCGTACGCCGAGCGTGAACGCGTTCGCCGACCGAAAACTCGCTCGTGGACCGAAAACCCGCTCGTCGACCGAGCGCGTGCGTCGTCAGCAGACCGGCTTCGGGTTGACGCCCATCGCCTCGAGGCTCGCCGTGTACTCCTCGTACGCTCCCTGGACGACCGCGGACGCCGCATCGAGCGCCGCCTCGTGGTCGTCGTCGCCGTCCACGACGTCGGCGAGCGCATCCAGGACGTCGTCCCGCTTGGCCTCCAGGTCGCTCCCGTACGATCGGAACGCGCTCGCGGTCTGGGGGTCCGCCTCGCCCGTGAAGTAACCCGTGCTCTGCTCGGCGAGCTTCTTCGCGACGAGCGCGTATCCGACGACCGCACCCAGTCGCGCCGCGTCGCTCGCGCCCGACCCGTCGCCGTACTCGGCCAGCGCGTCGACGGCGTCGTGGGGCTCTCGCGCCCCGACGTCGTCGGCCAGGTCCGGCGCGCTCGCCGCGTGCTCGGCCGCCAGCGCCCCGAACGCGCCGAACGCGTCCGCAGCCGCGTCCGACGACGCGTCCGCGCCGTACGCCTCCAGCGCCGTCGCCGCCGCGTGCGCCACGTCCGCCGACACCGCCACGACCGCAGACGCCGTCAACTCCCCGCCCGTGAACGCGTACAGCGACTTCGACGACCCGAGCCGCGACAGCGCCGTCTCGTTCGCATCCCGTACCTCGGCGAGGAACGCATCCGTATCCATGCCCGAATCTGGGTCCGCACGCCGCTTGTAGGTACCGCCAGCGCCCGCGCTTGCCGGAACGCACGACGGCACGAGAGCCCCCGCACACGGGCCGAACCCCTCGCGACCGCGAGACGAAGCCCCTAACCGCCCGCGCGCCGTATCGAACTGCAATTAGATGACGCGGAAAGACAGATTCTACAACCAGGCGAAGCAGGAGGGCTACCGGTCGCGGTCGGCGTACAAGCTCAAGCAACTCGACCGCGAGTGCGGGCTGTTCGGGCCGGGGAACACGGTCGTCGACCTCGGCGCGGCTCCCGGCGGGTGGCTGCAGGTCGCCGCCGAGGAGGTCGGCGAGACCGGGACGGTCGTCGGCGTGGACTTCCAGCGGATCGACGACCTCGAGGACGCGCCGGCGTCCGTCGAGTTCGTCCGCGGCGACATGACCGAGGACGAGACGAAGGACGAGGTTCGCGAGGTCGCGGGCGGCGACGTCGACGTCGTGCTGTCGGACATGGCGCCGAACATGACCGGCGAGTACAACCTCGACCACGCCCGGAGCGTCCACCTCGGGCGGCAGGCGTTCGACGTCGCCACGGACGTCCTGAAGACCGGCGGCGACTTCGCCGTGAAGGTCTTCCAGGGACAGGACCTCGAGGACTTCAAGGCGGACGTCGACGCCGAGTTCCAGTACGTCCGCACGGTCGTCCCGGAGGCGTCCCGGGACTCCTCCTCGGAGGTGTACCTCGTCGGGAAGCACCGCCTCACCGCGCCCGTCCGCGAGGGCGACGTCGTCACCGTCACCGTCGAGGACGAGGGGAGCGAGGGCGACGGCGTCGCGAAAGTCGAGGGCTTCACGGTGTTCGTCGACGGCGCCGAGGAAGGCGACGAGCTCGACGTCCAGATAACGGAAGTGAAACCGAAGTTCGCGTTCGCCGAACCCGCCGCCGACGAGTAACGCGACCCCTCGTACCCGCTCTCCTCGCCCGCTCGATTACGGCTCGTCTTCGGGCCGAAGTCAGGCCTCCTCGTCGAGGCGGCCCTGGCGCTCGTCGATCTCGTCCAGCGTATCGAGCGTCTTCCGGATGGACGCCCGGATGGCTTCGCTCCGGTTGACGAACTTCCCGTCGCCGCCGACGTGGTCGTCGAGGTCGTCGAGGAGTTCCTGGGGTACCTCGACGCTTATCTTGGGCATATCCGTGGGTTCGCGCACGAGGACTAAATGATTGACGACGACTCGGGCTAGGAGTTCTACGGACGCGGGTTCGCTCGGAGAGTCCCCCGGCGTGGGCCCTACGCGGTCGACTCGGTCTCGGACCCGCCGCCGCCACCCAGCAGGCGTCCGGGCGCGGTCAGGACGCGGAGGATGCCGAGGCCGACGGCGTACGCGAGCGCGAGCGGGAGTGCGAACAGGAGCATCGAGAGGACGCTACTGCTCGTGATGAACGCGCCGGCGACGAACAGCGCGAGGACGACGCCTCGCCACGCGCGCTGCATCGCGTCGTAGCTCACGATGTCCGTGTAGTGGAAGAGTATCATCGACACCGGGATGTCCATGAGGAGGCCGATGCCGACGGTCATGAACGCGATGAGCCACATGAACGAGTTCACGCGGTACGAGATGACCATGTTCGCGCGGATGGCGTCCTCGACGAGGTACGAGACGATCGCGGGCGCGAAGAAGAAGTACCCGAGGGCGCTCCCGACCGCGAACCCGACGAACATCGCCGCGCCCCACAGGAGGAAGGCGTTACTGCTTCCGCCGCCGCCGAACCCGCGCTCTTTGACGGCCGGCCACGCGTAGTACCCGAGGAGCGGGAGCGTCACCGCCGCCGCGACGAGCGTACTGGCTTTCACCGCGAAGATGAGTTGCTCGACGGGGTGGAGCGCGACGACGATCCCGATCTGGCCCGCGCCGCTCATGTTCGCGAGCAGTTCCGCGTACGGCACCACGTCCAGTATCGTCGTCGGACTCGCGGGCCCGGACGCCGCAGTCTGGGTGCCGCCCGGCATCGTCGACATCGCGGACGCGAACGCGTTCGCGGTCTCCACGCTGTCCGCGAACGGGAGCGTGCTCGGGTCGCCGCGCACTTCCGGTGGGACGCGCGAGAGGAACTGGCGCTTGATGTCGCCGAGACCGCCGCGGTACAGCCAGAAGAACACGCCCGCGAGCGTCGCCATGAACACCACGACGAGCCTGAAGACCTTCGACGTGAGCGACTGGAGGACGAACGTGATGTCGTAGTAGTACCCGCCGATGTCGTCCTCCGTCGTCTCGTCCTCCGTGAACGGATTCATCATCCCCGCCGCGGTCGACTGGAGGACGCCGTCGTCCTCGTCGTCGTCCGTCCCTGCGGTCGTCCCCTGCATCGCGTCGACGTCCGTCACCGGCGTGGAGCCGTCGCCGGGCGGGCCGGCGGCGAGTTCGTGACCGTCGCTCGACCCGCTCTCTGCGCCCGCCGACGCTCCAGCGGCCGCACCGCCAGCTGCCGCACCGCCTGCGGCCGCGTCCGCTGTCGCGTCCTCGGCGTCCGCCTGCGCCTGCACCTCGTCGAATCGGTCGAGGATCGCCTGGGCCTTGTCCGGGTTCTCGGCGTCCATCGCGGTGCTGGCCTTCGAGAGCGCCTCGTCCTCCGTCAGCGCCGCGAAAACCTCCGGCGGCGCCGCGCGCACACCGGCTTCGTCGAGGGCGTCCAGGTCGATCTCCGCCGGGTCCATCCCGCGACCACCCGCTCGCGGCACCACCGGACTGCGGAGCACCTTCAGCGTGTACGCGAGCAGGACGAGGAGTGAGACGACGATCGCGATCTGGAGCGAGATGAGGAACTGCGCAGCGAGGGCGGCGTCAGGTGCGAGCCCGCCGGACGCGAGCGGGTTCGCGGGCTGGACGAGCGACGGCAGTGCCGGGACGATCGTGGCGTCGACGGCTGCGACCGCGCCGGCGCGGATCGCGAACGTCGCGGCGAGGAGCACGCCGACGAGGAACCCGCCGAACTGGAGCATCCGTTTCCGGAGCAGGCCGTCGGCCTCGGTCGCGCTCTCGCCGCGCCGCCGCAGGTTGACGACGACCTTCGAGAGCGCGAGCGACGCCGCGTACAGCGTACACAGCGGCAGCGCCCACATGACTTGCGTCAGCGGGTCCGGCGGGCTCGCGACCGCACCGAACAGGAAGATTGCGACGACCGCGTACTTCCACTTGTCCCGCCACGTCTCGTACGGCACGAGTTCCGCGTACGAGAGCGACGACATCACGAGCGGCAACTGCGCCGCCAGCCCGAACGAGAGCGTGAGGAGGAAGAGGAACTGCGTCCACATCGTGATGTCCCAGCTCGGTTTGAGCGTCGCGTTGATCGCGTTCTGCGCGAGGAACTCGAACATGAACGGGAAGAACACGATGTACGCGTACGCCACGCCTCCGGCGAACAGCACCGTCATGAGGACGCTCAATCCGGCGATTTGCGCTCGCGAGATCGGGACGTCGGGCGTCCACCCGCGGCGCTTCAGGGGTTCTTTCGCGTAGTAGAGCAAGAGTGGGAGCGCGAGGAGGATCCCGACGACGGCGCCGATCTTGAACTGGAGGAGGATGACGTCGAACGGCGTCCTGGCGATGATGTCGACCTGAGCGGCGATCTCGGGCGGCATGCGCTGCTTGGTGTTCTCCTTCAGCGCCTTCCAGAGGAACGTGCGGAGCGCCCAGATGCTCCCGAGGAGGCCGACGAGGAAGACGATGAATACCTTCTGGAGCTCCTTCTGGGCTGCGCGCAGGAGCGCCCCGATCGTCTCGCGCCCGGCGTCGATGGTCCGGGCGGTGTCCTCGTTGATGACCGAACTCATTGATTGCCGGACGCTACCTACCTCGGAAACATCAATCTTCTTCTCCCCGCTCGCTCGCGAGCGCGACGGAGAAAAAGGCCTATAACGTCCCACCTGCCTACTTCCGACAGATGCCGGACGAGTCGGACGACCGCGACCCCCGCGACGACGACGGCGTGTCCGACGCCAGCGTCGAGGGGCCCGAGGACGCCACGAGCGACGACGCCGTTCCCGACTCGTCCAGCGACGACGCCGAGACCGGAGACGATGCCGACGTAGCGGACGGCGAAGACGCCGACGCCGAAAACGAGTCCGCTGACGGCGACGGCGACGACGTGGACGAGGACTCGAACGACGGTTCGGGTGGGCTGGAGAAGGTCGATGCCGACGACGGTTCGGGTGGGCTGGAGAAGACGGAGTCCGGGCTCAATCCCGACGTGGAGCCGCGGTCGCGGCGCGTCGACGACCCCGACGCGGACGGGGAGTCCGGGGCGGACGAGCGGTCGACGGTCCCGGACCGCGGCGTCGAGGCCGGGTTCGAGCGCCCGGAGGACGCTCCGGAGAAGCGTCGCCCCGAGCACCCCGACAAACTGGACGCGAACGGTGGGTCGGACGTTCCCGTCGGGCACGCGGCCGGTGCGCCGACGCCGGGGGAGGCGACGCCCGCCAGCGCGGGAGCGGGCGCGAACGCCGGCGCCGGTACCGGAACCGGCAGCGGTCGCGGGTTCGACGAGGACGGGGACCTGTTCGAGGGGCCGCCGGACGACGAGGAGATGCCGCTCGCGGACCACATCGAGGAGATGATGCTCCGGCTCGCCGCGGTCGTGTTCGCGGGCGCGGTCGCGACCGTCCTCATGTACCTCTACTCGGACTACCTCGTGATGGAGATGTGGAACGACATCCTGCCGGCGGGCACCGACGCGGCCCGCCCGCACCTCTACGCGCCCCTGGAGTTCATCCTCACGAAGATCAAGGTCGCGAGCCTCGCGGGCGTCCTCATCGCGCTCCCCGTGCTCGTCTACCAGTCGTACCTGTTCATGCGACCCGGGCTCTACCCGAAGGAGCGCCGGTACTACATCGCGGCGGTCCCGACGAGTCTCGTGCTCGCGATCTTCGGGATGGCGTTCGCGTACTTCGCGGTCCTCCCCGGCCTGTTCCAGTACTTCGACTACTACACGGAGGGGAACGCGGTCATCGCGTACGGCCTCCAGTCGACGTTCAACCTCATCGTCGCCCTCATGGGCTTGCAGGCGGTGGTGTTCCAGATCCCGCTGTTCGTGATGCTCGCGATCATGATGGGCGTCACGTCCCGGGAGTGGCTGGAGGGCCGTCGCCTCCTCTTCTGGGGGGCGTTCGGTGGGATCGCGTTCCTGTTCGCGCCGGACCCGACGGGGATGGCGCCGTTCATCATCGCGGTGTCGATGATCGTCCTCTTCGAGGGCACGCTCGCGCTCCTCCGCTGGACGGGGCGGTGAGCGGCGCTCGAAACCCGCTTCGCTCGACGCCGAAAAAATAGAGGGCGGTCGGGAGCCCGCGGGTTCGGACTACCGGATCTCGCCCCAGGTTCCGACGAGTTCGTCCTCGACGAACCGGCGCTGCTGGAAGCCGAGGGCGTTACAGATCATGGTGTGGCCCATGAACGAGACGGCGTAGTCGGCCATCCCGAACGGGTGGAGTTCCCGCTGGTTCGCGGGCGGGAGCACCGACCCGAGGACGTTGATCTCGCTGTCGCCGGCGGACAGCGATCCGGCGGCGACGCCGCTCGCGTCGGAGCCGTCCGCGAGCTCGCCCGTCATTCGTCCGGCTACGTCGCCGCCTGCGTCCGCGAACGCGTCGTCGTCGACGACCGTCGCGGGCTGGTCGGGCGCGTTGGGCACGTACCCGACCTGCGGGCTCTTCCACATCTCGAACTGGAGCGGCCGGATGTCGTCGAGGAGGTAGTGGTCGAAGTCCCGATCGGTCAGGTTCGCGATGCCGACGCGGATCGACTGGAGGTCGCCGTCCTCGATGGCCGCGGCGTCGCCGACGTCGAGGTCCGCGAGCAGGTTCAGGCCGGTGTCGGTCACCACGAGGTCGCCGCCTGCGTCCACGAACGCCTCGAGTTCGGCGACGTACCGCGGGTCGTCGCGGCCGACGTCGTGGGAGACGACGACCTTGTCGTAGCGGCGCTTCCCGGAGTTCCCGCGCAGCAGCTTCCCGACGCGGACGTCGTGGACGCGGACGCTCTCCATCTCGCCGGCTTCGAGTTCCGGGGCGAGGTCCGCGAAGAACTGCATCGGGTTGACGACGTACTCCTCCTGGGAGTACCCGAACGCCGCCTCGGGGTCCGGGTGTTCCTCGTCGGTCTCGACGGTGACGAACTCGACGTCGACGTCGCCGTCGCCCTCGTACTCGACCGACCAGTCGCCCGCGTCCGGCTGCGGGACGTAGAAGCTCCGTTCGTCGGTCTCCGCGAGGTCGATTGTGCGAACGACCTGGCCGCCCGGGTTGCGGAGCGTCACGACGCCGGACTCGCGTCCGCGGTCGTCGACGGTCGCGGCGAGCGAGTGCGTCCGTTCCTTCGAGTTCACGCCGGCGCGGCCACCGGGGCCGGGCTGGACTGTCCCGTGTCGACGCTGGACGTCGGTCGCGCGCTCCTGGCCGCGGCCGTTGCCGTTCCCCGGGCGTTCGTCGGTGTGCGAGAGGTCCGCCGAGGATCGGGTCAGTTCGTCGGTGGTCACGTAGGCGGTGTCCTGGCCGTCGGTCGCGACCGTCGCGTCGGTGCTGGCGGCAGTCATCTCCGCGAACTCGCGCATCGAGAGCCGGTACGCGGTCTCGAGGTGGCGCTCGATGTACGGCCGCCAGTCCGAGAAGTCCCGCATCGCGAGCTCGGGGGCGACGGTGACGGCGCCGAGGCCGCCGAACTCCTCGGGCTGGCCGGCCCAGCCGAGCAGTCCGCCCGTGATGTTGTATCCCAGGGAGTCGTAGATCGAGCCGTAGTCGAGGAGTTCGTCCGGGACGTAGTCGTTCGGGTCGCCGAAGACGCTGTCCTTGCCGGCGCGGATCGTGTCCGCGGCGATCGCCTCCGGGCTCCCCCACTGGTCGGTCATCGCGGCGTCGATGCGTCGGTTGACCTCTTCGAGGTTGTGCGTACCGTCGTGCTCGTAGGCGGCGTTGGACTCGAGGTTCAACACCATCGTGTCCGCGAACCCCATCATGTGGTAGTCGCAGAGGTACTCGACGTTGTCGTACCCGCGGAGGTGTCCGACGGTCGCCAGCGCGTCCGGGACGACGTCGTCGTACCCCACGTCGTAGCCGGGACGGACGTCGGGAGCATCCCCGTGATCGGCTGGCCAGAACGCGGGGTTCGCCCACCCGATCGTGGGGTACTGGCGGTTCGTGTCGACTCCCGACGCGTTCCCGCGGTAGTGTCCGTAGAACGGCGGCTCGAAGAAGCTGGCGTACGGGTTCTGGGAGGCGTACTGGGGCTTCCGGACGGTCCAGCCGTCGGGGTTGATGTAGACCCAGACGACGACGATGTCGTCGAGGAGGTCGGTGAACGCGTCGGCGTCGCCGGTGACTGCGTCCTCGATGATCCGGCTTCCGGCCTCGACGCCGGCGCGCTCGTTCCCGTGGATTCCAGTGATGAAGACGGCCTTGTCCTTCTCCTGGAACGACGCCTCGTCCTGGACGTCGTTCGTGAGTTCGGCGACGTAGATGTCGTTCGGGTCGGGGGCTTCGCCCGTGAACTCGTTGTCCCACCCCGGTCCCTGCCCGATCCGCTCGAGGCGGACCATGTCGGGGTACTCGGTCTCGAGGTGCTCGAGCGCCGCGCCGGTCTCCGTGTGGGAGATGAAGTCACGAGCGTCCTCGACCGGCGGGAAGACGCCGTCGTCGTAGCCGCCGTCGAGCTTCCAGAACGGGTTCGCGCCCGGGGAGAAGTCGACGTGGTCGACGCCGCCGAGGTCGTCGAGCACGTGCTGGACTTCGGCGGCGGTGAGGTGACCGTGTGCAGCCGGCGTCGGCGACTCTCGCGTGACCGCCTTCGGCGCGCGGTCGTCCTGTTCGACGTCCCAGTCCGGGTCGCCGTACTCGTCGGCGAACGCGGACAGCGCGTCCGCGTCCGCGAACTCCAGGACGAGCGCGGCCTCGTATTCGTCGGGCGTCGAGTTGACGACGAACTCCGCGAGGTCCGTCATCGAGTCGTCGGTGACGTCGGCGCGTACGGTGCCGGGGAGGGCGAGGGCGGCGCCGGTCGCGGCGGCGACGCCGAGGAACGTCCGGCGGTCGATTCCGTCCCGTCCCTCGAACGCTGCGTCGTCGAGTTCGGCCGCGTCCGCGTGGTCGTATCGGTCCTGTTCGTCGTTCGCTGTGTCCGGATCGCCTTCCTGTATGTTTCGTGCCATTTGGGTGCGTGGGATTGTATCCCACGACAACTGGTAACAAACACACATCTAATAAACACCAATGACCGTTGGTTATCACCTCTACTGTTAGCCACCATCTACCGGCTCACGTCGGACTACGATGGAGTGAATTCGGACCGACAAACGACGCCTAACGATAGAACGCCAGACGCTATTGAATCACGCACCATCTCCCTGGCCGGTATCGGACCGGCCGCTCGGCCCGTCCGAACCTGCACCGCTCGCTACTGCGGGTACTCCTGGTCGAAGACGTTCGCGACCACGGGCTCGTCGTCGCCCGCGTCGTCGGCCCCACCGGCGGTGTCGGCCTCGGGACTCACGCTCCCGGTACGGTAGCCGTGGAGGTCGAGCGTGACGTGCTCGAACCCGATCTCGGTGAGGCGCTCGCGGACCGCGCGCGCGAAGTCCGCGTCGAGCGCGACGTCGAGTTCCTCGGGCCCGACCTCGATGCGCGCGAGGCCGTCGTGGTCGCGGACGCGGAACTGCGAGAACCCCCACTCGCGCAGTGCCGCCTCCGCCTGCTCGACCCTGCTCAGGCGCTCCTCGGTGACCTCGATGCCGGTCGGGATGCGCGAGGAGAGGCACGCCATCGACGGCTTGTCCGCGACCGAGAGGTCGTACTCGTCCGCGGCCGCTCGCACGTCCTCCTTCGAGAACCCGTGCTCGAGGAGCGGCGAGAACGCGTCCAGTTCGTCGACCGCCTGCAGGCCGGGGCGGTGGCCGCCGTCGGCGTCGCTCGCGTTCGTCCCGTCGCAGACCACGTCGATGCCGCGCTCGCTCGCGCGCTCGAACATCCGCCCCAGGCGCATCGTCCGGCAGTGATAGCAGCGATCGCCGTCGTTCGCCACGAAGTCCGGCGAATCCAGCTCGCTGAACTCGACGACGTCGTGCTCGATCCCGATCTCGTCGGCGACCCGGCGCGCGTCGGACAGCTCCGCGTCCGGGAGCGTCTCGCTCTTCGCGGTGCACGCGACCGCGTCCCCGCCGAGGGCGTCGTGTGCGACCGCCGCGACGACGCTCGAGTCCACACCGCCGCTGAACGCCACCAGGACGCCGTCGCGCTCGCCGAGGTCCGCGCGCATCGCGTCCAGCTTCGCCGCCAGGTCAGTCATGAACACCACGTAGCGGCCGCGTGGACAAAAGCGACCTGACTCCGGCGTGCCGCGCGATCACGTCCCACGGTCGCCGAGGCGTGGTCGGTCGCCGGGGGCGGCCGATCACCGACGTCGCCGGTGGCCCCGGCCCGCCACCAGTCAGAGCCGGTCAGCGATGGCGCGGGCGGTCTTCTCGCCGACGCCGTCGACGCCCTCGAGTTCGTCGACGGTCGCGGCGCGGACGTTCTCGACGCTCCCGAACCGCCCGAGCAGGCGCTTGCGGGTCGCCGGGCCGACGCCGGGGACGTCGTCGAGTACCGTCGAAACGTCGTCGCGCACGCTCTGGTGGTACTGGACCGCGAACCGGTGGGCCTCGTCGCGCACCCGGCGGAGGACCTGGAGCTTCCCGTCGCCGTCCCAGTCGTACTCGCCGTCGGGCGCGACGACGGTCTCCTCGCGCTTCGCGAGTGCGACCACCGGCACGTCCCAGCCCGCCGACTCGACTGCCTCCAGCGCGGCGTCCAGTTGCCCGCGGCCGCCGTCGATCAGGAGGAGGTCCGGGTCCGGGCGGTCGTCGCGGCCCTCGACCGCGCGCTCGGCGCGCCACCCGACGAGTTCCCGCATCCGCGCGTAGTCGTCGTTCTCGTCCGCGAGCTTCTTCCGCCGGTAGTCGGGCTTGCGCGCACTCCCGTCGACGAACGTCACGTTCGACCCGACCACGGCCTTCCCCTGCGCGTGACTCACGTCGAACCCCTCGATGCGGGCCGCGTCCTCGAGACCGAGTGCGTGCGCGAGCTCCCGGGTCGCGTCCCGCGACCCCGTCCCGGTCCGCGCGTTCTTCAGCGCCAGGTCGACGAGCTTCGCCTCCCGGCCCGCGCCCGGCACGCGGACCGCCACGCCCGCCGCGTCAAGCCACGCCGCCACCTCCTCGTCGCCGTGGGCCTCCGGCAGCAGGACGGCGTCCGGGAGGTCTCGCTCCGCGTAGTACTGGACGAGGAACGCGGACAGCACCGCCGGGACCGGCTCCTCCTCGACGGTTCCATCGACACCTTCGGCGTCCGACGGTACGTCGATGCGGTGCCGGTCGCGCTCGACGAGCTGGCCGCCCTCGGCGTGCAGGCGGGCGACGGTCGCGCGGTCGCCGTCGACGGCCACGCCGAGCACGTCGACGTGGCGCTCGTAGTCGTCGCCGGTCGCCGAGACCGCTTCGCCGCCCTCGCCGTGGAACGACTCGACGACCGCGAGCCGGTCCCGGAGGTTCGCCGCCCGCTCGAACTGCTGGCCCGCCGACGCCGCCGTCATCTCGCTCCGCAGGGGGTCCGCGAGCACGCCCGTCTCGCCGGCGAAGAACCGCTCGACGGACTCGACGTCGCCGAGGTAGTCGGCTTCGCCGATCTCGCCCGTGCACGGCGCCGTGCAGAGGCCGACCTCGTAGTCGAGACACGGCCGCTCGCGCCCCGCGAACTTGTGGTCGCTACAGCCGCGGACGCCGAACGTCTCCCGGAGCGCCTTCACGACCGTCTCCACGTCGCCCTTGTTCGTGAACGGGCCGAACACGGTCGCGTCCTCCGCCGGGTCGCGCGTCACCTCGATCCGCGGGAACTCGTGGCTCGTCAACTGGACGAGCGGGTAGGACTTGTCGTCCTTCAGCCGGACGTTGTACCGCGGCTGATGGCGCTTGATGAGGTTCGCCTCCAGCAGGAGCGCCTGCGTCTCCGTGTCCGTCTCCGCGACCTCCAGGGCGTCCGCGCGCTCGACCATCCGCCGGATGCGCGCCGACCGCGGGTCCGCGTACGACCGCACCCGCGACCGGAGGTCGACGGCCTTCCCGACGTACAGCACGACGTCGCCCTCGAAGAACTGGTAGACGCCCGGCTCCGCCGGGACGTTCATCGCGCGCTCGCGGACCGCCGTCGAATCCATCGCGTCCACCTAGCGGACTCGCGGGTTTAGGCGTGACGCGTCGAGGACTCACCAAGCGCCTGCCGGAGTTCGCTCGCGTGCGCGGAGGGGTCGCCGGTGACGACGAGGCGGACGTCCTCGGCGCCGGCGACGCCGACGGTGACGACCCGTTCGCGCGATTCGGCGTACCGGTAGCCGTGGTAGGCGGCGACGGCGAGGAAGAGCACGCCGAGGACCGCGATGGCCTCGTCGACGAGCGCGAGCGCGGCGACGAGGTCCGCGAACAGGGACACGATCCCGCCGGTGCCGCCGACCGCGCCCGACTGGAGGTTCTCGGGCACCGAGACGAACGACCCGAACTCGACGAGGACGCCGCCGACGACGCTCGCCAGGCCGAGGCCGCCCCAGACGACCGCTCGCGCGAGCCGGAGCCAGTCGCTGTCGCTGCCAGCGCCGACGCCCTCGACGTTCGGGCGATCGACCTGCCGGAAGTTCGGGCCGGCCGCGTCCTCGTCGAAGAACGCGAGCACGCGATGGCTCGTCACGTACACGCGGTTCGCGCCCACGTCGACCGTCCGCTCGACGGACTCGCCCTCGTACAACAGCTCGTCCACGCGCTCGCGCCACGACATTCACCGCCACGGTACCGCGGCACGCCCGAAAGTCCTTCGGGCCCGCGGAGTCCTCCGAACCCGCGGTCGCGGGAGGAGGCGGCGGGACCAGGGGGCAAACGGTAAGCCTGTCGGGGTCCCCACGAATTGACGTGTACGACGGATGCTCTCGCCGCGACGCGCTCGCCGCCGCCGGCGCGCTCGGGACCGCCGGTCTCGCGGGCTGCCTCGGCCGCCTCGGCCTCGGCGGCAGCGCTGCGACGGTCACGTCCGAGACGGCGACGACGCAGTTCCGCGGCGGCCTCGAGAGACGCGGCGTCCACCCGGACGCGACCGTCCCGACCGCGGTCGAGCGCGAGTGGACGCTCCGGGACGTGAACACGGGCGACCACACGGCCGCGAAGGCGAGCCCGGTCGCGCTCGCCGGCGGCGACGTCCTCGTCCCCGGGGACAGCGGGTCGCTCTGGCGCGTCGACGCCGACTCCGGCGACGGCGTCTGGGAGGCGAGCGTCACCGGTTCGTCCCGCGGCGTCCACGGCACGCCCGCGGTCGTCGACGGCGTCGCGTACGTCGGCGGGTACGACGGCGTGCTCACCGCGGTCGACGTCGAATCCGGCGACCGCGTCTGGCGCAGCGGCCTCGGGGACGCCATCGGGTCCAGTCCCGCGTACCACGACGGCGTCGTCTACATTGCGGTCGAGTACCACGACCCGAGCGGCGCGATGTTCGGCGTCGACGCCGAATCCGGCGACGTCGTCTGGGAGGACCAGCGCGTCACCGACCACCCGCACTCGACGTGCGCGATCGACCGCGACGCCGGCTACCTCGTCGTCGGCGCGAACGACGGCGATCTGTACGCGTGGACGTATCCCGACCTCGAGTTCGCGTGGACGTTCTCGACCGACGGCGCGATCAAGGGGCCGGTGGCGACGTACGACGGCGCGGCGTTCTTCGGGTCGTGGGACCACTCGATCTACCGCGTCGACCTCGCCGAAGGCACCGAGTCGTGGTCGACGCGAACGAACGGCCTCGTGATGTCCGGGCCGGCCGTCGACCCCGCGGCGGACGTCGTCTACGTCGGGAGCAAGGACGGCCGCCTGTACGCGCTCTCGACGGACTCGGGGAAGGCGACGTGGGAGTACGACGCCGGGAGCGCCATCATCGGCTGTCCGGTCGTCACTGACGAGCACGTCCTCGTCGGCTCCTACGACCGGACGCTGCACGCCGTCGCGGAGGACGCCGGCGACCGCGCGTGGACCGCGCGCGGCGTCGGGCGCGTCACGAGCACGCCGCTCGTCCACGACGGCGCGGTCTACTTCGCCGACCGCGCGTCGGAGACGTATCTCGACGACGGCAGCGGCGAAACCGGCGCGCTCTACAAGCTCGCGAGCGGGGACTGAAGGCGACGCCGGCGGCGGTCGCCGCCGGCGAGCGACCCGCACGGCTGCTGCCGACACCGCCGGCGCGGAGGCGCACGGCGCCGTCGCGTTCCCGAGGATACAAGCCCGCGCTGGCAGAACGAGGACGTATGAACGACGACGACGCGACCGGCGACGAAGCGGCCGACGACGGCGCGGCCGACGACGAAGCGGCCGGCGACGACGAGAGAGTCAGTGAAGACGGCGTTCGCTGCTGGCTCGTGGAGCGCGAGTACACCGACAAGGGCCTCGTGACGCTCGTGTACGCCGAACCCGGCGGCGAGCGCGCCGCCGTCATGCAGCGCTCCTCGAACATGCTCGCGCGCACCGACGTCACCGCCGCGCGCGACGTCGACCCAGACGAACTCGCGGCCGTCGAGGACGACGCGACCCGCGACCGCTACGCGACCGAGGTCGAACGCACGAGCGAGAGCCACGCGCCCGACGACGCGCTCTGAGGCGACCGATTCGACTCGGTCTCCGCTCGTCGTTCACGCGCCGCGTCGAATCGTCGCTTTCTGGTCGGAACAGGCTTGCCGTACCGTGTCGAATGCTACCACGTGTCTTCGAGTGCTACGGCTGGGACGGCGGACCGCGTCCTCGACTTCGAGGGATTCCCGGGTCGTTGGGAGATACTCGAGACCACCGAGGACACCGACGGCGAGCGCTTCACGACCCGGATGCACCTCGACGAGCGGTCGGAACTCCCCACGCACGTGCATCCGAGCGCCGAGGAGGTCTACGCGGTCGAAGCGGGCGAACTCGAGGTGCAGGTCGACGGCGCGTGGTCGACGCTCGCCGCTGGCGAGCGCGTGATCATCCCCGCCGGGACCGAGCACGCGTTCCGGAACCCCGGCCCGGCCGAGGTCCGCAACGTGCATCGGCCGGCGATGCGGATCGAGGCGTTCTTCCGGCGGTTCCACGCCCTGAAGACCGAACGCGGCGTGTCGATGCCGCCCGAGGGCCTCCGCGCGACCATCCTCCTCGCGATGCTATTCACGGAGTACGACGACGAACTCGTCGTCGCCGGCCCGCAACGCTGGGCGTTTGCGGCCCTGTCCGCCCTCGGACGCCTCCTCGGATACGACCTCCCCGACTGACGGTCCGACCGGCCTCGTCCGTCGCTCCGGTATCCTCTTGTGCGACCCCCGACATGAAGGGGGTATGGCCGCCATCGAACTTCGCGACGTGACCAAGCGCTTCGGCTCGGTCACGGCCCTCGACGGCCTCGACCTCACGGTCGAGGAGGGCGAGGTCTTCGGGTTTCTCGGACCGAACGGCGCGGGGAAGTCCACGACGATCGACATCCTGCTCGACTACGTCCGCCCCTCTAGCGGGACCGCTCGCGTCTTCGGGCACGACGCCCAGGAGGAGCCGCGGTTCGTCCGCGACCGCGTCGGCATCCTCCCCGACGGCTACGGCGCGCTCGGGCGGATGACGGGCCGCGAACAGCTCGAGTTCACGATCGAGGCCCGACGCGGTCGCGAGCACCCCGACGAACTCCTGGAGCGCGTCGGACTCGCCGGTGACGGCGACCGCCAGGTCCGCACGTACTCGAAGGGGATGGCGCAGCGACTCATGCTCGGGATGGCGCTCGTCGGCGACCCCGACCTCCTCGTCCTCGACGAACCCACGACGGGTCTCGATCCCGCCGGCGCGCGCATGATGCGGGAGACGATCGATGACGCCGTCCGCGACGGCCAGACCGTGTTCTTCTCCAGTCACATCCTCGGACAGGTCGAGGCGGTCGCGGACCGCGTCGGCATCCTCTACGAAGGGCGAGTAGTCGCCGTCGACACCATCGACTCCCTGCGGGAGACCGCGGGCGCGACCGGCGGCGTCACCGTCACGCTCGACGACGCCCAGCACGACCGCAGCGCGAACGTCGCCTCTCTGGACGACCTCCGCGCGAGCGTCGCGGGCCTCGACGGCGTCGTGGACGTCCTCGTCGACGCCGACGAGGACGGGCGACCGACGGTCGACGCGAACTGTACCGCCGCGGCGAAGGGCCGCGTCGTGAAGGCGTGCTTCGACGCCGGCGCGGACGTTCGCGACGTCGACACGCGCGAAGCCAGCCTCGAAGACCTGTTCGTCTCCTACACGAACGGCGAGACGCCCGCGGCGACGTCCACGACGACGGCCGGGACGACGCCCGCGGCGAGAGGTGAGGACTGATGTGGCGACTCGTCGCACGCAAGGACGTCCGGGATAGCATCCGGGAACGCCACCTCCACATCGGCGCGGGCCTGTTCACGATCGTCGGCCTCATCGCGGGCTTCGTCTACGCGGACAGCTACGACCCGACGTACGTCGACCAGCCCGGCGTCCAGTTCCTCGGCGTCCTCGTCGGCGTCAGCCTCTTCCTCGTCCCGATCACCGCGCTCATGCTCGCGCAGGGCCGGATCGTCGACAAGCGCAGTCGCGGCGAACTCGTCGTCCTCCTCGGGATGCCGTTCTCGCGACGCGACGTCGTCGTCGGGAGTCTCGCCGGGCGCGCCGCCGTCACCGCGGCGGTCGTCGCGTGCCTGTTCGCGTTCGCGACCGGCGTCGCCGCGCTCATGCTCGCCCCCATCCCGCTCGCGCGACTCGTCGCCGCGCTCGTCGTCTTCGCCGCGTTCGGCGCGCTCTTCGTCTCCATCGGGACCGGCATCTCCGCGGCCGTCGCCGGCACGACCCGCGCCGCCGTGGGCGCCGTCGGCGTCTACCTCTTCTTCGTCTTCCGCCTCCACAACATCGTCTGGGAGCTCCTCGTCAAGGGCGTCTATGGCGCGGACAACGTCCCGCGAGCGCTCATGCCGGTCGTCGCACAGCTCGGGCCGTTCGCAGCACTCCGGAACGTCGTCGTCGGCATCTACCCGCCGATCGCGGGCGCGTTCGGGTACTTCGGTGGACCGCCACCGACCGACATCACGCTGTTCGCGACGCCGTCCGTCGGCGTCCTCGTCCTCGCGCTCTGGGCGACCGTCCCGCTCTACCTCGGCCTCCAGCGCTTCGAAGGGGCGGACCTGTGACCGCGCTCGCCGGTCGTCGAGGTGGGAGGCGGTGACCGCGACCCTGACGTGCTTCGTCGACGACGAGGCGCGACGCCGAGTCGCGAAGCTCCGCGCTCGCGCGTTCGTCGGCCCCGCTCCGGGCGTCGTCGCGTTCGACGGCGACGGTCGACTCGTCGTACACCTCCCCGACGGCACGGAGGCGAACGCTCGCGCACTCGCCGGGCACGTCCTCGCGCCCGGGGAACGCGCCGCTGCCATCGTCACCGGGGACGACGCGAACGCGCTCGGCTACGTCTACCAGGGTCGGGACGGCGGCGGCGTTCAGCGCCTCGCCGCAGAGCTCGGAGACGGTGGTGACGCCGGCAGCGACGCGCGCGCCGCCATCCAGCGCCAGTTCGGCCTGGACGTGCTCGCGGACGGGACCGGGCTCCGCGAACGCCTCCGCCGCGAGTACGGCGACGACCACGTCCGGTACGACGAACTCCACTTCTACGCGCAGCAACTCGCCGACGCCACCGACCCCGACACCGGCCTTCGACGCGCCGCCGTCCGGAACGACCCCGAAGCGCGCGTCCGCGAGGTCGTCGCCGAGATCGACGACGACGCGCTCACCGCCGCGCTCGACGCCGAGGACTGGGAGTGGCTCGCCGGCCTCGCCGCCGATCACACCACCAGACCACCGGTCGCGTACGAACCCGACCACCACGACGTCGTCTGATTCGTTGCGTTCGAGAAGGCTGTCATAGACGGATTCACAAGATGTTGTTTGCACCCGGAATTCGGAGGAATATCCGTTAGAACGGATGTGCTTATTGACCACGGTCACTCTGTAAGAGCGAAGTGACGTTCGGGATGCCGTGCCGAATACAGAGCACGTATCCCGCAAGATACAGCCCGAAGCGTGCTACTGGATCGTTCAATACAGCAGAAAAATCAGGATAGAAGTACGTTCGATCTGGCATGGACGAGCGAAACAGGCGATAGGTACGTTGCATGCCTATTAGCCCGTGTGTGCTTTACTATCGCCACGAGTGTGGAGCCAGAGTGTTAGCGTCCCAGTTATCACGACCATGCCTGCATTTACGACGAGTAAGAGTAAGCCGCCACTGGCCCTAGCAGGCGCTCGTGACAGTAATGTTATTCCCCCAGCAGCTGCGGCCGGGACGAGTGCGAGGGCAGCGACGACGCCGACTAGCGTGTCTGTCCGTTCTTCGTCGGTCGCTATCCCTGCCGCGATACCCGCTGCGGCAGCGGCAAGGACGCTGTACCAGCCGGCCGTAATGCGCTCCTCAAGTAGTGGTTTCTCGATGAGGTTCTCCGCAGGTGGGAGGACTCCTGTCATGTTCAGTATCACTGTCGTTACCATCGCTCCAGCAGTTGCAGCCGAAAGACCGCCGAACGCGACTACGGCCCCGAATCCAGCTCGCTTCAGCCGGTTGGAAGCAATGCCAGCGGAAACGAGTTCCAATGGCGTCAATGCAGGGGCAATGACCATCGCGCCGATGAGGATTGGAATCGAGTTGGTTAGGAGAGCCACGCCAGCGAGCACACCGGACATCGTCATCAAAACAAGATACGACGTATCAAGCCCGACCTGTTCGTAGAGGTTCTCGCACTTTTCGCTAAGTGAGACTCGGGGACACACATCGAAGAAATACGGGCGTGTCGGTTGAATCAATTGCGACTATGCGAGAGTGCCTAATAATGGAGCACCTCCCGCAAGATTCCGCTCTCGTTCGCCCCATCTATCCTCTGATCTCGTGCGCAGTTTCTGACAAAACCGAAGTGGCTACAATTCGTCGCGTTATGTCCTTCGTCTGTATCTAACGAATCGATCTATACTGTTGGTGGATGTAAGAATAGTTCTATGACACTCTATGTCGATGCCAAATCGATATGTTTCCAGACGTCCTCCTCTTGAGCATGCCGACCGAAGATGACGGTCGAGAGGGCGTCTTCGACGATTTCGATCCCGTCGACGTCGGGGAGACGAACGCCGTGGCGGCCGAACGCGACTTCGGAACCGAGTAGGGCCGAACTTCCGTCGACTGCTCGAAACGGCCCTCGGTTCCGGAATACTGAACTGTCAGTCGACGTCTCAACCGTGCGCTACTCGCCGGGCCACTCGGTGACGCCGCGTTCCTCGAAGACCTCGCGGAGTTCGTCCTCGTCGAGCATCGGCACGCCCTCGGCTTCGGCGTCGCTCCGCTTCGTCGCGCCCGGGTTGTCGCCGACGACGAGGTAGTCGGTGTTCCCGGAGACGCTCCCGGTCGCGCTCCCGCCGTGGGCTTCGACGACGTCCTCGAAGTCGCCACGGGATGCGGAGAGCGATCCCGTGAACACGAACGTGAGGTCGTCGAGTTCCTCGCCGGCGACGCCCTCGGCTTCGCGTGGGTCGACGTGCGCGAGGAGGTCGTCGAGCACCGTGCGGTTCGCGTCGCTCTGGAAGAAGTCGACGAGCTGGGTCGCGACCGCGTCGCCGACGCCGTCGACCGCGGTGAGGGCGTCGCGGTCGTCACGCTCCGCTGCAGTGCGGAGGGCGTCGAACGTCTCGAAGTGCCGCGCGAGCCGGGCGGCGAGCTCCGGACCGACCTCCTGGATGCCGAGCGCCGCGACGAAGTCCGCGAGCTTGGGCTCGCGGGTCGCGTCGAGTTCCGCGACGAGCTTCTCGGCGCTTCGCTCCCCCCAGCCCTCGAGCGCTTCCAGGTCCGCTTCGTCGATCTCGTAGAGGTCCGCGACGCCCTCGCTCACGAGGCCGGCGTCGACGAGCTGGCTGACGGTCTCCTCGCCGAGCCCCTCGACGTCCAGTCCCTTCTCGCTCCCGTAGTACTCGACCGAGCGGCGGAGCTGTGCGGGACAGCCGAGGCCGCCCGTACAGTACGCGATCGGGCCGTCGCGCTCGGCGGGACTCCCGCAGACCGGGCACGTCTCGGGGAGTTCGTAGGGACCGTCGCTGTTGTGCTCGACGACCGACTCGACGTAGGGGATGACGTCGCCTGCGCGCTGGACGCGCACCACGTCGCCGACGCCGACGCCGAGCGCCTCGACCTCGTCGAAGTTGTGGAGGCTCGCCCGAGAGACCGTCACCCCGCCGACGTCCACGGGTTCTAAGAGCGCGACCGGCGTGAGCCGGCCGGTGCGACCGACCTGGACGGTGACGTTCGCGACCGGCGTCTCCTCGTCTCTGGCGGGGAACTTGTACGCCTTCGCCCACCGCGGCGCTCGCGCCGTCGCCCCGAGGTCCTCGCGCGTCGCCGTCTCGTCGACCTTGATCACGACGCCGTCGACCTCGTAGTCCAATTCGTCACGTTCGGCCAGGAGCGCGTCGCGATAGTCGATCGCGGCCTCGGCGTCCGCGCCCGTTTCCACGCGCTCGCAGACCGGCAACCCGAGGTCGCGGAACGCCGCGAGTGCGTCGCTGTGCGTCGCCCACTCGTCGCTCGACGCGAGGACGTCGAAGAAGAAGATCGAGAGCGGGCGCTCGGCGACCACGGTCGGGTCCTGCTGGCGGATGGTGCCCGCGGTCGCGTTCCGCGGGTTCGCGAACGGCTCGTCGCCGCGCTCCACGCGCTCCGTGTTGTACTCGGTGAACGCCTCGCGGGGCATGTACACCTCGCCCCGCACGGCGAGGGACGCGGGCGGGTCCCCCCGCAATCGCTGCGGGAGTGCGGCGATCGTGCGCGCGTTCCGCGTCACGTCGTCCCCTTCCTCGCCGTCGCCCCTGGTCGTGGCGCGCACGAGTTCGCCGTCCTCGTACACCACTTCGAGGCTCACGCCGTCGAACTTCGGCTCCAGCACGTACTCGACGTCGCCGACCTCCCGGCGGACCCGGTCGTCGAACTCGCGCACGCCGTCCGCCGAGTCCGTGTGGTCGATCGAGAGCATCGGCGCGACGTGCGCGACCGTCTCGAAGCGATCGACGGGCTCCCCGCCGACGCGGTTCGACGGCGACCCCTCCACGTCGAGGTCGAACGCGTCCTCGAGGTCCAGCAACCGCTGGAACAACTCGTCGTACGTCCGGTCCGCGATCACGGGGTCGTGGTCGACGTAGTACCGGTAGTCGTGGAACTCGATCGCCGCCCGGAGCAACTCGGCTTGCTCGCGCGCCGCCGCCTCGTCGAGCTCGTCGACCGGCTCGAACTCGAACGCCGTCCCGTCAACGGGCCCGCGAACGAACTGATTGTCCGCCAGCGCGTCCCTGGCCATGCCCACGTCCCCGACACCGTCGTCGCCATCGTCCTCGTTCGCGTCGCTCGAAGTCACTACCCGCCGTTACGGCCGCATCCGCCTAAAACGCTCGCGATTCCCGCGACGCCGCCAGCACGAACTCAGTTGATGTGGCCTTCCTCGCGCAACTGCTCGGCGGCCTGCTTCTCGTACCGGTGCGTGATGTCCGCCTTCTCGTCCTGCCAGTCCCACGGGTCGACGAGCACGACGTCGTCCTCGCGGATCCACACGCGCTTCTGCATCTTCCCCGGAATCCTGGCCGTTCGCTCCACGCCGTCCGCGCACCTGACTTTCACCCGGTTCGCGCCGAGCATATCGGTCACCGTCGCGAACACCTCGTCGTCGTCGGGCATCCGGAGGTCCGTCCGTCCCCCGTCGTCGTTGTCGCTCATACCACCCGATTCTCGCGCGACGTTTTTAAGCAGTTCCCTCGCAGTCGACACCGCCGGAACTCGGTCGTCTCGGACCGGCAGGTTTAGGCCGTCCGGCCCAGCAACCCCGTCCATGAGCCAACGCAGCGGCGGACTCGGACGCATGCGGAAGATGCTCGGCATCTCGGGACTCTTCGGCCTCCTCTGCATCGTCGGCGGGATCGCACTCGTCGCCGATGCCAACCTCCAGGTCGCAGCAGGCATCGCCATCGTCCTCGCCGGCCTCGGCTTCCTCGTCCGCGCCATGATCAAGGGCGTCATGGGCATGATGGGCATGGGCGGCATGATGTGAGTCGAGGAGAGAACGCAGCGCGTCTCGAAGTTCGCTCGCCGAAGCCGATCTCGTCCGGACTCTCTCGAAACGGTCGATAGCGATGCAACGCGAACCGATGGGCGCTCGCCCGTCCGCGGGAGAACGGTTCAGAAAACCTATTACTCGACGGTGGGGCCGACGGACATGGAGACTGCTCCACTGTCGCCCGACGACGAAGCCCTCATCGAGCGAATCACGGAGACGAACGAGCGCACGTTCGACGCGGAGTTCTTCGACGGCGCACACGTCGTCGCCGCCGGGGTTCGGACGACGGACGGCTCGGTGTACGAGGGCGTGAGCTTGCCGGCGAGCGTCGGGCGAGCGTCGATGTGCGGCGAACCCGTCGCGGTCGGCTCCGCGATCGCCGACGGATACGGCCACGACGACGTCGAGACCAGCGTCGCCGTCGCATACCCGATGCCGTCCCACGACGAGGACGACGCCCGAGTCATCCCGCCGTGCGGGAGTTGCCGAGAACTGCTGGCGGACTACAACGAATCGATGCGGGTCGTCGTCCCCGTCGACGGAGAAAACCGGATCGCTCGCGCGATCGATCTGCTCCCTACGCGAACGTGGTAACTGGAGGCCCCCTACCCACCGCTCAGTTCCCCCGAACCCGCATCGGGTACACACCGAGGAACCGCCGTCGTTCCACGGCGGAGGATGGGTTTGATATCACTCCTCGCGTAGGGTGACGTATGGATACCGGCCAGTTGAAGGAACTCGTTCCGCACTACCTCGCGATGATACTCCTCGTCTTCGGCGTGCTCACCGTCGTCCGTACGGCTGTCGGCGACCTCGGCTTCTGGAGCGAACTGGTGGTCGTCGCCGCCATCGCGTTCGCGTACCGCCCCGTCGTGGTCCGACTCGGCGTCGCTCCGAGCGTCTGGGAGTAAGCAGCCGCGGGCTGGCGCTGGCCGGCGGCTGGTTGGTCAGCTCCGTCGTTGCTCTTTCTTCTGTTCGGCGCGGTGCTCGCTGATGAGCTGGTCGAGCTGTTCGGCCTTCTGCTCCTTCCGCCGCGCTGCGGCGCGGTCGTGCCAGTCGTCGACGACCGCGTCGACGTCGCTCTCGCGGGCGACCGCGAGCTCGTCGACCTCCTGCATCGCGACGTCGTCGGCGGGCCCGACCGGGATCTCGTGCTCGAACAGGACCGCGTCCGCCGCGTCCGACAGGCCGCCGTCGCCGACGAGGACCACGCGTGGCTCGAACGCGGCGAGCTTCTCCGCGGTCGACCGCCCCGCCCCCGCGGCGTCGCGGAGGAAGACCACGTCGTCGCTCGCCAGCCCGTACGCGTCGTGCGCGTCGTCGATCGCGGCCCGCGTGAACTCGTCGACGGGCTTCACCGGCACCAGGCCCTGCTTCGTCTCCTCGACGTCCGCGAAGTTCGAGTGATCGAGCTTCCAGAGCTCCTTCAGGCGGTCGAGCTTCCCCTCGAGTTCGTCGATGCGGTCCTCGCGGTCGTCGACCTCGCGCTCGAGCGCGTCGTTCCGTCGCTTCAACCGCGATACCGTCCGGCGCTCGCGGGCGTCCCGGCGTTCCTCGCGACGCGACTCCTCGAGTTCGCCCTCGAGTTCCGCGATGCGGTCGTCCTTCTCCGCGACGGTCTCCTCCAGGTCGTCGACGTGCTCCTGGAGGCGGTCGACCTGCCGTTCGAGGGTCTTGATGCGCTTTTCCTCCGCGGACAGCTCGCGCTCGACGTGCTCGGTGTCGTCGTCGCCGTCGCCGCCGTCCTCGTCCGCGGTCAGGTCCTCGACGACCGCCTCGACGGACTCGTCGCCCGCGACGACCCGAGCGGTCACCTCGCCGCTGTCGTACCGCGGTGGCGTCTTCCGCGCGACGCGCTCGAACTGGTCCTCGTGGTCGTCGAACGCGAACAACGCGGCGGCGAGCGCGTCCCGCTCGTGGTCGTTCTCGTACCCCTCCGAACGCGTCCTGTGCTGCTTCTCGTCGACCGGGAGGTCCGAGTCCGGGATCCATCCGGCGGCGTCGAAGCTCCGCCGGATCTTCTCGACCGTGTTCGGCATCGGCGTCACGTCCGCCGCCACCACGATCGGACGACCGCGTTCGACGATCCACTCGATGACCGCCGCCGTGTCCGCCGTCCTGGTCGAGAGCACGTCCAGCACGGTGCCGTCGAGGCCGACGATCGCGACCGCGGTGGTCGTGCCGGGGTCGACGCCGACGACGACGTGGTCGCGGCGCTTCGCGAGCGGCTCGAACTCGATGCCGTCCCGGCGCTCGCGCTCGATCTCCACGCGCACGTCCCCCGACCGATGCCGGCTGACCGGGATGTCCTGCGGGCGGCCCTCGACGTGAAAGAGCGCCTGCGAGAACCCGCCGTACTTCTCCGTGACCTCGCGCTCGTACTCCAGGCCGGCGTCGTCGAGTTCGGATTCGACCTCGCGGGTGCGGGCCTTCACGCTCCCGTGGATGCGTCGCGTGTACCGGTCCTCGGACCAGCCGCCCTTCCCCGTCGACCGGCCGCGCGAGACCTTCACGGTGGTCTCGTCGGTGAACGCCGACACCTCCACGCCGACGTTCGCCGCCGCGAGCCGGGCCGCGGCCTCCGCCTCCTGCATCGGTTGCTTCCCGTACGGGACGCCGTGGCGCTTCGCGACTCTGGAGAGGGGCTCGGGCTGCTCCGCGCCAGTCACCTGCACGAGCTTCGTGCCCGCCGGAAGCTCGCCGAGGAAGTGCACGAGCGCGTCCTTGTCCGCGGCGAGCTCGTACATGTTGTCGGTCGCGACGATGCCGGGCTCCTCGCTCGCGATGCGTCGCCGGAGCTTGCGCAACGTCACGACGTCCCGCTCGACGTCGTAGCCCTCGCCGTCCTCGCTCGCCTCCAGGACGACGAGCGCGTACGACGGCGCGTCCCCGCGAACGTCCCCGCTCTGGACGTCGACGCCGAACACGACGCTGTCGAGCGCGCTGGTTCTCGCACTCACTGCTCGACGATTGGGGCGAGACGCAGATAAGTGCCGCGGGGCCAGCGGTTTCGCGCGAGTCAGCCGTCGCTGTCGGGGAACGGTACGTCGAACGTCTCGCCGTCGCTCGGCACCCACGAGTGGCCCTCGAACGCCTCGGCGGCCTCGGCCTCGTGGCCGGAGACGTCGCCGGCGTACCGCGAGGAGATGTGGACGAGCGCGAGGCGCTTCGCGTTCGCCTGGCGGGCGATGCTCCCGGCTTGCGCGGCCGTGGAGTGCGCGGTCGCCTCCGCTCGATCCTCGCGCTCGCTCGTGAACGTCGCGTCGTGCACGAGCAGGTCCGCGTCCGCGGCGACGTCGACCGTGCTCCCGACCGGCGTCGTGTCGCCCGTGTACACGACCTTGCGGCCGGGGCGGGGCTCGCCGACGACCTCCTCGGGGTCGACGACGGTGCCGTCGTCGAGTTCCACGGGCTCGCCGCGGTGTAGTTGGGCGTACTTCGGGCCCGGTTCGATCCCGAGTTCGTGCTCGGCCTTCTCGCGGTCGAACCGGCCCTTCCGGTCGTCCTCGACGACGGCATAGCCGACCGCGTTCGTGCGGTGGTTCACGTCGAACGCCCGGACCTCGTACTCGTCGCCGTCGAGCGCGACGTCGCCCGCGCGAACCTCGTTCACGCGAACCGGGAACCCCGGGTCGTCGCCGGTCGCCGACAGGAGGCGCTTGGCCGTCCGGCGCTCGCCGGCGGGGACGTGCACGGCGAGCGGCCGGTCGCGCTCGTTGAAGTCCATCGTCTGCGTCAGCCCCGGAATCCCGAGGACGTGATCGCCGTGGACGTGCGTGACGAACAGGTGGTCGACGCCGAACCCCGTCCCGTACCGCATCATCTGGCGCTGCGTGCCCTCGCCGCAGTCGAACAGGAGGTCGTCGCCCTCGCGGGACACGAACAGCGCGGCCGGATTCCGCTCCGTGGTCGGGATGGCGCCACTCGTCCCGAGGAACGTCACGCGTAACGACATGCTCGCCTGCATCTCGGGCGGCCACGGGGAAACCCGTATCGAAACGGAGTCGCCGCAGCCGAACCCGCGGCCGCGACGTGCCCGGAGCGATCGCACGGCTGCGGACGGTTCGCGTCCGTTCAAACCGTTTACGACCGAGTGAACGGGAGCGAACGAACTGGTCAGGTTATGACCACGTAGTGACTACCTACGGTCGACGATGACAACGAAGAACGCTCTCGGCGCGATCGCTATGGCAGCCCTCCTCGTGCTGGCGGGCTGTTCGAGCGCCGTCCCCGGTTCGACGACGAACGCACAGGCAACGACCGACGGTGCCGTCGACGACGGCCAGTCGATGGACTCGACGAACGCGGCGGCCCTCACGTTCTACGTGAGCGACCGCCCGGGCGCCATCGACGACTTCGAGCACCTGAACGTCACCATCACGAAGATCGGCCTGCACGAGGCCGACGGCGGTGAGGACGGCGACGACGCGAACGAGACCGACACCGACGACGAGGCGTCCGAGACCGACTCCGCGAACGATACCGCGGACGCGTCGATGGACGCCGCCGACGTCGACACGACGACCGTCGACGACCCCAACGAGACCACCGTCGAGATGACGACGACCGAGGAGACGGAGACCGAGGCGGACGACTCTGAGGACACCGAAACCGAATCTGAGGAAGACGAGTCCGAGGACACCGAAACCGAGGAGGACGACTCCGAGGACACCGAATCTGAGGAAGACGACTCCGACGAGGACGAGTCCGGCGAGTCGAAGGCCGGATGGGTGACCAAGGACGTCGACAACCGAACGGTCGACTTGACGAACCTCAAGGGCGCGAACGCGACCGCGATCGGGAACCTGTCGGTGCCCGCTGGCGAGTACGACAAGGTGTTCGTGTACGTCAGCGACATCAACGCGACGCTGACGAACGGCGAGTCCGTGAACGTGAAGCTCCCGAGTTCGAAGCTCCAGATCAACAAGGAGTTCGAGCTGACCGCGAACTCCACGCCGGACTTCGTGTTCGACATCAACGTCCACAAGGCGGGGAACTCCGGGAAGTACATCCTCCGCCCGATCGTGAGCGAGTCCGGGACGGGCGACCAGGTCGAGATCCGCGAGGTCGACGAGAACGGCAAGCCCGTGGACGCCGGTGCGAACGGCAAGGCCAAGGGCAAGCAGGGTGGTGACGACGACGGCGAGGAGACCGACGGCGACGACGCGGACGAGACCGAGGACGGCGAGTCCGACGAGAGCGCGCTCGAGGCGAGCCTCGACGGACAGGTCCGCGCCGGCGAGACGGTCACGCTGTCCGTGACGGATGCGAACGGCTCGGTCGCGAACGCGACGGTCGAGGTGAACGGCGAGACAGCCGGTGAGACCGCCGCCGACGGCACGCTCGCGTTCGAGGTCCCCGACACCGAGGAGCTCGAGGTCGAGGTGACGAAAGACGACGCCGAGGTCGAACTGGAACGCGACGTGAAGGGCGGCAACGGCAACGGGAACGGCAACGACCAGCAACTCAGCGGCTACGCGCTCGCAGCCGCCTGACGCACCCGAGCACGCCCACGGTCCCCTTCCAGGCGACTTCTCTCTATTTCCACCCGCCAGCGACGGCCACCGCCACCACCAACACCTGGCCGCGCGAAGCGAGCGCAGTTCCGCGCTCGCTTCGCGCAGGGGAAGGGCAGGGCGCGGTGCGGTCGCCGTGGCGGAGTGGTCGCGGTTGCGGTGCGGTCGCCGTGGCGGAGTGGTCGCCGTGGCGGAGTGGTTGCGGTCGCGGTGCGGCGGCAGTGCTTTGGCGGTAGCGGTCGCGGCCGTCGTCCAGTACACTCACCGAGCGCGAACGGAGTGAGCGCTCGGCCTTTTTTCAGCAACGTTTTTTCAAGGAGCGGTCGCCGAAGCGGCCGAAGGCCGCGAGGCGACCCGACGCAGAAAAAAGATTGTGCGAAAGCATAAACCGCGCGCCGCTGCTACGCGAGGTATGCGCATTGCGGTTCCTAACAAGGGTCGGATTCACGACCCGTCGATCTCGCTGTTGGAGCGTGCGGGCCTGCCGGTCGTGGACGGCGCGGACCGGAAGCTCTACGCGGACACGGTCGATCCGGACGTGTCCGTGCTGTTCGCGCGAGCGGCAGACATCCCCGAGTACGTCGCCGACGGCGCCGCCGACCTCGGCATTACGGGCCTGGACCAGGCCGAGGAAGCCGGGCACGAGAACGTCGAGGCGCTCCTGGACCTCGAGTTCGGCGAGTGCCGGCTCGTGCTCGCGGCGCCCGAGGACGGCGACGTGGAGACCCCCTACGACCTCGAGGGGAAGACGGTCGCGACGGAGTTCCCGCGACTCACTCGCGAGTACTTCGCCGAGCGCTCGATCGAGGCGGAAGTCGTCGAGGTGACGGGCGCGACCGAACTCACGCCGCACGTCGACATGGCCGACGCGATCGTCGACATCACGAGCACGGGTACCACGCTCCAGGTGAATCGGCTCGCGATCATCGACGAAGTCCTCCAGTCGAGCGTGCAGTTGTTCGCGCGAAGCGACGTCGTCGACGACGAGAAGACCGCGCAGGTCCGGACCGCGCTCGCGAGCGTGCTCGCCGCCGAGGACAAGCGCTACCTCATGATGAACGCCGACGAGGACGACCTCGACGAGATCCGGGACGTCATCCCCGGGATGGGCGGGCCGACGGTGATGGACGTCGCGGGCGACGACAAGGTCGCCGTGCACGTCGTCGTGGACGACGCGGACGTCTTCGAGACGATCAATCGCGTGAAGGACGCGGGCGCGAGCGACATCCTCGTCACGGAGATCGAACGCCTCGTCGAGTGACGGCTGCGCGGGTGCGGGTTCGAGCGCTGGTGCGGGTTCGAGTGCGGGTGCGGGTTCGAGCGCGGGTGCGGGTTCGAGTGCGGGCGCGGTCGCCGGTCAGAGGTCCTTGAGGCGGCCGGCGGTGACGAGCTGGACGACGCCGAGGAGGCAGAGGACGCCGCCGACCCCGACGAGGTCGAAGTCGGCGAGGTCGGCGACGCCGACGCCGACGGCGGCGACGCCTGGCGCGAACCAGACCGCGCGAATCACGGGTTCGCTGGAGATGATGGCGGCGACGGCGAGCGCGAGCGACGCGCCGACGAGGCCCGCGTACAGCGACGGCGTGACGGCGACGTCGACGAGCGACAGTGCGACGACGACGAGACCGCCGACGAGCAGGAAGCTCCCGCCGCGCGCGAACTTCGCGCGGTCCTCGGCGTCCATGACGTCAGATGTACTCATGCCCGCTCCTACGGCGGCGGCCCTTTTAATCCACGGGCAGTCGATTGGCGCGACCGGCGAGCGGCGAGCGAGCGCTCACGTGGGCGCGGTCGAGAGGAGCGCGACGAGGTTGAAGACGGTGATGCCGGCGATGACGGCGACCGTGTAGTGGACGACGGCGACGAGCGTCGTGGACTTCCAGGAGAGGCGGTAGACCGCGGAGATGGCGAACGCGTCGAGCGCGAGCGTGGACGCGATGACGACCGCCGGTCCGTACCGCTGGAGGAGGATCGCGGCGACGGCGAGCACGGGGCCGACGACGAGCGCGCGCTTGAGTGGGACGTCGCCG
This sequence comes from Halorubellus sp. JP-L1, assembly GCF_011440375.1. NCBI lineage: Archaea > Methanobacteriati > Methanobacteriota > Halobacteria > Halobacteriales > Halorubellaceae > Halorubellus > Halorubellus sp. JP-L1. Next base: position 237,151 of record NZ_JAAOIR010000005.1, read on the forward strand.
AGGACGTACCTGGCGGCGACGTGGAGCGTGATCGCGTAGAACGCGGCCGCGACGAGGAACGTCCCGAGGTACGCGATTGGGCCGCCGGCGGCCGGGTCGAGCTGTGCGGGCGAGAGCACCATTGCGTTGAGAGAAGTATCGTGGGGGTTTGAGTGCCGTCCTTCGCGACGCCGGCGGCGTCAGGATTCGAGGAGGCCGAGGTCCTCGAGCCGGGAGACGATCTTGTCGACGGCGTGCCGGGCGTCGTCGGGCTTCTTCCCGCCGGTGATGACGAGCTTCCCGCTGCCGAACAGGAGCGCGACGACCTCGGGGTCGTCGAGGCGGTAGACGAGGCCGGGGAACTGCTCGGGTTCGTACTCGATGTTCTCGAGGCCGAGCCCGATCGCGATCGCGTTCAGGTTGAGGTTCCGGCCGAGGTCCGCGCTCGTGACGATGTTCTGCACGACGATCTCGGGGTCCTCCTCGACCTCGATCTTGAGGTCCCGTAGTTTGTCGAAGACGATGCGGAGGCTCTCGTGGACGTCGTCGGTGCTCTTGGCGCCCGTGCAGACGATCTTCCCGCTGCGGAAGATGAGTGCCGCGGACTTGGGGTCCTGCGTGCGGTAGACGAGGCCGGGGAACTGTTCGGGGTCGTAGTCGGCGCCTTCGAGGTCCATGGCGACGGACTGGAGGTCGAGCTCCTGGCCGATGCCGGTCGAGGCAACGACGTTCTCGATGTTGATGGTGTCCTTGGGGTCGTCGTCGGTCATCGTTCGCTCTTAAAGTCGTATTTAAGGCTTATAAAGGTTGGTGCCGCGGCGAACGTGCGACGACGGATTGACGCGGCGGTTTCGCGCGAAATCGCGGGTATGAATGGGGTGTTAAGGGGGTACTTGAGGCATTGGTCGCGCCGCAGGCGCGACCGAACACGGTCGATGGAGCAGTTTCCTCGCGGTGGTGCGGGAAGGGTCGCGCCGCAGGCGCGACCGAACACGGTCGAGGCCGACAGCTGTTGAGCGGCGGAGTCGCGCCGCAGGCGCGACCGAACACGGTCGACTTCGACGATTGCTGAGCGGTGACGGCGGGCTCGCGCCGCAGGCGCGACCGCGTACGGCCGTTGTCGAACGGCTTTTGGGTGGTGGTGGGGTACGAGTGGGCGTGTACGTGCTGGAACTCGGTGGGGAGGACGACGCGTTCGCGCGTCGCGAGGCGGCGACGGCCACGACGGGCGTGGAGCGTCTCGGCGTCGGGCTCGCGACGGCTGACGCGGTCGTCCCCGAGCGCGTCCGCGGACTGGCGTATACCCGGCGCGCGATCGAGTGCGTGGGGACGACGGACGCGTCAGTGGCGTCGGCGCGCGCGCTCCTCGACGCGGCGTCGCTCGGCGACCGGGAGGGGTCGGTCGCGGTTCGCGCGCGGGACGTCCGCGGCGGGACCGGCGTCTCGACGAGCGACGCGGAGCGCGAACTCGGGAACGTCCTCGTCGACCGCGGGTTCTCGGTGGACCTCGACGACCCCGACCACGTCCTCCACGTCGCGTTTGCACCAGACACGGACCCAGAGGCCGACGACGCGCCAGCGGACCCGCAGCGCGGCGACGCGGGCGTCTGTGCGGTCGGCTGGTTGGTCGCGTCGTCCGTGCGCGACTTCGGGGACCGGAAGCCGACGGACCGGCCGTTCTTCCAGCCGGGGAGCATGGACCCGCTGCTGGCGCGCGCGATCGCGAACCTCGCTGGCGCCAGGCCGGGCGCGACGATACTCGACCCGATGTGCGGGACCGGCGGCGTCCTCGTCGAGGCGGGGCTCGTCGGCGCGGACGTCGTCGGCGTGGATGCGCAGGCGAAGATGGCCGCTGGGGCGCGCGAGAACCTCGCCGCGTTCCTCGACTCGGGTGCAGAGCCGTCGTCGGTCGCCGACCCCGGCGACTGGGCGACGATGCGCGGGGACGCCACGCGCCTCGCGCTCCGGGACGACGCAGCGACTGGCGTCGTGTTCGACGCCCCGTACGGCCGCCAGTCGAAGATCGAGACGCACGGCCTCGACGACCTCGTCGCGGGCGCGCTCGCCGAGAGCCAGCGGGTCGCGGACCGGTGCGTGCTCGTCGCCGACCGCGACTGGCGGGACGCCGCACGCGACGCCGGCTGGACGGTCGACTCGGCGTTCCGACGGCGCGTCCACGCGTCGCTCGACCGGTTCGTGCTCGTCCTCGACGACCAAGACGGCGTCGACGACCGCGACGTGGACGCGCGAGCGGTCTGAACGGGACGCCGCGGCGCACCCCGACGCACCCCGACACCGCGGCGCCTCCCGGTCGACGCGTCCGTCACCCGTGGACGCCTCCGTTACCCGTGTACGCGTTCCGCGACCGTCAGCAGTTCCTCCTCGTTCGCCGACTCCACGTCGAGTTCGGGGACCGTCGTCGACCGGCCGTCAGCGTCGACCGCGACGTACGTGAAGCACGCCTCCGTCGTCTTCGCGCGCTCGCCCGACAGCGGGTCCTCGCGGTACGCACGCAGGAACACCCGCACGCTACTCCGCCCCGCGCCGAACACGTACGCCTCGATGACCGCGATCTCCCCGACCGGGATCGGGCGCTCGAAGCTGAACTCGTCGACGCCCGCGGTGACGCACGTCTCGCCAGCGAACCGCATCGCGCTCATCGCCCCCACCTCGTCCATCCACTTCATGAGGTTCCCGCCGTGGACGGACTCGTAGTTGTTCGCGTGATTCGGCTGCACGCGCTGTCGGTTCTCGATGTACGTCTCTGAGAGCGCCGGCATACACCGCGTGTTCGCACGGGGACGAGAAAAGCGTCGGGCGAAATCGGAGCCGTCGGGCGACCTCAGGCCTCGAGCTGCGGCCCGTGCTCGCGTCCGAGTTCCGCGAGGAAGTGCGAGAGGTGGACGCGGTCGCTCGACCCCTCCGTCATGTCGAAGTCGATCTGGCCCGCGAGCTCGTAGAGCGTCGCGAGCCGGTCGCCGTCGTACCGACTCCGTGCTTCGTCGAGCACTACGTCCAGCACCTCGCCGCCCTCGTAGCCTTCGTCGACGAGCAGGTCGTCGAGCGTCGACCGTGCGTCCGTGAACTCCCCGGCTTCCGCGGCGTCCAGCATCGCCTGGACCTGATCCTGGTGCGCGACGTCGCCGAGCACTTCGTACGCCGCCTGCATCGACACCTCGCCCTCTTGCTCGGCGGTCGTCTGCGCCGCCAGCACCGCCTGGCGGACGTCCCCGTCCGCGTACCCCGCGACGTACTCCAGGCCGTCGGCGTCGTACGTGACGCCCTCGGCCTCGCAGATGCCAGCGAGCACGTCCACGAGCGCGTCGTGGCTCGCGGCCGGCATCGCCACCGGGAAGCACCGCGAGCGGATCGGCGGAATCAGTTTCGTCGGCTGGCGGGTCGTCACCACGAACTGCGTCGCCTCGTGGTACTGTTCCATCACTCTGCGGAGCGCCTGCTGGAAGTCCACGCGCACGGCCTCCGCGTTGTCCAGGACGACGGTCTTGTAGTGTCCGCTCACGGGCTGATAGCTCGCGCTCTCCTTCAGGACGTGATTGATCATGTCGCGCTTCGCGAGGTCGGACTTCCCGCGGAGGAACGACGCGAACCGCGGGTCGTTCGTGATCTCCGTCTTCGTTCGGTCGAAGAAGTCCGCGACGTTGATCTCCACCAGGTCGTTCTCCGGGTCCTCGTGGCTCTCTCTCGCGAGCGCTCGCGCTGCGGCCGTCTTCCCCACGCCGGCCGGCCCGTGCAGCACCAGATTGATCGGGTCGTCCACGGCGTGCTCGAGGTACTCGCGAGCGTCCGCCTGCGGCAGGTCCTCGAGGTCGGGCGCGTACCGGTCAGTCCACAGCGGCGCGTCCATTACCACGCCCTATACTCGCACCCAGTACGAATCTGTCGATACGACCGTTTCTCCGTCCGCCGAGAGAGCGTCGCTCTCTCGGGATACCGAACGACGCCCTCGGCGTCTTTCGAACCACGTCGGGTGGCTCTGCGGGCCACCGCTCCTCGAAACAGCGTTGCTGGAAACGGTCGAGTGCGACCAGATGGAGCGCTCGGCGAGCGTACTGGACGACGACCGCGACGGCACTGCGACCGTGTCCGCACCGCCGCCGCCGCACCGCGACCGTACTGCGACCGCACCGCGACAGCACTGCAGCCTCGACCTCCCCAGCCGACTCCCGCGGCGACTCCCTGCGGTCGTCGCCGCGCTCGTCCAGCGTGAGAGCGAGCTCTCACTGGCTCCCGCTCGCTTCGCTTGCGGGAACCTCGCATGGTATCGACGCCGCACGGCTCACCGCCGTTCGCCGTGCCGCGACACCGCGCGCCACCCGACCGTCGAACGCTCGATTCGACCAACAGTCGGGCCGGTCGAAGCGCGCGCGAATCTGCGCGCGCTTCGAGCAGGGGGAGGGCGGGGCGCGGTGCGGTTGCGGTGCGGCGGCGGTGCGGCGGCGGTGCGGCGGCGGCGCGGCGGCAGTGCGGCGGCGGCGCGGCGGCGGTGCGGCGGCGGCGGTGCGGTCGCGGTAGCGGAGCGGTCGCTGTTGCGGTGGGTGGGATTGAGAGGGGCGAGCGTGCCGGGGCTTTCTGCATGCTCGTGGTGCCGTCGGTCGTGGTCCCACCACGGCTGTCCGTCTCGTCCGCGACGGCTGTGGATGGAACCCGGAAGCGACATGAGCGCGCCCCGGGAAGCACGAGGCATGAGTACGCTCTGCGTGTCGGGCGGTCGCGTGCTGCTGCCGAATCACGACGTCGTACGGGCCGACGTGCTGGTCGATCAGAACACTGGGTCGATCGTCGAGGTCGGCGAGGGCCTCGCGGGCGACGAGACGCTTTCCGCGGACGGCTGCCTCGTCGTGCCGGGACTCGTGAACGCGCACACCCACGCCGCGATGACGCTCCTGCGTGGGATCGCGGACGACAAGCCCCTAGACGCGTGGCTCCGGGAGGACATCTGGCCGGTCGAGGCGGCGCTCACGAGCGAGGACGTCCGCGCCGGCACGGAACTGGCCGCGGTGGAGATGATAAAGAGCGGGACGACGGCGTTCGCGGACATGTACTTCGAGGTCGACGCTGTCGTCGACGCCGTCGAGCGAGCGGGCCTCCGCGCCAGGGTCGGCCACGGCGTCGTCACCGTCGGGAAGGACGAGGACGAGGCGCGCGCGGACGCCGAAGAGTCGATCAGGGTCGCCGAGGAGTTCGACGGCGCGGCCGACGGCCGCGTCTCGACGGCGTTCATGCCGCACTCGCTGACGACCGTCGACCCGGACCTCCTCGTCGAGTACACCGAGCGAGCCCGCGACGCGGGCGTTCCGGTGCACTTGCACGCGAACGAGACGACCGACGAAGTCGACCCGATCGTGGACGAGCACGACGAGCGTCCGCTCGAGTGGGCGCGCGAACTCGGACTCCTCGAGCGCGAGGACTTCGTCGCGCACGGCGTGCACACCACCGCGAGCGAGCACGACTTGCTCGCGGAGACGGGCGCGGGCGTCGTGCACTGTCCGGCGTCGAACATGAAGCTCGCGAGCGGGATGGCGCCCGTGCAAGCGATGCGCGACGCGGGCGTCACCGTGGCGCTCGGCACGGACGGGGCGGCGTCGAACAACGACCTGGACGTGTTCGACGAGATGCGTGACGCCGCGATGCTCGGGAAGCTCGCCGCGGACGACGCGAGCGCCGTCCCCGCCGACGCCGTCGTCGAGATGGCGACCCAGGGCGGTGCGGACGTCCTCGGCATCGACGCCGGGCGCGTCGAGGCGGGCGCGAACGCCGACCTCGCCGTCCTCGACCTCGACGCCACGCACCTCACGCCCCAGCACGACCTCGTCAGTCACCTCGCGTACGCCGCCCGCGGCAGCGACGTCCGCCACACCGTCTGCGACGGCCAGGTGCTCATGCGCGACCGCGAGGTGACGACGCTCGACGCGGACGCGGTCCGCGAGCGCGCCAGCGAGCACGCCCGAGCGCTCGTCGAGCGCGCGTGACCCGGGCAGTCGGTTCCGCGCCTCTCGACCGCGGCTGACCGATCCAGCGCTCCGGCATCACCGGGCGTCCCACCGTGATACCTCCTGAGGGGATTGAACGACGAGAACGGTTATTGAACGTCCTAACGGTCTCTGATGGCGTCTCAATCTGCGGGTGAACGGAACGAACGGGGTGCCCGGTTTACGGTGGTGACCGCGTTGTTACCAGTTGATGCAAGGACGCAGCCTCATGGCGATGGTGGGTGTCGCGATCATGCTGTTCGCGGCCGTCGGGCCCGCGGCAGCAGCGAGCGCACCGTCGACGGCCGACGACGCGGCGGCCATCGACGGCGACACCACGTTCACCGTCACGCCGGAGAACGAGACCAGCAACGAGACCGACGTCGACGACAACGAGACTGACGTCGACGACAACGAGACCGACGTCGACGACAACGAGACTGACGTGAACGCGTCGAGTACCGCCGAAGCCGCGCGCGAGTTCACGCAGAAGCTCGACGCGGTCGTCGCGAACGCGACGAACGACTCGAACGTGTCCGCGCCCGGTCGCGTGATCGCGTCGTTCGTCGTCGCGAACAACCCCGGGAACGCGCCGGCGCACGCCGGCCCGCCGAACGGGACGCCCGGCGCGAACGCGACGAACGGAACGAACGCGTCCAGCGCCCCGGCCGCGAACGCGTCGAACGGTGGCGGCCCGCCGAACGGCACCGCCGGAGCGAACGCGTCGAACGGTGGCCCGCCGAACGGGACGCCCGGCGCGGGTTCGGCAGACGGGAACGAGACCGATAGCGACGGGAACGAGACCGAGACTGACGGGAACGAGACCGACGGCGGGCCTGCTACCGGCAACGACGACGGGAACGGCGCCGACAACGGAAACGGCGCCGGCAACGGGAACGGCCCGAAGCGCGTCGGTGCACCGGTGGACGTCGCGTTCGAACGTCTCGCAGCCATCCAGACCGCAGTGCCGTTCGATTACTGACTTCGCAACGCCCTTTCTTCGAGAACCCGGTCGGTAGCGACGGGTCCGTCCCGAAACGAACCGGGAGGAACGCTCCCGCTGTGAGAGTCGAGTCGCTGCTCCTACTCCGACGCCAGCCCGCCCGTCCCCGGCTCTTCCCCCGCCGTCGTCGCCGCCAGCGGCAGTCGGACGGTGAACACCGCACCACCCTCGGGGCGGTTGCGGGCGTCGACGCTGCCGTCGTAGGACTCCACGATCTCCCGGACGAGGTAGAGCCCGAACCCGGTGCCGGGCGACTCGAACCCCTTCTCGCCCTTCTCGAACAGCGCGTCCCGCATCGACTCGTCGATCCCCGGACCGTCGTCGGCGACCTCGACGACCGCCTCGTCGCCCTCGACGCGGACCGACACCTCGACCGTCGGCGACGGCGAGTCGTTGTGCTGGACCGCGTTCGACAGCAGGTTCTCGAACACCTCCGGGAGCAAGTCGTTCCCCACGACCGCCACGTCCGGGCCGCGGTCGTACGCGACCGTCACGGCTTCGTACGCCCGCCACGCCTTCTCCACCTCCGCGGCCAGCACCTCCGACAACACCACCGGCTCCGTCTGCTCGCCGGGTTCCTCGGTCAACACCTGCATGAACGACCGCATCGTCTCGATGAGATCCACCATGTCCCGGACCCGCGACTGCACCGTCTCCAGGTGATCCGCGACCTCCGGGTCCACGTGCCCGGAGAGCAACCCCGCGCGCGCCTCCACGACGTTCATCCCGTTCAGGAGGTTGTGCCGGATCATGCGGTTCATGAACTCCAGTCGCTCCCGTTCGTGCTCGAGTTGCTGCTCGCGCTCCCGGCGCTCGGTCATGTCCCGCGTCACCTTCAGGAACCCCCGCAGTTCCCCGTCGTCCTCGCGCAGCGCCGTGATCGAGACGTCCGCCCAGAACCGCGACCCGTCCTTGCGCACGCGCCAACCCTCGGTCTCCGTGCGTCCCCGCTCGCGGGCCTCCGCGAGCAACGCCTCCGGCTCGCCGTCCTCGCGCGCCGCCTCGGGGTAGAACGTCCGCACGTGCTCGCCGACGACCTCGTCGGCCTCGTACCCCTTGATCTGGCGTGCGCCGCGGTTCCAGGACGCCACCTCGCCCGCCGCGTTCAACCGGAATATCGCGTACTCCTCGACGTCGCCGACGAGCGACTCGAACTGCTCACGGGTCTCCCGGAGCGCCTGCTGGCGTTCCGCCCGCCGCTGCGCCAGCTCGAGTTCGCTCCCGACCCAGCTCCCCATCAGCTCCACGACCGTCATCTCCCACTCGCCGACCGGCGGCCGCGGCTCCGGGTCGTAGAACGCGAGCGTCCCGTACAGCTCGCCGTCCGCGTACACGGGCATCCCGACGTACGACTCCACGTCGACGTCCGCGTGCGTCAGGCAACTCGTCAAGTCCGGCGCGTCGCGAGACAGGTGCTCGAACTGCTGCGTGCGCTCGGTCTCCACCACGCGCCGACACACCGTGTCCGACAGCGGGTACGTCTCGCCCTCCGCGAGCGGCCAGTCGCGCGGACTCGCCGCCCGCACGTGGAAGTCCTCGCCGTCGACGCGCGTCAGCACCGCGAACTCCGTCCCGAGTTGCTGGCGGCCGACGTCCATGAGCGCGCCGATGCGGTTCTCGACGGACGACGACCGGTCGAGAAGGGCGTCGTGGAGTTCCCGAAGCACGCGCTCGCGGGACTCCAGTTCCGCCGTCGTCTCCGTCTGATCCGTGACGTCCGTGTAGTGCTCGATGCGGCCGCCCTCGTAGAGGCCGGACTCGATCGGGCGACGCCGGTACTCGAGCCAGCGCTCCTCGCGGTCCTCGTCGGGTAGCACGCGACACTCGAAGCGCTCCTCGGTCGCGGCGACGTCGCCATCACCGTCGACGCCGCCGACGTCGGCGACGTCGTCCATCGCCCCGACCCGTTCCCGGAACCGCTCGGGGTCGGCCACCGCCGCCGCCGTCTCCGACAGAACGTCGGCGTGCGGGCGCCCGACGACGTCCTCGCGAGCCACCCCGAAGTACGTCTCGACGGCCTCGTTCACCCAGACGACCTCGCGGTCGTCGTCGACGATGAAGATCCCGACGTCGCTCGAGTCGAGGACGTCCTCCGTGAGCGACCGATAGCGTTCCTCGCTCCGCTCCAGCTCTCGCCTGTCGCGCGAGCGCATCACGCTATAGATGCCAATGAACGACCCGAGGACGAGCCCGATCGCGGCGTTGCTCGACGCCAGCACGTGATAGTTCGTGCCGTTCTGGAAGAACAACTGGATGCCGAGCACCCACGCCTGGAGCGCGAGCGCGGCGACGCTCACGACCAGACTCCACGTCGCCACCCGGAGGACGTGCCTGCCGCGCCAGTCGTTCGTGTACAGCCAGACGACGACACCGCCGAACGCGACGAGCAACAGTCCGGGGAACGAGACCTCGACCACCGAGACGAGCGCCGACGCGCTCTCGCTGACGACGTCGTCGTAGACGCCGTACACCTGCACGGCGGTGACGGTCGCACCGAGCGCGAGGAGCACGAGGACGCCGATGCGACGCTGGTGGTCGTCGCTGATGTCCATGTACGTTCACGCCGGACGACACAGCAAAGACGCGCCCCCTAACTCTCTAGGCCCGACGCTCAACTGAGCGGTCTGGTACCCCACGATCCCTGCGTCTCGGAGCCCCAGCAGTCCGGCGTCCCGGCGTCCGCCTTCGGTAGGGTTTTGCCGTCGCTCCCGCTGAGTTCACCCATGACAGCTTATCCGTCGATCACCGCGCAACTCGACGACCCGGACGCCGCTCGCGAGGAGGGCCGTCGGAAGATGGAGTGGGCGCGCCAGCACATGCCCATCCTCGAGGCGCTCCGCGAGGAGTTCGAGGCCAACCAGCCCTTCGCCGGGCAGCGCATCGCGATGGCGATGCACGTCGAGGCGAAGACCGCGAACCTCGTCGAGCTGCTCGCCGACGGCGGCGCCGAGGTCGCGATCACGGGCTGCAACCCGCTGTCGACGCACGACGACGTGTCCGCGGCGCTCGACGCGCACGACTCGATCGCGAGCTACGCCGTCCGCGGCGTCGACGACGACGAGTACTACGAGGCCATTGAGGCCGTCATCGACGTCGACCCGACGGTCACCGTCGACGACGGCATGGACCTCGTCGCCGCCGTCCACGAGGACTACCCGGAACTCATCGACACCATCCTCGGCGGCGCGGAGGAGACGACGACGGGCGTCCACCGCCTGCGCGCGATGGACGCCGACGGCGCCCTCGAGTACCCCGTGTTCGCGGTGAACGACACCCCCATGAAGCGGTTGTTCGACAACGTCCACGGCACGGGCGAGTCCTCGCTCGCCTCCATCGCGATGACGACGAACCTCTCCTGGGCGGGGAAGAACGTCGTCGTCGCTGGCTACGGTTACTGCGGGAAGGGTGTCGCCAAGAAGGCCAGCGGACAGAACGCGAACGTCGTCGTGACCGAAGTCGAGCCCCGTCGCGCGCTCGAAGCGCACATGGAGGGCTACGACGTCATGCCAATGGGCGACGCCGCCGAGATCGGTGACGTGTTCGTCACGACCACCGGGAACCGCGACGTCGTCGTCGACGAGCACTTCGAGCGGATGAAGGACGGCGTGCTCCTCGCGAACGCCGGCCACTTCGACATCGAGATCGACCTCGACGCGCTCGACGACAAGGCCGTCGACCGCTACGAAGCACGGGACGGCGTCGAAGCGTACGAGATGGCAGACGGCCGCCGCCTGAACGTCCTCGCCGAGGGTCGCCTCGTGAACCTCGCCGCCCCCATCGCGCTCGGGCACCCCGTCGAGGTCATGGACCAGTCCTTCGGCATCCAGGCCGTCGTCGTCCGGGAACTCGTCGAGAACGCCGACGACTACGGCCCCGGCGTCCACGACGTCCCCGACGAACTCGACAAGGAAGTCGCCGAGATCAAGCTGGCGGCGGAGGGCGTCGACTTCGACTCGCTGACCGACACGCAGGAAGAGTACATGGGGTCCTGGCAGCACGGGACCTAGCGACTCCGGTAGCATACGGCGTCCGCCAGGACGCCGTTTCTGGTGGTGAACTGACTCCGGTAGCATACGGCGTCCGCCAGGACGCCGTTTCTGGTGGTGAAGCGACTCTCCGAGCATACGGCGACCGCGAGGTCGCCGTTTCTTGTGGTGAACTGACTCCGGTAGCATACGGCGACCGCGAGGACGCCGTTTCTTGTGGTGAACTGACTCCGGTAGCATACGGCGTCCGCCAGGATGCCGTTTCTGGTGGTGCGGTCGCGTTCGGTCCCGTTTCGGTGGTCGCTCGGGCTGCTACGCACTTGCTTCACTTTCACCGCGCCATCCGGTGGTTTATGCGGGTTCGCGCGTACGGTGTCGGTATGAGCGCGAGTCGGAAGGGGAATCGTCGGGAGCGCGAGCTCGTGAACGCCCTCGACGAGGCGGGGTTCGCGGTGATGCGGGCGCCGGCGTCGGGGGCGGCGACGGACCGCGAGCTGCCGGACGTGCTGGCGGGAAATGGCGACGACTTCTACGCGATCGAGGCGAAGTCGTCGTCGGGGCGCCCGATCTACCTCGAGGGCGAGGAGGTGGAGGCCCTGGTGTACTTCGCGCGGAACTTCGGCGCGAAGCCCCGGATCGCGGTGCGGTTCGACCGCGAGGACTGGTTCTTCTTCCATCCGGGCGACCTCTACACGACGGACAAGGGGAGTTATCGCGTGAAGAAGGAGACCGCGCTCGCGGACGGCGTCGACTTCGCGGAACTCGTCGGTGACACGGAGCGGACGAGCATCGGCGACTTCGACGACTGACCGGCGGCGTCGGGACGCGAAGCGGCCGCGTCCGAGTCCGTCGTCTCGATACTGGGAACCGACAGGTTCTTTCTCGCGGTGGGTGACGAGAGCGGTATGACAGTCTTCGGGATGCTCAGGATCACGCCCGTGACGGACGACGACGTGACCGAGGAGGTCGCTGCGGCGGTCGACGCGCTGGAGGAGCACGACGTCGCCTACGAGACGAACGCGATGTCGACCGTCGTCGAAGCCGACGACCTCGACGCGCTCCTCGCCGCGGTCGGCGACGCGCACCGCGCCGTCGCCGGGGATCACGTGAACACGCTCCTCCAGATCGACGACGACCGTACGAGCGACATCACGGGTGCGGACAAGGTCGAGAAGGTCGAGTCCGAACTCGGCCGGGATGCAGCGAGCGACCGCGACTGACGACCTGACAGCGTGGCGAGCGACCGCGACCGATCACTCGCTCGCGACGGCCCTTGTGCTCGCGACGGCCCTTGTGCTCGCGACCGACTACTCGCCCGCGATCGCCTTGTTGCTCGCGACCGACTACTCGCCCGCGACCGCCTTGTTGCTCGCGACCGACTACTCGCCCGCGACCGCCTTGTTGCTCGCGACCGTGCGCGCCCACTCCTCGCGCCACTCGCCGACGCGCCCGACGAGGTCGTCGTAGCTGTACAGGAGCGGTTCCGGCGGTTCCTTCGCGTACTCCTCGAACACGTCCGGGACCGCGCCGTGGTCGGTGACGGGGAACGAGACGTTCAACTCGGCGAGTTTCCCCTGCGCGTCGGGACCGAGCATGAAGTCGACGAACGCCTCCACGAGCCGATCCCGGTCGCTGTCCGCGAACTTCCCGATGCCGCTGAGGTTCGTGTACCCGTTATCGCCCGGGAACGCGACCTGGTGCTTCTTCAGATCCGCGTCGCTCCGGTTCGCGTACACCTGGTCGGTCGAGAACGACGTGACGACGTTCGTCTCGCCGGACGTGAACGCGCCGTAGGACGCGCCCCACGAGTCGAGGACTGTCACGTCGTTGTCGAGCAAGCGCTCCCAGTAGTCGAGGTAGCCGTCTTCGCCGTACTCCTTGACCGTCCACAGCAGGAAGTAGAGACCGGTGTTGTCAGACTGCGCGTTCTGTACGGTCACTTCGCCCGCGAACGCGTCCGTGGTGAGGTCGTCGAGCGTCTCGGGGGCGTCGACCTCGTAGTCGTTGTAGACGAACGCACAGTACCCCGTGAACAGCGGGAGGACGCGGCCGTCGGGGTCGAACGTGTACCCGGACTTGACGGCGTCGTAGTTCGGGATGCGGTCGGTTCGAACCGACTCGAACAGCGGCTCGTCGAGTTCCTCGTCGACGCGAACGAGCTCGGGGACCTTCATGCCGACGTAGGCGTCGGCGCCGACGCTCGCGCCGTTCTGCTTCCGGAGGATGTAGTGGTCGAGCGCCTTCTCCTTCGTCTCGAACTCCAGGGTGACGTTCGGGTGGCGTCGCTCGAACGCCTCCTTGATCCACGGGCCGGGACTGCTGGAGGGCGCGTCGACGAACGACCCGTAGGTCGCGACCGTGAGCGTCCCCTCCAGCTCCTCGTTGGTCGTCGTTGACGCGGTCGACTGCGTCGTTCCTCCGTCAGCGGTGGCGTTCGCGTCCTCGCCGGTGTCCGTCGATCCCTCGTCGTCGCTCGTGATGCACCCGGCGAGTCCGAGCGCGACGAGCGAACTGCCGCTCGCGATGACGTCTCTGCGTTCCATACCGGGTGTTATCACCCGGTGGTTTGTAGTTGACTATTCGAGCCGGTCCGTCGCTCCGGGCGACGTCGACTCCGTCGGCGGGAGCGACAGCGTCTCCGTCAGCGGACCGTCGACGACACAGCCCGGGCCGAACGAGAGCTCGTCGAGCGCCGCGAGCGTCCGCAGCGAGTAGAGGCTGCGAGCGGCGTCGAACGTCCCGGCGTCCTCGCGCGGAATCACCCCGTACCACCCCAGCGGGTAGTTCCCCCAGGACTCCACGTTCGACGGCGGCACCGCCTGCGCGCCCAGCCAGTCCTCGAGGTCGCCGTCGAGCGCGACCCACGGTCGCGTCTCGAACGTCCGCCGGACCTGGTCGACGGGCGTCCAATCCGCGTCAGTTCGGCGAGCAGTCGGTTCGTCCACGTCGGCGACCGCACGAAAGCGGCGAGCGGTGTACTCGGTCTGGAGTCGCTTCCCGAGGCGGTGCTCGGCGGGCACCGAGGCCCAGAACCTGACGTACGCGGGATCCCACAGCGGCAGCCACCAGTCGAGGCCGAACCAGTCGTAGCAGCGCGCGTCCCCGTTCGTGAACGTCGCCATCCGCGTCGTCCACTCCCACTCCTCGTACGCCGGAATCGCGTCCCCGCCGGGGGCGTCGGCGTCGGCCGCGGTGGCTGCGCCCGCGCCGAGTCCCGCGTCCGCCCGGATGCGGTCCGCGAACGTCGCGCGACGTCGCTCGTCCTCGAACGCCCACAGCGAGTAGTGCTCGTCGAGGACGTGCGAGACGAACCCGTCCGCGTCAGGCGGCTCCGCGAGCCACGACGCCGGGACGCGCTCGCTCGGCGTCGCGACCGTGTGACCGGGACAGACGAGCGCGTCGTCGAGCACGCCCCGGGATTGCAGTTCCTTCACCGCCGGCCACTCGGCGAGGAACGGGAGCGCGTCACCGCCGAACGCGTACTCGTGGTAGTCGCGGCGTGCGGCGGAGTGATACCAGTCGTGCCAGCGCTCGGGCGTGTACTCGATGAACGCCCAGTCTATGCCGAGGGCGTCGGCGACGTCGCGACTCACTTCGACGTCAGCGTGGCCGTGCACGCCGAACGCGAACCCGAGGACGTCGACGCCGCGGTCGACGAGCGTCGCCGCGACGAGCCGCGAATCGACGCCGCCGCTCAGCGGAACGGCCACGCGGCGGCCGTCGGCGACGTCGACGACCCTGTCGAACACGCCCGCGAGGACGTCGTCCATCGCGTCCAGGAGCGTCGCTTCGTCGCCCTCGACGGCCGTCGTCGGCCGGTAGCGCGCGTAGCGCCGACGCTCGAACGACCCTGGGTCGGCTCGTGGGACCGCGACGACTTCGCCGGCACGAACCGCGGCGACGTTCGCGTAGACGGTCTCGCCGCGCGTCACGTACCGCGTCAGCGCGAACTCGCTCGCCGCGAGCGGGTCCAACTCGCGGTCGTCGCCCACGAGTTCGCGCGTGCTGTCGCCGACGACGATCGACTCCGACGTGTCGAAATACAGCGGTACGCTCCGCGCGTGGTCGCAGACGAGGAACACTGCGTCGTCGGTGTCGACGACGACCGCGTAGAACCCGTCGAGTCGCCGCGCCGTGGCGGCGACGGACGTGAGCGTTCGCGCGCTCGCGAACGCCGACGCGAGGTCCGCCCGGCGGCCGTCCGGCGTCCACGCTCGACCGCGGGCGGCTACGCCGTCGTCCGTCGACCAGCCCGGACCGAGCAGTCGCGTCGTCTCCATACCGGAGCGTTCGCTCCGGGTACGGAGAATCCTTCGGTCGACGGCCTTCGCGTGCGCTCGTCACCGACGAGCGCCGTCGCGCTCGCGGACGCGCTCCAGGCGCGACAGCGGGAACGAGTACGCGCGCAGGGACTCCGGGCGCGCCCCCTCGCGGGTTACGCGCACCGACGGGTAGACCGCCGCGACCACCGGGTCGCTCGCCGGATACGCCGCGTTCGTCTCGTAGCCCGCCACCGTCACGTTCCGGCCCGGGATCGTCACCTCGTCCGCGCGCCGCGGCGACACCGCGACCACCACGATCACGTCGCCCGTCTCCCGGTCCCGAACGCGGTCCCCGACCGCGAGCCGATGGCGCTCGCAGAGATGGGGCTCGCTCGCGCCCGGCGGCACCAGCGCGAAGTCGCCGCAGGACGCGCACGTCGAGGCGACGTAACTCGGCGGCGCGACCGAACCCGCGGTGATCTCCATCGCGACCCGCCGCAGGTGCTTGCAGCGCACCCCGCGGATGGCGTGGTCGGGGCACGTGCACCGGCGGTCGTTCACGTCGACGAGGTAATCGTTCCCGCTCTCGCTGTGCACCCGGTACTGGCCGCTCCCGATGCCCATCACGTCCATCGCCTCCGTGCGCGCCCGGAGCGACCGCTGGTCGAGGTCGCGCTCGCTCGGTGGCCCCGGCGGCGCGGTCCGGTCGTCGAACTCGTCGGCTCCTGACGCGGGTGTGTTTCGAGTGTGCGTCATATCTATTCCGGCGACGGCCGCTCGCAGCGGTCGTTCGCCGTCGACTAGAAACAGGGGTCGCAGTCGTTTGAATCCCTCGCACGCGCGAGCACGCACGAGAGCGGAACGCGTCCGGAACCAGGACAGCGGCGGCGTGCCGTCGCAAGAGACCGACGTCTTCAGGAATCTCCAGCCCGTACCCGGTCGTGATGGAGACCGTGGTCGAGGGAGTCGTCCTGCACGCCGGCCCGACGATCGGGCCGGCGGACGCCGCCGTGCTCGTGCTCGCGAGCGTCGCCAGCGCCGGCCTTGGCGGGCTCGCGCTCGCCGCGTTCGCTCGCCGCCGCACCAGCCCGTACCTCTTCGTCGCGCTCGCCGTCGCCGCACTCGCCACTCGGAGCGCGCTCGGCTGGCTCGGGATGGTCGGCGAGCTCTCGCCGACCACGCACCACACCGCCGAACACGGCCTCGACGTCGTCATGGTGGCGCTCGTCGTCGCCGCCGTCTGGTACGCCCGCAGCGTCCGCCCCACCACGTCCTGACCGCACGCGACCGCCGCCAGAACAACGACCGCCAACGAAACGCCTGCCGACAACATGATCGCATGACCGACACCAGAACGAGCATCGAACGCGCGATCGCGACCGCTCCCGGCGTCCACTTCAACGAACTCGTCCGCGACACCGAGTACGCGCCCGGCCAGGTCCAGTATCACGTCCGCGATCTCGTCGACGCCGGCGTCCTGGCCCGCGAGGAACTGTTCGGCCGCACGCACTACTATCCGCCCGAGTACGACGCGTTCGAACGCCGCGTCCTCGCGCTCGTCCGCCGCGAGACGACGCGCGACGTCCTGCTCGCGTGCCTCGACGACGACCCGAACCGCCCCGCGGCCGTCGCCGAGCGCGTCGGCATCGCCCGAAGCACCCTCGAACACCACGTCGGCAACCTCCAGACCGCCGGCGTCCTCGAGAAGCACCGCGACAGCCGCGGCCGCGTCACCCTCGCACTCGCCCGCCCACAGCGCACCCGCGACCTCCTCGAAACCGTCGAACCGAGCGTCCCCGCCCGTCTCGTCGATCGCTTCACGCGCCTCGTCGACGACCTCCTCGCCGCCGAGTGACGCGAGCGCGGTAGTCGACGCCGGCGACCGCGACCTGTAAGCACAACTGACTACACCCCCTGGCTCGCTCGTATAGGCAAGTAGATGACTCGCGCGTTGCGGACGTACGTCGACTACCGGGTCAGTGTCGCCTTCGTCGGGTCGGTCCTGAAGTACCTCGCCGTCGCGCCACTGTTCCCGCTCGCGGTGGCGCTCTACTACGGCGAGGACCCGCTCCCGTTCGTCGCGACGATCGCGGTGATGTTCGCGAGCGGCGCGGTCCTCGAGCGCGTCGACGGCGCAGGCACCGACGACGACCTCGGCAACAGGGAGGCGTTCCTCCTCGTGGGTCTCGCCTGGCTCGTCGTCCCGATCGTGGGGACGACCCCGTACCTCGTCGCCGGCAATGGGACCGTCGCGATGCCCGTCAACGCGCTGTTCGAGAGCATGAGCGGGTTCACGACGACGGGCGCGACGGTCCTCGGCGAGATCTCCGTCGACCGCCACGGCCACGGGATGCTCATGTGGCGCCAGCTCACGCAGTGGATCGGCGGCATGGGGATCCTCGTCCTGATGGTCGCGATCCTCCCCGAGCTCTCCGTCGGTGGCGCGCAAGTCATCAATCAGGAGGCACCCGGGCTCTCGCTCGACAAACTCACGCCACGCATCCAGAAGACGGCGCGCGCGCTCTGGGTGATCTACGCCGGCTTCACGCTCCTCGCCGCCGCCGTCTACTTCGCGCTCCACCTGGCCGGCGTCGCCCCGAACATGGACCTCTACAACGCCGTCGCGCACGCACTCACGACGCTCCCGACCGGCGGGTTCTCGCCGCAAGCCCGGAGCGTGGAGGCGTTCACGCCCGCCGTCCAGTGGGCGGTGATGCCGTTCATGCTCGTCGCCGGCACGAACTTCGCGCTGTTCTGGTACGTCCTCAAGGACGGCCCCCGCCGACTGATGGAGAACGCCGAGTTCCGGTCGTACCTGCTCGCCATCGTCGGCTTCGGCGCAGTCGTCTCGGCGCTGCTGTTCGCGGGCGTCGGACTCAACGAGGTCCCGGCGAACGTCGACGCCATCCCCGGGAACGCCGAGAACGCTCTCCGACAGGGATTGTTCCAGGTGCTCGCGATCGTGACGACCACGGGCTACGCGAGCATGGACTTCAACACCTGGGACCCGTCCGCGCAGACGATTCTCCTGTTCGCATACTTCCTCGGCGGGTCCGCGGGCTCGGCCGCCGGATCCATCAAGATCGTTCGCTGGGTGCTCGTGAAGAAGGCCGTCCTCCGGTCGCTGTTCACGTCCATCCACCCGGACGCCGTCAGACCCGTCCGATTCCAGGGCGACGCCGTCGACGAGGAGACGATCCTCGACGTCCTCGTGTTCGTCCTCCTGTTCCTCTCGCTGTTCGCGCTCTCGACGATCCTCCTCTACCTCGACAGCCTCCGCACCGTCGACGTCTCGCTGACCGGACTCGAAGCGATGAGCGTCGCCATCGCCACCCTCGGGAACGTCGGCCCCGGCTTCGGCCCCGTCGGCCCCATGGACAGCTTCCTGCCGTTCTCGAACGCCTCGAAGCTCTACATGGTGTTCCTCATGTGGATCGGCCGCCTCGAAGTCGTCTCCGTCCTCGTCATCCTCACCCCGTCGTTCTGGCGGTCCTGACCCCGCCGACCCAGCCAGACCACCCCTCGCCTCGCACGCACCCGGCCGAGGTCCCGGACCAAACGCCCAAGCCCGTCCCCGACGACGTAGCGCCCGTGACCGCGACCCTCCCGCGGCGAATCGCCGTCGGTGACCGACCGAGAGCGGCCGGCTTCGGCCTCCTCGCCGCCCTCCTGGCCGCGGCCGCCGCGGCGAGTCTCCGGGTCCTCGACCCGACGGCACTGCTCGGCGTGACACCATCGTTCCTCGCGGCCGCCGTCGGCGGCAGCATCGCCGCCGCAGTCGGCCGCTACCGCGGCGGCGTCCTCGCGGGGATCCTCGCCGCCGCACTCCCCGTGTTCGCCGTCGACGCCGCGACGGTCGCCGTCCGCGACCCCGTCACGCTCCAGCTCGTCGCTCGCGCCGCCGCGAGCGCCGCGTGGTATACCACGGGCGTCGCCGTCCTCCTCGCCGGCCCACTCGGATACGCGCTCGGCGCGCTCTCGCGACCGGACCGCGACCGCACCGTCTCGTGGCGGTCGCTCCGACCGCACTGCCGAGTCGCACCCGAGCAAGCGACGCCACTCGCCGCCTGGATCGCCGTCGCGCTCGGGACGACCACAGTCGCGACCGCATTCTCGCTCCCGCTTCCCACCTCGCCGACTGCAGCGTCCCCCGTCCCCGCCGCAGCCGCCCTCGCGGTCGCCGCCGACCTCGGCCGGCGCGCTCCCCGCGCACTCGCGTCCGCCGTCGCCGGCTGTGTCGGCGTCACCGTCGCCCTCCACCTCTACGCGCAGAACTTCGTCGTCCTCGGCCCGAACGCCCTCGACGTCCCAACGCTCGACGCCCTCGCACTCTTCCTGACACTCGGCTTCCTCGCCGGCGCCCCCCTCGGCCTCGTCGGCTACATCATCGGCCGCACGCTCGCCCACTGACCGCTCCCGATCCTCGAACCGCACCGCACCGTCCCGCACCGCGGCCTCGCGGCCGTTGGCCGCTCGGCACCGAGGCAGTTTGCCGCTCGCCAGAGGCGAGCGTTCGTCCGAGGGCGGAACCGCACGGCACCGTCCCGCACCGCGGCCTCGCGGCCGTTGGCCGCTCGGCATCGAGGCAGTTTGCCGCTCGCCAGAGGCGAGCGTTTTCCTGCCTCGCTTTCCTCGCTTTCGACACGCGTACCACGCAGTACAAGAAAGCCGAGTCCCTACCGGCGCGCATGGATCCACGAGACGGTCGCGGACTCGATCGGCGCGAGTTCGCGAAGGCCGCCGTCGCCATCGGTGGGGCGAGCGCGCTCTCGGCGTGCCTCGACCGACTTCCGGGCGGCCGCGAGATACCGACGGGTGGCGACCCGAGCTCGCTCCCCGACCGACAGCACGCCTGGAGCGAGCGCATCCCGAACGACGACCACGGCAACGACGTCATGCCGCGGCATCACGTCCTTCTCTACCTCGACTACGCCGGCGACGGCACGCCAACCGCGAACGAGCGCGAGACCGTCGAGACCGCGCTCCAGAGCCTCGAACGCGCCTACGAGCACTCGAACGACGGCCTCCTGTTCACGGTCGGGTACTCGCCGTCGTACTTCGACCGATTCGAGGACTCGCTCCCCGAAGCCGTCGACCTGCCGGCGCCAGAGCCGCTGTCGTCGTTCGAGGACCCCGCGTTCGACGAACAGGACGTGCTCGTCCACCTCGCGAGCGACCACGGCGACGTCGTCCTCGAAGCCGAATCGGCGTTGCTCGGCGAGCGCGACGCCGCGAACGACCGCGAGATGGACGCCGACCTCGTCGGCGTTCTCGAGAAGGCCGACCGCCGAACGGGCTTCATCGGGAACGGCCTCCCGACCGAGCACCACGCCGACGAGGACGTCGACGGCATCCCCGACGATGCCGACATCGACGAGGAATCGCCGCTGTTCATGGGGTTCAAGTCCGGGTTCACGAAGAACCAGGCGACCGAGGACCGCGTCACCATCCAGACCGGTCCCTTCGAGGGGGCGACCACCCAGCACGTCTCGAAGATCCGCCTCCGGCTGGACGACTGGTACGGCGAACAGGACCGCGACGACCGCGTCGCCGAGATGTTCTGTCCCGCGCACGCCGAGAACGACGTCGTCGAGGGCGTCGGCGAGAACCTCGGCGACGGCACGAATGTCAACGAGTGCCCCGCGGACCTCGACGAGACTGCCCAGGAGTACGGGCGCGTCGGCCACAACCAGAAGACAGCCAACGCTCGCGACGACGACGACAATCCCATCATCCTCCGCCGTGACTTCGACTCCACCGACGGCGGCGAAGCCGGTCTCCACTTCCTCGCCGTCCAGCGCGAGATCGGCGACTTCGTCGAGACGCGCGAAGCGATGAACGGCACCGACGCCACCGAGAACCCCGCCATCCGCCAGCGCGTCAACAACGGCATCCTCGAGTACACGTTCGTCCGCCGCCGCGGCAACTTCCTCCTCCCACCACGCCGGCACCGAGCACTCCCGACGCCCCGGCCCGAGTAGCGACGTCCCGCACCGACGAGTGGCGAAGTCGGACGCGACCTCCAGCCCGGACCCGCACCGCAGCCTCGCGGCCGTTGGCCGCTCGGCATCGAGGCAGTTTGCCGCTCGCCGGAGGCGAGCGTTTGCCTGCCTCGCTTTCGACCGATAAACCACAATCCGCTTTTGAGTGAGTCCCCGAGTCCCCGTATGGACAGACGCACGTTCCTCCGCGCCGGTGGCGTCGCGAGCGCTGCCGGCCTCGCCGGCTGTTTCGGGCTGCTGGAGACGCGGTCGGCGCGCTCCCCGCCGGTCCTCTCGGACCGCCCGGACGCGGTGTACTTCCCGACGCACGTCGAGGGCATGCAGATGGGCGGCATGGGGAAGTCCGGGGACTACGCGGCGATGGCGATGTACTCGTACCCGCATCGGTTCTGGAACGTGAACGGGACGACCGTCGAGCAGACGCCGATCGAGGAGGGCGACGACGCGCACATAATGGTGAACGTGTTCGACCCCGAGACGAAGCGGGTGCTCCCGGACGCGGGCGTCAGCATCGAGATCACGAGCGACGGCGAGAGCGTCTCCCAGGAGACGATCTACCCGATGCTCTCCCAGCCGATGGCGTTCCACTACGGCGCGAACTTCGACCTCGGCGACGTCGACGCGGCGACGCTCACCGTCGACGTCTCCATCGGTGGCGTCACGGGCAGCGGCGTCACCACGACCGGCGACTACGACGGCCGATTCGAGGAGGGCGCGACGATCCCCCTGGAACTCACCTATAGCCAGGCCGAGAAGCAGGGGATCTCCTTCCGCGAGACCCCCGAAAAGGCCGGGGAGCGCACGGCCCGGAAGCCCATGGAGATGGACGCTCCGCTCGGCGTCGCACCGGCACCCGGCGACCTCCCGGGGCGCGTGCTCGGCGACCCCGCGAACGGCGAGCCCAGGAGCGGCGACGCCGTGTTCGCGGCGACGGTCGTCGACGCCGACCGCTTCGACGGCCGGTACCTCGCGGTCAGCCCGCGCACGCCGTACAACGGCTTCGTCATCCCGCGCATGGGGATCGCCGCGACCGTCGACCGCGACGGCGAGACCGTCTACGACGACAGCCTCGGCCGCACGCTCGACCCCGAAATCGGCTATCACTACGGCGCACCCGTCGACGTCCAGTCCGGCGACGAGGTCACGCTCTCCGTGACCACGCCCGCGCAGGTCGCACGTCACGAGGGCTACGAGACCGCGTTCCTCGACTTCGAGGACGTCACGCTCACCGCCTGACGCCAGGCACGCACCAGCCGACTGCCACCTCGGCGGTTCGCCCAACGCCGAGAGCGAGTTAGACACCCTTTTGTTCCCACCGCGGTTGAAGCCGAGTATGGACCGTCAGGACTGGATCGAACTCGTCGTCTCCATCGGAGCCGTACTCGTCATGCTCGCCGTCATGGTCGTCATCGGCACGACGTACGGCGACGCGCAGGGCATCCTCACCGCCGAGGGCGGGTTCGTGCTCGCCGGTGCCGTCATGTTCTTCGTCTTCTTCATGGTCGGCGTCGGCTACGCCCTCGCGTACTTCGGGAAGCCCGACGACGAGGACGAGAACGGCAACGCAGTCTAAACACCGACTCCAGTCCGGTATCGATCCGTCTCGCGGCGTTTCGTTCGCGACCGATTCCTCCCGATCCGTTTCGTTCCGCCACTCTCGAGTCCCCGGGTCAGTCGCCGCTGGCGTCGACGCGCGCCTCGTAGTACCCCGTCGGGTGCGCGACCTCAGCGCAGAGGTCGTCCTTGTTCACGCAGTCGCCGTACGCGTCCATCGTCTCGCAGGACGGCAGCGGATACTCGACGCCGCGTTCGCCGGCGACCCGCTCCATCCCGTACCGTACGCGCTGCGCGAGCACCGGGTCCGTCTCCGCGGTCACGTCCAGTAACTCGAGGACAGCGGGAGCGTCCATCCCGATCGTCGCGCAGAACGAGCACAGCGAGAACCACGAGTGCGCGGGCAGTTCCTCGCCGTCGCGAGCGCGCTCCAGGAGCGCCTGCACGCACGGCGGGAACAGCTCCGGGAGGACGCGGTCGATGTCCACGGCGACGTCGATGTCCGCCAGCACCTCCTCGACCTGAGCGATGGCGGGAGCGAGCGCGTCCGCGATGGCGTCGGGCACCCCCAGCGGGAGCCCCTCCGCGACGCGGTCCTCGACGGCCTGCCGGAGGAGGACGAGCAGTTCGTCGCGGTCGACGGGCACGTCGCCGTCGGCGAGCGCCCGCCGGTTCAGTCGCCACGCGTCGCCGTCCAGCCCCGACGACAACCGGAGGTACGCGGTGACGTCCACGCGGAACGTCGTCGCGTCCTCCTCGACCGCCCGTACCGCGTCCGTGAGGTCGAACTCGTCGAGCAACCCGGGGAGCGTCACCTCGCCGGCGGACCCGTAGGACAGGTCGGCGTCCTCGGTGACGTCCGCGCGAACGCGCTCGATCGCCGTCGCCGCCTCCGCCTGCGCGTACGTCCGCGTCACCACGGGCTCGTCGACGAGCGACACCAACACGCGCGCGACCGGGTACGAGAGCAGTTCCGTGCGCGTCCGCCGACGCGGCGCCCCGACGTCGCCGTCGGTGAGCGCCGTCGTCACGCGCTCGACGGCGCGCTCGACCGCCGGCGCGTCCTCCCGAACGACGAGTTCTCCGAGGTCCACGGCGGCGGCGTCGACCGCCTCCCGCGCGCTCTCGAAGAACGGGTACCGCGCGTGTAACGCCTCCATGGAACCTCTTTACCGAACGCGGTGGAATAAGCGCGACGGTCCGTTCGTCGGTCTGGAAACCGACCGCTACCGGCGGCGCACCGTCGCTCGAAACCGGGCGTTTCCGTCGGTGATCCACTGCCTGCCAGCGGTAACGAGGACTTTACCGTGGGTGCTTCGCGAAAACCGGACACCTGCTGGAGGATCGGACGCGAACCGAGGATTCGTGCGCGGCAGTCTCGCCGTTCCTCGCTGGATTCCGCCGCCGGCTCGCGGTTGAACGGGCGACGGGGTTTACGGCACCACGCCCGCGACAGGGGGTATGCGACTGTTCGTGAGCGTCGACCTCCCCGACGCACTCGCGCCCGCCGTCGCCGACGTCCAGTCACTCGTCGCGGACGCCGCCGGCGTCGACCCCACCGACCCCGAACAGACACACGTCACGCTGCAGTTCCTCGGCGAGACGCCAGAGCACCGGCTCGACGCCGTCGCCGACGCCGTCCAGGCCGCGGTCGACGACGCGGACGTCGACCCGTTCGAGGTCGAGTACGGCGACCTCGGCGTGTTCCCGAGCCTCGACTACGTCAGCGTCGTCTGGCTCGGCGTCCGCGAGGGCGACCTCGAACTCGCCCGGCTCCACGAGGCCGTCGAGCGCGAGACGACCGCGCTCGGCTACGACCCCGAGGATCACGAGTTCACGCCGCACGCCACCATCGCTCGCGTCCGCCACGGCGGCGGCAAGGACCGCGTCCAGTCGGTCGTCGTCGAGGAGGAGCCGACCGTCGGCACCGCGACCGTCGACGAAGTCCGACTCACCGAGAGCGTCCTCACCGACGACGGCCCGCGCTACGAGACCGTTCGCTCGTTCGAACTCTGAGCCACGCCCGCACCGTTCGCACCGGCGTTCACCGCTCGGCGCCGTCGTCGTCCGAGGCGACGCGTCGCGCCGCGCCGGCGCCCAGGAGCGCCGCGACCCCGGCCAGTGCCCCGCCGACCGTGAATCCCGGGATCGACCCGCCAGCGTCACCGCCCGCGCCGTCGCCGGTACCCGTTCCGACGGCCTCCTTGCCGGCGAGGGAGAGCGGGCCGACGCCCTCCACGCCGAGCGCGACGTAGTCCCCGCACTCGGTCACGTCGCTGACGACGAACGTCTGCCCGGGCCTGAACTCGCGGTCCTCCGCCGCGATGTGGATCGTCGTCTGGAACCCCTCCGGGCTCTGGGACACTCGATCGATGATCGCGCCGTCGTGGGACTTCGTGTTCTGGATGTTCCAGTCGACGCCCGAGCAGTCCTCCAGTCCGGGCGTTCGCTCCGGCGAGTACTCCGTGGACTGGATGACGACGAACTGGCTCCCGTACGGCCCATCGAACTCGGGAACGTCCTCGATCGCCATCGTCGTCGTGATCCTCGCCCCCGTGTCGTCGTCGGTCGTCGTCTCCTCCTGCGCGCTCGCCGCGCTCGCGAGCGTCGTCGCTCCCACGACCGCGCTCCCGGTCGCGGCGAGCACGTGCCGTCGCGTCGTCGACCCCGCGCGGGACGGCCCCCGCGACGCGTCCCGCGGCCGACCGTCCGAACGCGTCCGACTCGACCGCATCGAGCGCTCGTCTCGTCGTTCCATGATAGCGACGACGCACTCGACACGGCTAACCGACGCACCTGCATCTGCGGGGTGTACGGACGACCGTCTCTCGATGGTTCGAAGGCCGTCTCTCGCCCCGACGCCCCCCGGCGTGCCGGCGCGAAAGGACAGCCCTATAAGGTCCGGTGCGGTAGTCCCGGCCACTATGAGCAAGAAGTCGAAGGCGAAGAAGAAGCGCCTCGCCAAGCTCGACCGACAGAACAGTCGGGTGCCGGCGTGGGTCATGCTCAAGACCGACATGGAGACCCAGCGGAACTACAAGCGCCGGAACTGGCGGCGTAACGACACGGACGAGTAACGATGAGCGCAGGAGACTTCGAGGAGCGCGTCGTCACCGTCCCGCTCCGAGACGCAAACGCCGAAGCGAAGCACAAGCGCGCCGACAAGGCGATGACGCTCATCCGCGAGCACCTCGCACAGCACTTCTCGGTCGACGACGACCAGGTCCGCCTCGACCCCTCGATCAACGAGAAGATCTGGGAGCGCGGCCGGAAGAAGCCGCCGAGCAAGATTCGCGTTCGCGCCGCGCCCTTCGACGTCGAGGGCGAGCGCGTCGTCGAAGCGGAATACGCAGAGTAACGGTGCTACGCACCGCGTTCGTCGGGTCGCCGTACGTCGGCGTGTTCGCTCGCGCGACCGACAGCGTGCTCGTCGTCCGGCAGGACGCCGACGACGAGCTCGTCGACGCGCTCGCCGAAGAGCTCGAGGTACCGGCAGTCGCGACCAACGTCGGTGGATCCGCGACCGTCGGGTCGCTCGTCGCGGGGAACTCGACGGGCGTCGTCGTCACGGGCCGCATCCGCGACCGCGAACGCAAGCGCCTGGAGGACGCGACCGACGTCTCGGTCGGCGTGCTCCCGGGGCGGCGCAACGCCGCGGGGAACGTCGTGCTGGCGAACGACACCGGCGCGTACGTCCACCCCGAACTCACCGACGAGGGGGTCGCGATCGTCGAGGACACGCTCGACGTCCCCGTCGAGCGCGGCGAGATCGGTGGCGTGCGGACGGTCGGGACGGCGGGCGTCGCGACGAACGACGGCGTGCTCTGTCACCCGAAGGCGACCGAAGCGGAGCTCGCGGCGCTCGACGACCACCTGGGCGTACACGCGGACGTCGGTACCGTGAACTTCGGCGCGCCGCTCGTCGGCTCCGGGCTGCTCGCGAACGACCACGGGTACGTGGTCGGCGAGGACACGAGCGGTCCCGAACTGACGCGCATCGAGCAGACGCTCGGGTTCGTCGACTGACCGCGAGGCGGTTCTTCTTCCCGCGCGACGCCGACCGGTGAGCGTCGCGGCTCGCGGTCACTCGCCATCGCCGACGCGGACCGCGGGACGCTCTCGTGCGGTCGCGAACGACTGGAACGCAGCGACGCGTGGCCGTGGGCCGTCGCCGGCTGCGGAGCCGATAGCGTCGCTGGCCGCGAGTCGGGGAGTGTCGCTGCTGACGTTGACGTCCCTGGTCGTGACGGAGACGACGTAGCCGTTCTGGACGCCGGGGTCGACGTGGGTGAGGGCGCCGGTGGCCTCGGCGTCGGGTGCGCCGTCGCCGTCGCTGTCCGCGACGTGATTCTGGAGGCTCCGGTCGAAGTGGAACTCGGCCTGCTGTTCGAACGTGACGGAGCCGGCGACGAGCGCGCCCCAGACGTCGACGCGCTTCCCGAGGCTGACGGTGCCGTCGTCGCTCTCGTCGCCCGGCCCGTAGAGGACGCCCGTGAACGTCGTCGGGTTCGACGAGGGGGCGTCCGCGAACGTCGCGCTACAGCCGGCCTTGCACGCGATCACGAACCCGTTCGACCGGTACGTTCGCACGCCCCCGTCGACGACTTCCACGGTCGCGCCCTCGCCGACAGTGAGCTGGTCGTCCGCGCCCGTGGAGTCGGCGACGAACGTCTGCACGCGGCCGTCGCCCGTCACGGTCACCGTCGCGTCGCTCTCGATACTCACGTCGTCTTCGACGGCGAGGACGACGTCGCCGTCGGTCGTGTCGAGCTCGAGCGTCTTCCCGGCGGGAACCGTGAGGTCGCTCAGGTGGTAGACGCCGCTCTCGAGGGTCGCGCTCCCGCCCGCGTACTGGATCCCGTCGCCGCTGACGGCCGCGGCGTCGTCGTTCGTATTGTACTCGTCCGCGGCCGCGACAGTCCGGTCGATGGTCGCGTCCAGCTTCGGGACCGACGGCAGGCTCGTACCGTTGTCCCACGTGCCGCCGATGCGTTCCGCGCGCTCGTCGTCGTCCCCCGGCTGGAGGCTCGTGGTCGGGCCGCTCGGCGTCGAGTTGTTCACGACCACGTCGCCGATGACGCAGTACTCGCCGCCGGTCCCGCAGGACTCCGAGAGCGACACCGTGCCCTCCGCGTACACGTCGCCAGCGACGCTCGCGCCGCTGGCCTGCACGGCGACGCTCCCGCGCGTGAACACCTCGCCGTCGTCGCCGTACGTCGGCTCGCCGGTCGCCCACGGCCCGTTCGTCGCGTCGTAGCTGTCGATGGACGCGTGCTTGGTCTGCAGGAGGAGGTCGCCGGAGGCCGCCGTCGAGAAGATCCCGCCGTAGATGCGGACGTCCTCGATCGCGAACTGGTTCGGGCGGACGCCCGCACCGAGGGGCGCGGTGACAGACGCGGTCTGCGTGCCGTGGTCGACGCTGTAGTCCGCGACGGTCCCGAACTCCTCCTGGAAGTAGCGATGCCACGCCTCGTAGTATTCGCTGCCCTCGACGGTGATCGTCACCTCGCGGACGTACTCGAGGTCGCCGGCGCCGGCGTCGGTCAGGCAGAGGTCGTCCTGGATGCCGTCGCCGGGCGGCCCTTCGGCGGTCGCGACGGCGTCTCCGCTCCCGTCGACGTCCCCGGTGACGTTCGTGACCGGGAACGAGACGGTGCGGATCGGGTGGCCGTTCATCGACTCGGTCCGGTAGTCGAGCGCGGGCGTCTGCACGACGGTCGTCCCGGACGGCGACTGCTTGAATACCGCGCCCGCCTGGTACGCGACGGTGGTGCCGGAGTCGTGCTCGGCGACGACCGTCCCGAGTTCCGTCTCCGCGGTACAGGCCGGCTTCCCGTTGAGCTGGACGCGCAGGGTGCCGTCGTTCACGACCGCGACGTCCCGCTCGCGGCCGTCCGCGAGAGTCACGCTGGCACTCGACCCGCTGCCGGTGTGCGAGAGCGACTGGAACGTCGCACCGGCCGACTGGAGCGACGTCTCGGCGTCCTCGATCGCGGACGCGTCCTGCATCGACCGCTTCGCGTCCATCCCCGCGACGAACAGGATTCCGGAGCCGGCGACGACCAGACCGACGAGGAGCACGAGGCCGACGACGGGCGCCACTCCCCGCGCCTGCGACCGCCCGCGAGCGGCTCCGACTGGAGACATGATAGTTACCAGTTGGCACAGCGATGGGGTTAGTTAGAAGCCGGCTAGTCGAACGCCGGCAGACCGGAATCGCGGCCATCGCCGAACGCAATCGTGGTCCTTCGCGAACGCATTCGAGCCCATCCGGGAACGCAATCGTGGTCCTTCGCGAACGCAATCGCGCCAATCGACGCCCGTCCGGCCGCGTCGTCGACCGCAGCCGCGGCCTACCCCCGCCAGACGCCCGTCTCTGCAGGACACCATCGCCGCGTCGCCCCCGGAAGCGCGCCGACCGGCCGGGACGGTGAAGTGAGAAGATTCTTCCCCCTCGGCGACCGATTCGGCTACATGAGTGAGTTTACTATCCGCGGTACGTTCCAGACCCACCGTGGGGAGCGAGCGTTCGAGACGACAATCGACGCGACGAACGAGAACGTCGCTCGCGAGCACACGTTCGCGAACTTCGGCGGCCGGCACGGCCTGAACCGTCAGCAGGTCGAGATCGAGGAGGTCGAAGCACAATGATGGGCGGTGGTGGCGGCGGCGGCGAACTCCAGCAGCTCTCCCAGGAACTACAGGCGCTCGAAGAGGAGATCGAGGAACTCGAGACGGACGTCTCGGACCTCCAGGCGGAGAAGACCGAGATCGACGAGGCCATCGAGGCGCTCGAGACGCTCGAGACCGGTTCGACGGTGCAGGTGCCGCTGGGCGGCGACGCGTACGTCCGCGCGGAAGTCCAGGACCTCGACGAGGTCGTCGTCGGCCTCGGCGGCGGGTACGCGGCCGAGCAGTCCGAGGGCGACGCGATCGAGACGCTCGAGAACAAGAAGGACGCGGTCGACGACCGCATCGAGGACGTCAACGACGAGATAGACGACCTCGAGAGCGAGTCCAGCCAGCTCGAGCAGAAGGCCCAGCAGATGCAGCAACAGCAGATGCAGCAGCAGATGCAGCAGATGCAGCAGCAGGAAGGCGACGACGAGTAAGCGACGAGGATGTTCGATAGCCTGAAGGAGAAACTCGGGAGTTTCCGCGAGGACGCGGAGGAGGCCGCCGAGGAGAACGCGGAACCGGTCGACGACGAAGACGTCGAGGCGGATGACGTCGAGGCGGATGACGTCGAAGCGGCCGACGTCGAAGCGGCCGACGACGAGGCCGGTGTTCCCGAGACGTCGACGGACGCGTCGGACGCGGACGCGGTCGGCGCGGGCGACGCAGAGGCGTCTGTCGACGCGGACGCGGTCGGCGCGGGCGATGCGGACGCCGACACCGACGCCGACGCGGATGGCTCCGACGACGAGGACGACGAGTCGAAGTCGACGGGGTTCGCGCGGAAGGCGAAGTCGCTGGCGACCGGGAAGTTCGTCATCGAGGAGGAGGACCTCGAGGGCCCGCTCCAGGAGCTGGAGATCGCCCTGTTGTCCTCTGACGTCGAGATGAACGTCGCCCAGCAGATCCTCGACAACATCCGCGAGGACCTCGTCGGGGAGACCCGGAAGTTCACGGAGTCCACGGGAAGCGTCGTCGAGGAGGCGCTCCGGAACGCGCTGTACGATGTCATCAGCGTCGGCCAGTTCGACTTCGAGGCGCGCGTCGAGGACGCCGACAAACCCCTCGTCGTGATCTTCACGGGCGTGAACGGCGTCGGGAAGACGACGACGATCGCGAAGATGGCGCGCTACTTCGAAGAGCGCGGGCTGTCGTCGGTGATGGCGAACGGCGACACGTACCGTGCGGGTGCGAACGAGCAGATCCAGTCGCACGCGGACGCGCTCGACACGAAGCTCATCAGTCACGAGCAGGGCGGCGACCCGGCGGCGGTCATCTACGACGCCGTCGAGTACGCGGAAGCGAACGACGTCGACGTCGTGCTCGGCGACACCGCGGGCCGCCTCCACACGAACGAGGGACTGATGGACCAGCTGGAGAAGATCGGTCGCGTCGTCGGCCCGGACATGACGCTGTTCGTGGACGAGGCGGTCGCGGGCCAGGACGCGGTCCAGCGCGCGAAGCAGTTCGACGACGCCGCGGAGATCGACGGCGCGATCCTGACGAAGGCGGACGCGGACTCGAACGGGGGCGCCGCCATCTCGGTCGCGCACGTCACCGGGAAGCCCATCCTGTTCCTCGGCGTCGGCCAGGGGTACGACGACCTGGAGCGGTTCGACCCCGACCGGATGGTCGACCGGTTGCTCGACGTCGCGTAGTCGACTGCCGGCTCGACGCCGCGTAATCGACTGCCCGTTCGACGTCGCGTAGTCGACTGCCCGTTCGACGTCGCGTAGTCGACTGCCCGTTCGACGTCGCGTAGTCGACTGCCCGTTCGACGTCGCGTAGTCGACTGCCCGTTCGACGTCGCGTAGTCGACTGCCCGTTCGACGTCGCGTAGTCGACTGC
>NZ_JAAOIR010000005.1:268459-316800 GCF_011440375.1 Halorubellus sp. JP-L1
CGACTGCCCGTTCGACGTCGCGTAGTCGACTGCCCGTTCGACGTCGCGTAGTCGACTGCCCGTTCGACGTCGCGTAGTCGACTGCCCGTTCGACGTCGCGTAGTCGACTGCCCGTTCGACGTCGCGTGATCGACTGCCGGCTCGACGCCGCGTAGTCGACTGCCCGTTCGACGTCGCGTGATCGACCTGCTCGACGCCGCGTGGTCGGCTGCGGTCGGGTTTCTTCCGTGGCGGGACGTCGTCGACGGCTACAACGGCTAAGTCCCCCCACGTGTTAGAGGTCCGATAAGCGAATGCCAGGTGATCAGGAGACGACCGTGCTCGTCGTCGACGACGAGGAGAAGCTCGCGAACATGTTCACGCTCTGGCTCCGCGGGGAGTACGACGTGCGGACGGTATACGAGGGGGAGGCGTTCCTCGCCGAGGTCGACGAGACGGTGGACGTGGTGTTACTCGACCGACGGATGCCGGGGTACTCGGGGGACGACGTCCTGGAGATGTTAGAGCGTCGAGACGCGGACCCGGCGGTGATCGTGGTGACGGCGATCGACCCGGATCTGGACGTCCTCGAGATGCCGTTCGACGACTACCTCGTCAAGCCCGTACAGCACGACGACCTCGCGAACGCGATCGAACTCCAGATGCGGGCGCGCGAGCACGACGCGGACCTCCAGCGGTTCCTCAGGCTGGAGACCAAGCGTCGGGTGCTGCTCGCGGAGCACCGCGAGATGGCGCTCTCGGGCGAACCGGAGTGGGAGGCACTCGTCGACGAGTACGACGAACTGAAGGACCGTCTCCAGCGGACCGTCGACGACTTCGAGGACGTGCTCGAGGCGTACCGCTCGTCGCACCGCGGTCGCGCCTGACGCTCCTGCCGAGCGCGAGTGCCGTGGCCGTCGCTGGTGGGCGAGTCGACGGCAGCGAAAGTGATGGAAGTGGGTGGATGACAGCCAGCGTTGGCGAGGCACCGACTGCGTCCAGAACTATTGGCGCCGGACGCAAAAAGGTGTCCAGAAGCGAATTTCTGTTCGATTTCCTAGCAGTATCGGGGTCGTGGCGAGCGGCGAGAAAAAGGCATTTACGCCGGAGCCACGTACCTGCGTGCAATTATGGTACTCGACGACCTCGGCAGTTCTCTGCGGGGCACGCTCGACACGCTCCGCGGGAAGTCACGCATCTCGGAGGAAGACGTCGAGGAGGTCGTCAAGGAGATCCAGCGGTCGCTCCTGCAGGCCGACGTCGACGTCTCGCTCGTCATGGACCTCTCCGACAGCATCAAGGAGCGGTCGCTCGACGAGGAGCCGCCGCAGGGGACGACCGCCAGGGACCACGTCCTCCGCATCGTGTACGAGGAACTCGTCGACCTCGTCGGCGAGTCCACCGAGATCCCCCTCGAGGGGCAGACGATCATGCTCGCGGGCCTCCAGGGGTCGGGGAAGACGACGTCCGCGGCGAAGATGGCGTGGTGGTTCTCGAAGAAGGGCCTGCGGCCCGCGGTGATCCAGACGGACACGTTCCGGCCGGGCGCGTACGACCAGGCCAAGGAGATGTGTCGGCGCGCGGAGGTCGAGTTCTACGGCGACCCCGACTGCGACGACCCCGTCCAGATCGCTCGCGAGGGTCTCGAGGCGACGAGCGATGCAGAGGTCCACATCGTGGACACGGCGGGTCGGCACGCGCTCGAGGACGACCTCATCGCGGAGATCGAGGAGATCGAGTCCGCGGTCGACCCGGACCGGTCGCTCCTGGTACTGGACGCCGCGATCGGGCAGGGCGCGAAGGACCAGGCGAGTCAGTTCGACGAGTCCATCGGGATCGATGGCGTCGTCATCACGAAGCTCGACGGGACCGCGAAGGGTGGCGGTGCGCTGACGGCGGTCGACCAGACGGACTCCTCGATCGGGTTCCTCGGGACCGGCGAGGAGGTCAAGGACATCGAGCGGTTCGAGCCCGAGAGCTTCATCTCGCGGCTGCTCGGGATGGGCGACCTCAAGCAACTCACCGAGCGCGTCGAGCGCGCGATGGAGGAGACCGGGGACGAGGAGGAGGACTGGGACCCCGAGGACATGCTGAAGGGGGAGTTCACGCTGAAGGACATGCAGCGTCAGCTGGAGGCGATGAACAACATGGGGCCGCTCGACCAGATCATGGACATGATCCCGGGGATGGGCGGCGGCATCAAGGACCAGTTGCCGGACGACGCGATGGACGTCACTCAGGACCGGATGCGTCGGTTCGAGGTGATCATGGACTCGATGACGGAGAAGGAGATGGAGAACCCCCGCGGCGTCGGGCAGACGCAGGTCGAGCGGATCGCGCGCGGCTCGGGGTGCGACGAGGAGGAAGTCCGCGAACTCCTCCAGCAGCACAAGATGATGGAGCGGACGCTCAACCAGTTCCAGGGCGGGATGGACGGCGACATGCAGCGGATGATGAAGAAGATGCAGGGCGAAGGCGGTGGCGGCATGGGTGGCATGGGCGGTATGGGCGGCGGCAAGGGTCCGTTCGGCGACTGAAGCGGTGGGCTCGCGTTCGACCGTCGCGGCGTATCGCTCGCGCGTCTCTCGGCTGGACGCGCTCGTCCTGACGGCGGGCATCTGGTTCCTCGCGAAGTTCCTCCGCTATTTGTTCCCGCCGCTGTTCCCGACCTTGACAGCGGAGTACGGCGTGTCGAACGCCGTCGTCGGCGGTGCGTTCACGGCGCTGATGCTCGCGTACGCCGCGATGCAGTTGCCGTCGGGGATGCTCGCGGACCGCGTCGGTGGGTGGCGCGTCGTCACCGCGGGCGCGGTCCTCGCCGCACTGGCGGCGCTCGCGATCGCGGCCCCAGTCGCTCTCGGAGCGCCGCTCCCGTTCGTTGCGCTCGTCGCGGCGATGGTGGTCGTCGGTGTCGGCACGGGCGCGCACAAGACCGTCGCCGTCCCCCTCCTCTCGCGCGTGTACGTCTCGCGAACCGGGCGTGCGCTCGGCGTGATGGACACGTTCGGGTCGTTCGGCGGCGTCGTCGCCCCGATCGCGGTCGTCGCCGCGACCACTGGCGTCCTCGCCGCGGTCGTCGACTGGCCCGCGATCTTCCTCGCGACCGGCGTCGTCGGGCTCGTCCTCGCGGCCGCGTTCGCGCGGCGCGTCCCCGCTCGCGTCGGCGACGCCGGCGCCGGCGACGCCGCGAACACCGCCACCGTCGGCGAGTACGCCGCGCTCTTCGGCGACCGCGACGTTGCCGCGTTCGTCGCCGTCACCGTCCTCTTTTCGTTCACCTACAACGGCGCCGTCGCCTTCCTCCCCACGTACCTCGTCGACGCCGCCGAGCTCTCCGACGGCACCGCCGGCCTGCTGTACGCGGCCGTGTTCGCGGTGAGCGTCGTCCAGGTCCTCACGGGCGGCGCGAGCGACGAGTTCGGCCGCCTCCCCGTCCTCGGCGGGACGCTCGCGCTCGCCGCCGCCGGCCTCGCGGTCGTCGTCGCCGTCCCGACCGCTCCCGTGCTCGTGCTCGCAGTCGGTATCGTCTCGTTCGGCCTCGGCAGCCACGGCTTCCGCCCCGTCCGCGGCGCGTACCTCGTCGACCTCGTCCCCGACGACGTCGCGGGCGGCGCGCTCGGCGCCGTCAGGACCGCCATCATGGGCGTCGGCGCGATCGCACCGGCGACCGTGGGCGTCCTCGCCGAGAGCTTCGGGTTCCAGGTCGCCTTCGGCGCCCTCCTCGCCGCACTCGTCGCCGCGCTCGCGACGCTCGCGGCCGTCGCGGTCCTCGCGGACTGAGTTCGCTCCGGCACCGAGTCCCGCGTCCCCGAACCCGCGTCACTCGTCGCCGGCGTCCGGTACGCTCGCTCGCGACCCGTCGACGGCGTCGACGACGCGTCCGAGTGCGTCCGTCTCGACGGCGTTCCGCGGCGCGGTCAGACCGGAGACGCCGACTTCGCCGTCGATGACGGCGCGGCGCTCGGTCCCGACGTCGTAGCGCTCGCGGTGCTCGTCGATGCCCGGCATCGGGTTCTCCCAGCCGACGACGTGCGGCCAGAGGCTGTCCTGGAGGCCGATGACGTCCTGGTCGTCTTCGACGTCGACGGGGAGGTCGGCGGTGTCCTCGTGGCGCTCCACGTGGAGGTCGAAGTCGACGTCGGGGCGCGTCAGTCGGACCTTCGCGTCGGCGTCCTCGATGGGTGCGTTCACGTTCACGACGTCGACCGCGTCGAAGACGCCCTCGGCGAGCGCGCGCTCGACGACGTCGCGTGCGACGCGAGCGGGCGGGTCGAAGTCGTGGGCGTCCGGGGGACGGACGAAGAACTCTCGCGTGTGGTACGCGGAGACGGCGACCGCGGGCGTGCCGAGGAACGCCGCCTCCATCGCGGCGCCGACGGTCCCGGAGCGGCCGAGGACGTACGCGCCGAGGTTCGGACCGTGATTGCACCCGGAGACGACGAGGTCGAAGTCCGCGTCGAGCCCCCGGAGGCCGTACGCGACGCAGTCCGCGGGCGTGCCGTCGACCGCGTACCCCCACGGGTGGTCCTCGCGCGTGACGTAACTCGAGCGCTCGCGGCCGACGCCGCTCTGGTTCTCCGTGGGCGCGACGACGGTGACGTCGCCGATCGCTCTGAGTTCCTCGTAGAGCGCGGCGAGGCCGTCGGCGTCGATGCCGTCGTCGTTCGTCAGCAGGACCTCGGTCATTGCACGAGCGTTGTCGCGTTCGCTCAAACGGCTTTCGGAAGGTCGGGCGTCGACGACGCCGACTGCACCCGAAATCGGGGGTTGCGGTCGGCGCGGGCGGCGTCGGGCCGACGGAGCGACGGTGTGGGATACGGTGGCGTACTGGGGTGCGTTTCGGACGGAGCTCCGACCCCGGTCACTGGAGCGCACTCGGGCGATTTCACACTCGAAACGAGGGGGTTCGCCGCGAGCGCGACGGCGAATGCCCTCGCTCGGGCCTGACGGGGCGTCCGCGAGGAACGGACGGCTTCGACCCGAGGTCGATGGGCCGTTCGTCCCGGGCAGGCGGGCGGTCGTGGAGTCGAAACGAGGGGGTTCGATCGGTCGTCTCGGGAGCGACACGGGCCGTCGAACCCCGCTCTGGGGCGTCTACGCGGCGTCTCGGGTGGAACACCTGGAGCGTCAGACGCTCGGTCATCACGCGGTCTACACTCGAAACGAGGGTGTGCGGGGGTCCTCGGCCGGCTCTGGGGAGCGCTCCGGGGGCCTTCACACTCGACCCGACCAGTCACGTGGGGCGTCTCGAGTGGAACGAGTGGAGCGTCAGACGCTCGGTCATCACGCGGTCTACACTCGAAACGAGGGGGTTCGGGCCGCGTCGACGGCGTCCGAGTTCCTCGGGACGCTCGGGGTTCTCGCAGCAGTCGCTCCCTCACAGGGACGAGACGGTCGTCGCGCGGCCCGCCCGAAGACCGGTCAGTCGACGATGATGTCGTCGTCGGTGATCGTCGGCTCGTCGGCCGACCCCGGCTGCATCTCCGCCTGATAGCGGTCGATCCACGCCGCGAAGCAGTCGGGACAGAGCCGCTGGGAGTCGATCTGCGTCCGGTCGACCGCGAGCCGGACCGTACGCGCCAGCGCATCCGACACCGGCTCCCCGCACTCGTCGCACGCGTCCTCCGTCATGCCCGCTACGTGCACGCCACTCGTAATAAACCCCCGCGCCACGCGCGAGCGTTCGCGGCGACGTGAGCCCTGTCGTGCGGAACGCGCGGTCGCGGGCAGTCCGTGGCGGTCAGGTGGTGCGGAACGCGCGGTCGCCGGCGTCGCCGAGGCCGGGAACGATGAAGCCGTTCTCGTCGAGTTCGTCGTCGATGGCGACGGTGAGGAGGTCGACGTCGGGGCACTGGTCGGCGACGCGCACCAGGCCCTCTGGCGCGGACACCGCCGACAGGCAGATGAGGTGCTCGGGCTCGGTTGCGCTCTCGAGGACGTGATCGAGGACGGTCGCCATCGTCGATCCCGTTGCGAGCATCGGGTCCGCGACGATGACGGTGTCCTCTTCCGTGATCTCGGGGAGCTTCACGTAGTCGACGGTGATGGGGAACTCGCCGTCGTCGTTCCGGCCGGCTTCCTCGTCGCGGCTCGCGGAAATGACGCCCTGGCGAGCGCGCGGGAACGCCTTCAGGAGTCCTTCGACGAACGGCGTCGCCGCGCGCAGGACGTTCACGATGACGACGTCGTCGAGGCCCTTGACGCGCTCGCCCATCGTGTCCGCCATCGGCGTCTCGATCTGGACGTACTCCGTCTCCATCCGTCCGTCGATGATCTCGTACCCGCAGATGCGGCCGAGTTTCACGAGGCCCTTCCGGAACGCGACCTGCTCGGTGTCGACGCTCCGGAGCTCCGACAGCGTGTCCTTCGCGAGGGCGTGCGTGACGAGGTACGCCTCGTCCCGGTTCTCGATCGTCATACCAGAACGCCCGATTCGCGGCCAATAGAAACTGTCGGTCGGCCGCGCTTCCCGTGCTCAAAGCCACCACGCGTCGCGATGGCGGGTAGCGGGTGAAGTTTATGTACGCGGCCAGTATAGGGTCGTAGCCAGATGGAAGAGAGCATCTCCGGCTTCAAAGTCCGCGGGTCGTGGTCCGACGTCGTCGAGCACGGCGAACGCGTCACGCGGGCGTTCCGGGACCTCGACGTCCCGGCGTCGTCCTACGAGGCGGCGTTCGAGGAGTGGGAGGCGTGGCGGCCAAAGCACCACGAGGACATCGACGACGACGTGGCGCCGAAGACCGCCGAC
This sequence comes from Halorubellus sp. JP-L1, assembly GCF_011440375.1. Lineage (NCBI taxonomy): Archaea > Methanobacteriati > Methanobacteriota > Halobacteria > Halobacteriales > Halorubellaceae > Halorubellus > Halorubellus sp. JP-L1. The sequence goes on from NZ_JAAOIR010000005.1 coordinate 275,187, forward strand.
CAGGCGAGCGTCGAGGAGGGCGAAGGCGAGAAGGCCGGGAAGGAACCCGGCGACGACGTCCAGTCAGCGGGCGAGAAGATCACGGAGTCCTACGAGCGCCTCGGCGACGGCGAGACCGACGACGCCGTCGAGGAGTGGCGGAAGTCCATCGGGTACGTCGCCCGCGCCGCCGACTCCGCCGGCCGGAAGGCCCTCCGGAAGGTCGAGGACACCGTCTACCAGCACGTGATGACCCAGCTCGCGCCGTACTACTTCGACAACGCACTCGTCTCGGCGAACATCCAGCAGACCGGCGGGGACGACGACACGTTCGTGTTCGAGGTGAACGTGAACGACGACGACCTCAAGGACGAGGTCGCCGACCGCCTCTACGAGTACGAGGACACCGTCGACCGCTGGCACGTCGACACCGAGAAGGACACCGAGATGGCCGAGGCCGCCGAGGGCGTCGAACCCCCGGAGTCGACCACCGACGGCCGGTCGCGACCCGACCAGAACTAGCGTCGATGCCCGCCGTCGCAGTCCCCCTCGGAGTGCGACGTGTGGCGTCGCGCAATCGGCCGCAGGCGACGGCTACTTGTACCGGCCGACACTCGGAGTGATACGAGATGGTTGACGCGGGCACGCTCGTCACGCTCGGCGTCGCTGGAGTCGCGAGTCTGTTCATGGCGTGGACGATCGGCGCCGGCTCCTCCGGGTCGACGCCGTTCGCGCCCGCGGTCGGCGCGAACGCCATCGGCGTGATGCGCGCCGGGTTCGTCGTCGGCATCCTCGGGTTCGCGGGTGCCGTCCTCCAGGGCGCGAACGTCACCGAAGCCGTCGGCTCAGAGCTCGTCCTGAACGCGTCGCTCTCGGCGGAAGCCGCGACCGTCGGCCTCATCGTCGCCGCCGTCCTCGTCGCCGTCGGCGTCTACACGGGCTACCCGATCGCGACCGCGTTCACCGTCACGGGTGCGGTCGTCGGCGTCGGCCTCGCGATGGGCGGCGATCCAGCGATGGCGAAGTACCAGGAGCTCGTCGTCGTCTGGTCCGCGATCCCGTTCGTCGGCGGGTTCGTCGCGTACGTGACTGCTCGACTGTTGCGCTCGGAGCGCGTGAGCGAGCGCGTCGTCGTCCCCGTCCTCGCCGCGATCGTCGGCGCGATCGTCGCGAACATCGGATTCACGCTTCTCGGCCCGGCGGGCGAGACGCGGTCGATGGCCGCTGCGATCGCCGTCGCGCTCGACGTCGCGTCGACCGCGGGCGTCGTCGCGGTCACGGCCGCGCTCGCGCTCGCCGTCGCGGGCGTCCTCGCACTCGACCTCCGCAGCGACGAAGCCACCGGCCAGCAGCACTTCCTCGTCGCGCTCGGCGGCCTCGTCGCGTTCTCCGCCGGCGGCAGCCAGGTGGGGCTCGCCATCGGCCCGCTCACGCCGCTCGTCGGCGAGGGCAGCGCCATCGTGGTCCCGCTCGTCGTCCTCCTCGTCGGCGGCGGCTTCGGGCTCCTCGTCGGCTCGTGGACGGGCGCCCCCCGGATGATCAAGGCACTCAGTCAGGACTACTCGTCGCTCGGCCCGCGGCGGTCGATCGCCGCACTCATCCCCGCGTTCTCGATCGCGCAGGTCGCGATCTTCCTCGGCGTCCCCGTCTCGTTCAACGAGATCATCGTCTCCACGATCGTCGGGAGCGGGTACGCCGCCGGGTCCAGTGGCGTCAGTCGCGAGAAGATGCTGAAGACCGTCGCCGCGTGGATCGGGTCGCTCGTCCTCTCGTTCGTCGTCGCCTACGCCGGCTTCTGGGTCGTCGACGCGGTCCTGCTGTAGCGCGTCGCCGATGCCGGTGCGTTCGACCCGCGATCACTCGGTCGGGACTTCGCCGGGGTCGACGTCCACGTCCTCCTCGACGTCGCCGCGTTCGTCGTCGTCGAGCAGCGTGAGTCGCGCCTTCATGATGCGCGTATTCTCGACTTTCTCGACCGTGATGCGGACGCGACCGAACTCCATCACCTCGCCCTCCTCGACGAGCCGGCCCGATCGGTTGAAGATGAAGCCAGCGATCGTCTCGAACTCCTCGCCCTCCGGGAGCTCGATGCCGAGGAACTCGTTGACTTCCTCGATGTTCACCTCGCCCTTGACGAGCACCTCGTCGTCGCTCACCTGCTCGATGGGCTCTTCTTCCTCGCCTTCGAGGATCTCGCCGACGATCTCCTCGATCATGTCCTCCATCGTCACCAGCCCCTCCGTGGTGCCGAACTCGTCGATGACGATGACCATGTGCATCCGGTTCTCGCGCATCTCCGCCATCAGGTCGTCCGCGTTCTTCGACTCGGGGACGTGCAGCGTCGGCTGGATGAGGTCCGCCAGCTCCAGTTCGCCGCCGTTCTCGCCGTAGTTCAGGTCGCGGACGAGGTCGCGGATGTGGACGACGCCGATGATGTTGTCCAGACTCCCCTCGTACACCGGCAGGCGCGCGTGCCCGCCGTGAATGCACTGCTGGATCGCCTCCTCGATGTCCGCGTCCTTCGAGATGGCGTCCATGTCGAGGCGCGGCGTCATCACCTCCTTCGCGATCGTGTTGTTGAACCGGAAGATGCGCTGGAGCATCTCGCGCTCGTCCTCCTCGATGACGCCCTCGCGCTCCCCGGTCTTGATCATGTCCTGGATCTCCGTGCGCGTCACGTAACTCGTCTCGATCGCCGACCGGCCGCCCGTGACCTTGTTCACGAGCCGCGTCAGGTAGTCGAAGACGACGATGAGCGGGAGGAGGACGTACTCGGCGGTCTTCAGCGGACGCGCGATCCGGAGCGCCCACGACTCCGTGTTCTCGACGGCGTAACTCTTCGGCGCGCTCTCCCCGAACAGGAGGACGAGTGCGGTGATCCCGAACGTCGAGATGGCGACCGCGAGCCCCTGGTTGTTCGGCCCGAGGTAGTACCCGAGCAGCCCCGTCGCGATCGAGGACATCGCGATGTTCACGAGGTTGTTCCCGACGAGGATCGTCACGAGGAGCCGATGCGGGTCCTCTTTGAGTTGCGCGACGACGTTCGCGCCCCGCTGCCCCTCTTCGACCAGCGCCTCGATGCGGTGGTTGGCGAGCGAGAACATCGCGATCTCCGAGGAGGAGAAGAACCCCGAGAGCAGGATGAGGAGCACGATGACGACGCTCCCGATGATCGCGATGGCGGTATCTCCCAGCTCGACGCCGACGAACGGGAGGGTGTACGCCGGCACCAGGCCCGCAGATGCAGCACTAAGCGATGAACCCATTCAGTGCCAGACCTTGGTATCCTGCCGGATTAACTCTTTTCTTCCCTCCGAACCGACCGGATACTGTGGTGCGTCGACGCCACGACCGACGCTTCCTCGCGAGCGGGCGCCTGCCGCGTCCCAAGTCCCTTAGTCCGCGCGGCCCCATCGTTCGAGCATGGAAGCGACCCCCGAGATAACGCTCTACCGGCTCCAGGCGTGCCCGTTCTGCGAGCGCGTCGTCCGCGTGCTCGACGAGTACGACCTCGACTATCGCTCGCGGTTCGTGGAACCGCTGCACTCGCGCCGGAACGTCGTCCAGCGCGTGAGCGGGTCGCGGACCGCACCCGCCATCGTCGACGAGTCGACGGGCGTGACGATGAGCGAGTCCGCGAACATCGTCGCGTACCTGCACGCGACGTACGGGAACGAAACTGACTCCGGAGATCAGCCCGCGGCGGCGGACGGAGGCGCGGTCTGATGGAGCTCGACTTCGACGTCGTCTCGCTCCCCGAGAGCGACCACCCGGAGGCGGGCGAGACGGCACCTGCCTTCACGCGGCCGCTCGTGAACGACGAGTTCTGGGAGGACCGCAGCCTCGACTCGCTCCTCGCGAACGGCCCCGTGCTGCTCGTGTTCACGACGATGAACGGCGCGTTCCCGGCGACGTACACGTGGAACGAACTCCGCGAGCGCGACTGGGAGGCGGACTACGACGTCTCGATAGTGGGCGTCACCGTCAGCGACCCCTACGACACGACCGAGACGATTCGCGACCGCGGCATCGACTACCCGATATTCTCCGACCCCCAGAACGGCGTCGCCGAGCAGTTCGGCGTCGTCCACGACCTCGACGGCATGACGGGCGTCACGGAACCACGGCCGTCCGTGTTCCTGCTCGACACCGACCGAACCGTCGAGTACGCGTGGGTCGCCGCGGAGTGGCCGGACTTCCCGCCGTACGACGAGATCGAGGCCGAACTCCCCGACGCCTGAGTCGCACTCGAGAGCGCCCCAGTCGCGCTCGACGACGGCCCGCTCGCGATCGAGGACGCCAGCGTGGACTACTCGCTGGCGAGCAACCGGTACGCGACGATGCAGTCGATGGCGACCAGCGCCAGCCCCGAGACGCCCCAGAGCGCGAGCACCGCGCCGAACCCGACGCCGACGTCGCCGCGGACCATCGATAGCGGGTCCTCGAGGGGGACGAGGAGGAGCGTCCAGAGCGCGTAGACGACGTGGTTGACGACCAGCGTTCGCCCGTCGAAACCGATCTCCATTCGTTCGCACCTGCAGGCCGACGTCATTCAGTCTTCCCTTCCGCGCTCTCGGTCGATTCCGGCGCGAAACCAGCGGCTTCTTTGCCGTGCTGACGGTACGTCTTCGTATGACCGATTCGGACGAGGTAGCGCCGGCTACCGATTCGGACGACGTAGCGCAGGCTGCCGATTCGGTCGCGGCCGCGGCGCAGGCGATCCGCGACGGCGACCTCGTCGTGTACCCGACGGAGACCGTGTACGGCCTCGGCGCGGACGCCCTGAATCCCGACGCCGTCGAGCGGGCGTTCGCGGCGAAGGGCCGGGACCGCTCGAAGCCGCTGTCGATGGGCGTGCCGAGCGTCGCCGCCGCCCGCGAGCACGTCGCCGCGACCGAGCGCGAGGTGGCCTTCATGCGGGCGTTCCTCCCCGGTCCCGTCACCGTCCTCTGCGACCGCGAGCCGCACGTCCCGGACGTCCTCGTCGCCGGCGGCGACCGCGTCGGCGTCCGCGTCCCCGAGCACGACCTGGCGCTCGACCTGTTCGCGGCCGCCGGCACGCCCGTGACGGCGACGAGCGCGAACCGCTCCGGGCACCCGAGCGTCCGCCACCCCGACGACCTCGACTCCGAGTTCGAGGCGTCGGTCGCGGCGGTGCTCGACGGCGGCCGCACCGACGGCACCGAGAGCACGGTCGTCGACCCCGCGACCGGCGAGATCGTCCGCGAGGGCGCGCTCGCCGGCGCCATCGAGGCCTGGCTCGACGAACACCCGCCGTAGTCGGCGACCGACCTGGCGGCGGTCGGCGGGTCGAATACCGTCCAGCGAGTCGACCTATCGTTCTGCGAGCCGCGACCGGAGGGTGCGCGTGGCGACGCCGCACTCGTTCGCGAACCGGCACGGATCGCACTTCGCGGTGTCGTCGAGGCGCTCGGGTGGTGCGTCGAGTTCCCGGACCTCCCGTATCGCCGACCGATAGGCCGCCTTCTTCCGGGTCGTCAGGCGGACGCGGCGGACGACGCCGTACGCGGGGTACTCGACGACGGCCTCGTCGACGCGACGCTCGCGCTCCCAGGCCAGCGCCTTCGCCGCGGCGACCGCCCACACCGCGTGTGGCTCCCAGACGCCCTGCTCGGGCGGCCGCCCCGGCGACACCAGCGACGGGAGCGGCGGGTCCGGGAGGACCTTCGATGCGACGCCGTGGCACTCCCGTCCGGCGAGGAAGACGTCAGTCGCCGCCGGCCGGTCGAGGTCCCGGAACCGCGGTTCGCGCTCGCGGACGCGCTCGACGCGCTCGCGCCACGTCCCAGGCGGCGCCTCGATGGGTGCGTCCGCGAGCGGGTCAGGCTGGCCGGTATCGGTTTCGGCGTCGAGTAGCTCGTGGTAGCGCGTCGCTACCTCGCGGACGGCGTCGACCCGGTCGGGCGGAGCGCGGTCGTCGTGCTTGCGGGCGTACCAGAGCTGACGCGGACAGTACGCGGCGGTTCGGAGGTCGCTGAAGGCGAGCACGCCGACGTTGGCGCGGCATCCGAGAAAAGGGTTCGCTGGGGCGGAGAGCGGTCGTGGCGGTCGGGAGCCGCCGCAGGCCGCAGGGCGGTCGTGGCGGTCGGGAGCCGCCGCAGGCCGCAGGGCGGTCGTGGCGGCCGATAGCTCAGAAGTCGACGTCGACCTCCATCCCCTCGGTCGCCTCGTCTAGGCCGTCCTCGCGGGCGCTGTCGAGGTTCGTGGAGAGGCCGGCGTCGGTGAGCGCGTCGTCGAACGCGTCCCGGTACCGGTCGTTCGCGGCACGGGACTGCTCGACGGCGTCGAGCGCGATCACGTATCGGCGCGCGGTGCGTTCGTCCACGTCGAACGCGTCCGCGACGGCGTCGAGGCCCTCCTCGCGCGCGTCCCGGAGCGCGTCGAGCGCCGTGCCGTCCGGCACGCCGTCGTCGGGGAGGTCGGTCTCGTCGGGGAGGTCGTCGTTCTCGTCGACGATGTGGAGGTCCGTCCGGGCGATGAACACCTCGAACGCGTCCACGTTCGCGTCGAGGGCGTCCGCGATCTCGTCGTCGTCCTGGCCGTCGTAGACGGCACGGACGAGGTGCACGAGCGCGTCGTCGTCCAGGTCGGTCCCGAACCCGTAGCGTTCGCGGAGGGTGCCGACGATCTCGTGGAGTCGGCTGTCGTCGTCAGGGCGGTCGGTGAGGGACCCCCGGGACTCCTCCTGGGACTCGGTGACGGTGTCGTCGCCGGCGACGTCCATGAAGATGTCGCGGAGTTCCTCGGTCTTGCGGTCCATCAACGGAACACTCTACCACCCACGGTACATAAACGTACCACTTGCTTCGCGGGGGTAGGAGGAGGCTACGTCCCGGAACGAGTCGGAAAGCAGGCGGCTACTCGCGATGGTGACGACCAACCGCGAGTATACGGGGTCATGGCGACCACCAATCGCGGAGGATTCGACTGCGCGTCCGGTGGGTGGGCCGTTCGTGGGCGTCGGTCGATCGACTGCACTGGTCGGGCGACGCCCGTCGCGTCGCCGTCGACGAGCTGGCGTCGCGTGCGGGCGAATCGCCAGACGGAACGCCACTCGGACAGAGAAACGGAAAACCTATTTCGAATTCCCGCAAGACGGGAGCGGGCTCCCTGGCGAGTGTAACAAGATTTAAGCCCGAATCGGCCGGGTGATAGACTATGACAGTTCCGCTGGTACCGCTCGCACAGGAGACCACTCGCCCGACCTTCTGGCAGATCAGTCACACGGGGGAGGCCATCTTCTACTACCTCGCAGCCCTCTCCACCATCGTGTTCGCGTGGGGCGTCTACGACCGCTTCGCGCGGTACGCACAGGGCGACGAGGACTGGTTCGAGCGCACGAACGACCTCGGCCGTCGCGTGCTCGAGGCGACGAAGATCGTCGCCTCGAACGAGAAGCAGTTCGACAGGGACCTCTACGCGGGCGTGATGCACACGTTCATCCTCTGGGGCTTCCTGACGCTGTTCATCGGGACGGTCATCCTCGCGTTCGACGAGTGGGCCGTCCGGAAGACGACCGACATCGTCCTCGGGAACAAGCAGTCGTTCTTCGTCGACGAGTTCTACCTCGCGTACTCCCTGGTCATGGACGCGCTCGGACTGCTGTTCGTCGTCGGGATCGGGATGGCGCTCTACCGGCGGTACGTCGTCCAGAACCACCGCCTCTGGGGGAAGCACACGAGCGCCGAGGACGGCCTGTTCGTGTGGACGCTGTTCGCGCTCGGCGTCGGCGGGTACGTCACCGAGGGCGTCCGCATCCTCGGCACCGGCCGCCCGGACTTCGAGTCCGTGAGCTTCGTCGGACTGTTCGTCGCGGACTCGTTCGCCGCCGCCGGGATGAGCGAGTCGATGGCGACTGCGGTCTATCCGCTGACGTGGTGGAGTCACGCCGTCCTCGCGCTCGTGTTCGTCGCCGCGATCCCGTACGCGAAGCCGTTCCACATGATCTCGAGCTTCGCGAACGTCGTCGCGCGCGACGAGAAGGCCGGGAAGCGCCTGCCGGGCGTCCCCGCGGACCTCGACGCCGACACGGGCGCGGAGGACATCGACTCGTTCAGCTGGAAGGAGATCCTCGATCAGGACGCGTGCACGAAGTGCGGGCGGTGCTCGTCGGCGTGCCCGGCGAAGGCGAGCGGACGGCCGCTCGACCCGCGCGACGTCATCCTCGACTTGAAGCAGTACCGAGAGAACCTCGACGCGGGCGGCGACGAGAAACCGATCGTCGCCGACGGCGGCGGCGTCGTCGACGCGGAGACGATGGAGTCCTGCATGTCCTGCATGGCGTGCATGGACGCGTGCCCCGTCGAGATCGAGCACCTGAATAGCTTCACGCGGATGAACCGCGAGCTCACGGACACGGGCGAGATCGACCCGAACATGCAGGACGTCTACCAGAACGTCATGCAGAAGGGCAACACGTTCGGCGACCCGCAGCGCAAGCGCGCGGACTGGGCGGACCCGCTCGACTTCGAGGTGACGGACGCCCGCGAGGAGGAAGTCGAGTACCTCTGGTACGTCGGCGACTACCCGAGCTACGACGACCGGAACAAGAAGGTCGCGCGGTCGCTCGCGACCATCCTCCAGGAAGCGGACGTCTCGTTCGGCATCCTGTTCGACGACGAGAAGTACGACGGGAACGACATTCGCCGCACCGGCGAGGAGTTCCTCTACGTCGAACTCGCGGGCCATCACGTCGAGTCCTTCGAGGACTGCGAGTTCGAGACCCTCGTCTGCACGGACCCGCACTCGTACAACACGTTCAAGAACGAGTACCCGGAGGTCGACTTCGAGGAGTTCGCGGACGACCCGATGATGCCGTTCGAGTTCGAGGGCCAGTGGAACGAGGACGGCGAGATCGACGTCCACCACTGGACGCAGGTCGTCGAGGAACTCGTCGAGCGGAACGCGCTCGGCCTCTCCGGCACCGAACTCGACTACACGGTCACGTACCACGACCCGTGTCACCTCGGACGGTACAACGACGAGTACGAGGCGCCCCGCGAACTCGTCCAGGCGACGGGTTGCGAGCTCCACGAGATGCCCCGTAATCGCGCGGACTCGTTCTGCTGCGGTGGCGGCGGCGGTGGCCTCTGGATGGAGCTCGAGGAGGAGACGAAGCCGAGCGAGGAACGCCTCCGCGAGGCCCTGAACGACACCGAGGCGGGCGCGGCGGTCGAGAAGTTCGTCGTCGCGTGCCCGATGTGCATGACGATGTACGAGGACGGCCGGAAGACCGGCGGGTTCGAGGACGAGATCGAAGTCGTCGACGTCGCGGAACTCATCGTCGAAGCACTCGGCGTCGAAGACCAGATCGAAGCCTGACGCGGTCGCCGTCGTCGTTCTTCGTCGTATCGTCGAAAAGGAGGGGCTACTGTGTCTGCAGACGTTATTCAGGCGATGCGGTCGGCGACGTCGGCGAGGACGGGGATGCGCGTGCGCTCACCCTGGTACGCGCGGAGCATGAGGAACAGCCAGAGGCCGAATCCGGCGAGGGCGACGACGAGCCAGAGTAGGCTGACGACGAGCGAGACGAGTCCGAACGCGAGGCCCGCGCCGGTGCCGGAGCCGGCGAGCACGCCGAGGATCGACGTGACGATCGTGGACGCGATCGCGAGCACGAAGAACCCGACGGAGAGGGCGATGCTCTGGGCGGCGTGGAATCGCACGAACTCGTCCTCGGGTTCGAGGACGTAGAACAGGATGCCGGTGAGGGCGCCGAAGAGGTACGCGAGGGCGCCGGCGAGGTTCGACTCGAGGCCGGTTCCCGAAGTGGGTTCCGCGGTGGTCGGTTCGTCGGTACTGGTGGTGTTGTCGACGTCTTCTGTCGCCATGATGGGTCTCGGTACCATCTACCACTCGCGAGTGCTTAAGTATAGTCTATGTGTAATTAACAATATCGGAATATCATGGACGGCGAACGGTCGGTATCTGGTATGTCTCTGGAAAGGAACAGACTGACACCGCGTCTCGGACGTCGGCGGCGCCGACCTGGCGTCCTCGAAGAGCGCGCAGCGTCGAATCGAATACCGGGAAAAGGGACGTTTCAGGCCTCGACGGGCTCGTCGAGGTCGACCTCCACGGACGCATCCTCGGCGTCCATCGACGCCGGGGACTCGTCGCCGGAGCGGAGGCGGCGGGCGATGGTTCGGACGCCGAGCGCGACGACGACGAGTAGCGCCATGCCGGCGAGCGCGCGACCGGGGGAGCGACCCGACGATTCGTCCGTCGTCTCGTCGTCCATCCCGTCGTCGCTCGTCAGCTCGGCGTCCGCGTCGGCGAGCAGTTCCTTCGCTTCCTCCGGGGTGCTGCCGACCGCGTTGCTGAATCGGGCGTCGTCGAGGTGGAGCTCCAGGAAGGTGAACTTCTTGACCATACCTACCGATACGACCGCCGAGGAGATATAGGTACCGTGACACGTGGTGGCCATCTCCCTGACGGTTGGTCCACGAGTGGTTCCGACGCCGGAGCGACCCCTAGGGCTGCGGACGAACGAAGCGGGCCAGCCGACGTCGTCGTCCTCAGTCCGCTCGCTCGCGCCACTCGCGTTCGAGCAGACCGAAGTAGAGGGTGTCGACGTACTCGCCGTCGTCGTACTGGTTCTCGCGGATCCGGCCCTCGTGCTCGAACCCGAGCTTCTCCCAGATCCGTCGCGACGCGTCGTTCGTCGCCAGCACGCGCGTCTGGAGCCGATGGAGGTTCCGTTCGTCGAACGCGTGCTCGACGAGCAGTCGACTGGCTTCGGTCGCGTACCCGTTCCCCCAGTGCTCTGGCGCGACCGTGATCGCGATCTCGCCGTCTCGCGTGCGGTCGCCGACGTCGAACAGCGCGATGTCGCCGACGGCCTCCGGGTCGCCCTCGTCGCTCTCGACGCAGATGAGGAGGTTAAGGGAGTCCTCGCCGGCGACGACGTTCTCGAAGAACTCCTCGCTCTGCGCCATGTTCGCGGGGTCCGCGGACGTGAGCGGACGGCGCACGCGCGGGTCGTTGACGTTCTCGTTCAGGAACTCGAGGTCGCCCTCTTCGATCGTGTGTAGGGAGACGCGGTCGCCGGGCAGGAAGACGGGTCCGGGCATACCACGACCGTCTCGGCCGCCCTGAAAAACCCTTGTGGGGCCGTGCGAACGCGTGACGCGCCGGTTCGGGTGGGATTCAGGCGCCGTCGCGCTCGCGCCACTCGTCCTCGAGGACGCCGTAGACGTGCATGTCGCGGTACGCGCCGTCCATGAACTCGCTCTCGCGGTGGACGCCCTCGTGCTCGAACCCGAGTTTCTCCCAGATCCGCTTCGAGCCCTCGTTCGTCTCGAGGACGGCCGCCCAGACGCGATGGAGGTTCCGTTCGGCGAACGCGTAGTCGACGAGCATCTCGCTCGCCTCCGTCCCGTAGCCCTCGCCCCAGTACGGCGGCGCAATCCAGAGTCCGATCTCGCCCTCCCGCGTGCGTTCGTCGACGCTCAGTCCGACTTCGCCGACGGGCTCTGGGTCGCCGTCCTCGCCGTCGACGCACGCGAGCAGCGACACGTCGCCGTCGTCGTCGCCCTCGAACAGGTACGACTCGACGTCGTCGCGGTTCTCGGGGTACGGCCAGATGAACGACCGATGCACCGCCGGCTGGTTCTTGTGGTCGTGGACGAAGTCGACGTCCTCTCGCTCGACGGTTCGCAGAGTCACGCGGTCGCCGCGCAGGAAGACTGCTCCAGGCATACCTCGGCGATACGCGGACGCGAGAAAAGCCTTTGTGGGGGCGTGCGAGCGCGTCTCGTGGTCGTCGAGGGGCCGGCTTCCGGCGGACTATACGCTCCGGTCGTCCAGCGGGACCTCGAGGCTCTCGCGAGCGCGCTCCCACTCGTCGGCGAGCAGGCCGTAACAACGGGTGTCGATGCGCTCGCCGGCGACGAGCTTCTCCTCGCGCTGCGTGCCCTCGTGCTCGAACCCGAGCGTCTCGAGGAGCCCGATGGAGGGGTCGTTCGTCTCGAGGACGCGCGCGTTCACGCGATGCAGGCGTCGGTGCCCGAACGCGTAGTCGAGCGCGAGCGCGGCGGCTTCGGTCCCGAACCCGTTCCCGTGAGCGGGCGGTGCGAGCCAGTACGCGAACGACGCCGTCCCCTCCCGTTCGTCGATATGGAAGAGCATCACGAGCCCGATAGGTTCGACGGCGTCGACGTCCGCGGGTGCGTCATCGCCGCGGCGCACGTACGCCTCGTCGAACCCGACGTCGTCGCCGTCGACGCACGCCAAGAACTGCACGCCGTCGTCGACGTCCCCGTCGATGTGGTCCGCGACGGCGTCGCGGTTCCGCGGCCCGGAGAGCGTCATCGGGTCGCGGACCGCGGGCGCGTTCGAGTGGTCGCGGATGAAGGTCGCGTCCTCGGTCTCGACGGTTCGGAGCGTCACGCGGTCGCCGGTCGCGAAGGCGGCACCGGGCATACTATCGACCGCGACGCACTCCACCGAAAACGTTCCGAATCGGTGTCACGACGCGCGTGGTCAGGGGCGCGGCCGTCAGAACACGCCGAGTTCGAGCACGCCGAGCCACGCGAGCGCGAGCCACGTCTGGAACACGATGCTCCCGAGCGCGGAGAGCGCGACGAACTCGGCGTCGCTCATCTCCGCGAACCCCGCGGGCACCGTGAGCATGCCGCGCGTGAACAGGAGCGCGTTCGAGATGGGGACGGCGGCGCGCCCCCAGCGGTCGAACCAGCCCTCGAAGCGCTCCAGGCGGGATTCGCTCACGCGGAACCACGTGCGCTCCAGAAGCCAGTCGCGGCCGGTGCGCTTGGCGAGCGTGAACAGCGCGTACTGGCCGACGGTCGCGCCCGCGGCGGCAACGAGGATCAGCGCCGCGATGGTCGCGTGGTCGCTCTCCGAGGCGGCGAGCAACTGGATGCTCGCGGGGACGAGCGCCTCGCTCGGCGCGAAGTACAGGAGCATCGCGCCCTCGAGGACGAGGATCGCGAACAGCGCGGCCATCCCGTACCGGTCGAGGAACTGTCGAGCGAGGGACTCGTCGCCGACGAGGAACAGCGCGATGCCGGCAACGGCGAGGAGTGCGAACCCGACGGCGACCGCGAGCGGTCCGTACTCCACGAGGACCCATCGGAGGCGACTGCGGTCGGTGCGAGCACCGTCGGAGACGTCCGTCGTCATCCGTTACGACTCGCTGCCGGGCGGGTATATGCGTTGTGTCATCGCCTGCAACGTGATCACCGGCCGGCGGCTCTGCGGGTCCTCGGGCACACCTGCGCGGCGAACGTCACGGTTAACCCGGGAGCGTGCGGAGTCTCGCGCATGGATCGCATCGAGCGTCCGCGTCGCCTCCGGAAGGACGGCGTGCGCGACCTGGTGAGCGAGCACGACGTACGGGCGACGGACCTCGTCGCGCCCGTGTTCGTGGACGCGACGACCGACGAACGGGTACCGATCGAGTCGATGCCCGGCCACGAGCGCGTGCCGGTCGACGAGGCGGTGGCGCGCGTCGAGGAGGTGCTCGAGACGGGCGTCGAGGCCGTGATGCTGTTCGGCATCCCCGAGTCCAAGGACGGGTCGGGGTCGCGGGCGTGGGCGGAAGACGGCGTCGTCCAGGAGGCGACGCGTCGAATCGCGGACGCGACGGACGCGTACGTCATCACGGACGTCTGCCTGTGCGAGTACACGGAGCACGGGCATTGTGGCGTGCTGGAACCGCACGCGCACGACGCAGCGGAGTTGACCGTGGAGAACGACGAGACGCTGCCGTTGCTCGGCGAGATCGCGGCAAGTCACGCCGAGGCGGGCGCGGACATGGTCGCGCCGTCGGGGATGATGGACGGGATGGTCGCGACCATCCGCGAGGCGCTCGACGACGCCGGGCACGCGAACGTCCCCGTCCTGTCGTACGCGGCGAAGTACGAGTCGGCGTTCTACGGGCCGTTCCGGGACGCCGCGGACGGCGCGCCCGCGTTCGGCGACCGCCGACACTACCAGATGGATCCGGCGAACCGCCGGGAGGCCCGCCGCGAGGTCGCGCTCGACGTCGCGGAGGGCGCGGACGTCCTCATGGTCAAGCCCGCGCTCCCGTACCTGGACGTCGTCGCGGACGTCCGCCGCGAGTTCGACCGGCCGGTGGCGGCGTACAACGTCTCCGGCGAGTATGCGATGCTGCACGCCGCCGCCGACCGGGGCTGGCTGGACCTGGAGGCCACGGCGAGAGAGTCCGTCCTCTCCATAAAGCGGGCGGGCGCGGACCTCGTCGTGACGTACTTCGCGGAGCGCCTCGCCGCGGCGCAGTAACGCCGTGGGAGCTCGGCGACGCCCGGTCGCGTTCGCGCGCCCAATAGAATGTTTTTATACACATAGGGCTATGGTACAGGGTATGTGCCGACGCAAGTTAATTGGGGGTGTGGGTGGTGCCGTGGGTGCGAGTGCGACCGCTGGCTGCATGGGGCTGCTGTCGTGTGGCGCTGGCGAGCACGAGGCCGCGAACATCGCGGAGGAACCGGCGGCGTACGACGAGGTGGCCGTGGAGGGGACGGTCTCGGACCTGAACGAGGACGGGTTCGGTATCGTCGTCGACGACACGACGGGGTCGCTCCGGATCTTTCCAGGCGGCGGGTACGCGTACGACAAGGAGGTGCTCGACGAGGGCGATTGCGTCGAGATCGAGGGGACGGTCGACGTGGAGTCGACGCGGGACAGCGAGTACGACGCCGTCATCGACGAGGATACGACGACGCTCTCCTAGCGGTTCGGCGTCTGCTGTCCGGTCCTCGAGACGAGTGCTCGTTGCGGTCGGTGGGTGGCCGCGTGCAATTCTTGCCGCGGGGAGTGGGTCGACGCCGTCCTCCGATTAGTCGCTTCGTTGAGTGACGCGAGGGGCGTCGCCGCGGTTCCAGTAGTCCTCACGAACGTCCAGTTCTGTACGATTGGACGCACGATTACCGGACGGAATACAACCTTAAACACATCGTATCCGATTCAAGTTCGTACGGACGTCCATTAGGAGGTCGTATTCTTGGCCAAACGTCAACGCTTATCCTTATATGCTGTGGTGCTATGACGACTATCCGTGACTCGGAACACGAACGCGTGCAAATTGGAACGTATCGTGGACGAACGTTCAGATAGTTGCGGTAGGGGTGGTGGGTTCGACAGCGAGTCGGCCGACGACCGGACTCTGGACGACCGCACCGCGGACGACGACCAGCCCCGGAGTGATCGCACCGTGAACGACGACCTGCTCGCGACGCTCGCCGAGGTCGAATCCTGATGCTCGAGACGGTACCACTTCAGTCCGACCCCCAGACGATCGCCAACGGCATCAACTACGTCTGGGTGCTCGTCGTCTCCTTCCTCATCTTCTTCATGCAACCCGGCTTCGCGCTGCTCGAAGCCGGCCAGGTCCGCGCGAAGAACGTCGGGAACGTCCTCATGAAGAACATGACGGACTGGGCGCTCGGCGTGCTCGTGTACTTCGTCGTCGGCGCCGGACTGGCCGGCGTCGTCGCCGCGCTCACCTCCGGCTCCGCGCTCGACGTCATGGGCGCGTTCTCGTACGTCGGATCGCCCGGCGCCGTCGGCTGGATCGACTGGGTGTTCGGCGCCGTGTTCGCGATGACCGCCGCGACGATCGTCTCCGGCGCCGTCGCCGAACGCATGGACTTCCGCGCGTACGTCCTCCTCGTCGTCGCCGTGACCGCCGTCGTCTACCCGACCGTTCAGGGCCTGACGTGGGCCGGCGGGCTGCTCTCGGGACCGACGCCGGACGGCACCGGCGGGTTCGTCGGCGCCGCGCTCGGCGTCGGCTACCTCGACTTCGCGGGTGCGACCGTCGTCCACATGGTCGGCGGTCTCGCCGGCCTCGTCGCCGCGAAGCTGGTCGGCCCGCGCAAGGGCCGGTTCGACGCGAACGGCGACAGCCAGCCGATCCCCGGGCACTCGATGCTGCTCGCGGTGCTCGGCACGCTCATCCTCGCGTTCGGCTGGTACGGGTTCAACGTCGGCACGCAAGCGACCGTGCTCTCGGTCGCCGACGACGGCTCCGTCGCGTTCATGGGCGCCGCACTCGGGCGCGTCGTCCTCGTCACCACGCTCGGCATGGGCGCCGGCGCGATGGCCGCGATGGCCGTCTCGACGTACTGGCAGGGCAAACCCGACCCGCTCTGGATGGCCAACGGCCTGCTCGCCGGCCTCGTCGCCGTGACGGGCGCGGTCCCGCACGTCACGTGGTGGGGCGGC
This sequence comes from Halorubellus sp. JP-L1, assembly GCF_011440375.1. Classification (NCBI taxonomy): domain Archaea; kingdom Methanobacteriati; phylum Methanobacteriota; class Halobacteria; order Halobacteriales; family Halorubellaceae; genus Halorubellus; species Halorubellus sp. JP-L1. The sequence goes on from NZ_JAAOIR010000005.1 coordinate 291,396, forward strand.
CTCCTCCTCGGCGCGCTCGGCGGCGCGCTCGTCCTGCCCGCGTACCGCTTCACCGTCGACACGCTCAAGATCGACGACGTCTGCGGCGTCTTCGCGGTCCACGGCGTCGCCGGCGCGGTCGGCACGATACTCATCCCGCTGTTCGGTGCGTCCAGTAGCGGGACCGCGATCCTCGGCGACGGCTGGGCGTTCCTCGGCGTCGACCAGCTCGCGATGCAGGTCGTCGGCGTCCTCGTCATCGCCACGTGGACGGTGCTCGCGACCGGCGCGGTCCTCCTCGCGCTCGACGCCCTCGTCGGCCTCCGCGTCTCCGAGGAAGAGGAAGAGGCCGGGCTCGACGTCGGCGAACACGGCATCTCGACGTACCCCGAGTTCGTCGGGAACAGCAACCCCGAGTCGAGCCGTCCCACGGTGAGCGCGGACGGCGGCACGGAGGGTGACGTCCGTACCGACGGCGGCACGGAGGGTGACGTCCGTACCGACGGTGCGACCGCCGCGAGTGACGGAGGTGAGGGCGATGACTGACGGCGAGATCCAGATGATCGTCGCCGTCATCCGCCCCGACCGCCTCACGGACGTCAAGCGCGCGCTCTCGGAGGTCGGCGCACCGTCGTTGACGGTGACGGACGTCTCCGGGCGCGGCAGTCAGCCCGCGAAGAAGAGCCAGTGGCGCGGCGAGGAGTACGTCGTCGACCTCCACCAGAAGGTCAAGGTCGAGACGGTCGTCGCCGACGTCCCCGCCGAGGACGTCGTCGAAGCGATCGCCGACGCCGCGAAGACCGGCGAGAAGGGCGACGGGAAGATCTTCACGCTCCCCGTCGACGACGCCTACCAGGTCCGCACCGGCAACACCGGCCCCGACGCGGTCTGACCGCCCGACGAACGCCCTGCGAACCGTGGTTGCCCACCTCGGAGCCGTTCCGTCTCGCCGACCTCGGAGCCGTTCCGTCTCGCCGACCGCACGCGACCGTCGCAGACGTCGGCAAGACTCACCACACCCAACTCTGCTAAGGTCCCCGCCACCCTCGGGGGCGACATGAGCGACGACTCAACCGACGACCGCGAGCGCGGGTTCTCGACGCATTCGCTGCACGCCGGTCAGGAACCCGACCCCGCGACGGGCGCGCGCGCGCCGCCGCTGTACCAGACGACGAGCTACGTGTTCGAGGACGCCGACGACGCCGCCGACCAGTTCGCGCTCGAGAAGCCCGGGTACATCTACTCGCGGCTGATGAACCCGACCCTCGAGACCCTGCAGGAGCGCCTCGCGACGCTCGAGGGCGGCGTCGGCGCGGTCGCGACCTCGTCCGGGATGGCGGCGATGAACCTCGTAACGTTCCTGCTCGCGGACGCCGGCGACAACGTCGTCTCCTCGAACTCGCTCTACGGGGGGACCGCGACGTACCTCACGCACAGCGTCGAACGCAACGGCGTGACGACGCGGTTCGTGGACGCGCTCGACTACGACGCGTACGAGGAAGCGATCGACGAGGACACCGCGTACGTGCACTTCGAGACCATCGGGAATCCCGCGCTCGACACGCCCGACATCGAGCGGATCGCGGACATCGCGCACGACCACGACGTTCCGGTGTTCGTCGACAACACGTTCGCGACCCCGCACCTCTGTAACCCCCTCGAGCACGGCGCGGACCTCGTCTGGGAGTCGACGACGAAGTGGATCCACGGCTCCGGGACGACCGTCGGCGGCGTCGTCGTCGACGGCGGGAACTTCGACTGGGCCGAACACGCCGACAAGTACCCCGAGATTGGCGGAGAGAACCCCGCGTACCACGGCGTGAACTTCGCGGAGACGTTCGGCGACGCCGCGTTCACGTACGCTGCGATCGCGCGCGGCCTCCGTGACCTCGGGAACCAACAGTCGCCCTTCGACGCGTGGCAGACGCTCCAGGGCCTGGAGACGCTTCCCTTGCGGATGGAGCGCCACAGCGAGAACGCGATGAAGGTCGCCGAGTACCTCGAGGACCACGACAACGTCGCGTGGGTGAACTACCCCGGCCTCGAATCGCATCCGACGCACGAGAACGCCTCGAAGTACCTCGACGGCGGCTACGGCGGCATGATCACGTTCGGCCTCGAAGGCGGCTACGACGCCGCACGCAGCACCGTCGAGAACACGAGTCTCGCGAGCTTGCTCGCGAACGTCGGCGACGCGAAGACGCTCATCATCCACCCCGCGAGCACCACGCACCAGCAACTCACCGACGAGGAACAGGACGAGGCCGGCGTCACCGACGACCTCGTCCGCCTGAGCGTCGGCATCGAGGACCCCGCGGACATCGTCGCGGACCTCGCCGACGCGATAGAGGCAGCTAGCGACTGACCAGCGTACGGCGTCCGCGTAGACGCCGTTTCAGGACGTTCCAATCGAGTCACTCCTGTCGAAACTACCAGAACCCAGATAGAACTTGCGTGTTGAATCCAGAGGACGAGGATGTAGCGGGACGAACAGGTTCTATTCAGAGGCGATGATCGAAATCACCTGTTCAATAGGCGTGCAGATCTACCACGGGGCCGTTCTCCAGAAAGACTACAATGCGGATACATAGATAATTGGGCATGTCCCCACCCTATCCCCCCGTCCCCGGTGTGGATGCCCTTGTCCCACCGATAGCGCTGGGTATTGGAGTAATTGCAGGATTCTTGGTGTATAGACACTCCATCCGCCATCAGGTACAGTCTCCGCTTCTGTGGGGTGGATTCGTGGGTGTCACTTTCTTCCTCGCTCCGATTATCCTCACGCCGTTCCTCATCCCGGTTTACTACTCGCTGTTCATCCCATCCGGCCCTGGCCTTCTGGTTAGACCACTCCACGCACTTGCTACAGTTCTCGGTGGAGGAACACTTGCCGCGATGGGGGCTGTTTTTGTCTATTTCGTACAATTGGCGATTGCTCGCCGACAAAGTACTGGCACCCCGTAATCCGAAAAGTACCACCCCTGTATCTACTGATTCGGACGACTGAGACTCGCGACGAGCTCTTGGAATCGAGATCCGCATTGTCCTAAGTACGCAAAGGGCGAGATGTCGCGGTTGGATGGTTTCAACAGAGCCAACGAGTGGCAGGCGGCGTCCTGGCGGACGCCGGTCGCTGATGCGACCGATTCAGTCACCGGTCGCCGGCGGTGGGTCGTCGGCGAGGGCGTCCCGGATGGCGTCGCGTTTGACGAGGAGGAAGCCGACGGCGACGACGACGAATCCGGCGACGGTGGTGATGGAGATTGCGTCGTCGAGGAACAGCCAGCCGACGACGGCGGCGAAGACGGGGGCGACGTAGCCGACGAGGTTGATCTCGACGGGGCCGAGGCGGTCCAGCAGTTCGAAGAAGAGGAGGTAGCCGACGACGCCGGCGGCGAGGACGAGGAACGCGAACGCGACGACGAACTGCTGGCTGAGGACGACGCGCTGGGGTTCGCCGGCGAGGAGGCTGCCGGCGTGGAGGAGCGGGCCGCCGAGGAGCATCATCCAGCCCTGGCGTGCGGCGACGCCGAGGCGCGGGCGTTCGCGGCGGAGGACGACGGTGGCGAGCGCGAACGCGACCGCGGACGCGGCGAGGAGCGCGACGCCGAGGCCGTCGGGCGAGGCGATCGCGCCGGGTGCGGGGACGGCGAGGACGGCGACGCCGACGAGGCCGAGGCAGACGCCGGCGACGCGCGACGGCGTCGGGCGGGCGGTGTCGAGGAGGACGACCGCGAATGCGACCGACCAGATGGGGACGGTCGCGAGCACGACCGCGCCGACGGCGCCGGTGACGCGCGCCTGGCCGGCGAACAGGAGGCCGTTGTGGACGGCGACGATGCCGATGCCGCCGACGAGGATGCTCCGGGCGTCGACTCCCGATGGCCGGATTCGCTGGCCGCGGACGAGTGCGTACGCGAGGACGACGACGCCGATGGCGTCGAACCGGAGCGCGGCCATCAGGAGCGGGTCGACGCCGGCTTTCGCGGCGGTGATCGCTGGGTAGGACGCGCCCCAGAGCGCGGCGAGCGCGAGGAACCCGAGGGCGTTCTCGTACCGGGTCACGTTCGAATCGAGGCGAGCGCTCGTGATAGCGCTTGCGTGGTGCGAACGCTCAACATGATTCGTGGTGCGATGTCGACGTCGGTCGATTCCGCGGCGGCGGACTTGTAAGCCGACCCGACCGCTCGTGGCGCACGCGTCTCGTCGGGACTCGAGCGACGGCACTCGCGGCCGTCGCGTATCTCGACACGCACTTGTGGGGTGCGTCCGAACCCCCTCGCATGACCAGCGACGAGTCGCGGCGACTGTACGACCGCGCGCTGTCCGTGCTCCCGGGGGGCGTGAACTCCTCGGTGCGTGCGACGATGCCGTACCCGTTCTTCGTCCAGTCGGGCGATGGCGGGCACGTCGTGGACGCGGACGGGAACCGCTACGTCGACTACGTGAACGGCTACGGGCCGCTCCTGTACGGGCACTCGCCGCCGGAGGCGGTGCAGGCGGCGATCCAGCGCCACGCCAGTCAGGGCCCGATGTACGGTGCGCCGACGGAGATCGAGGTGGAGCACGCGGAGTTCGTGGCGCGGCACGTGCCGAGCGTGGAGATGATCCGGTTCGTGAATTCGGGGACGGAAGCGACCGTGTCGGCGGTGCGACTCGCTCGCGGGTACACGGGCCGGGACAAGATCGTCGTGATGCAGGGCGGCTATCACGGCGCGCAGGAGTCGACGCTCGTCGAGGGCGAGGGCGATCACGTGCGGCCGTCGACGCGGGGGATCCCGCAGTCGTTCGCCGAGCACACGATTCCGGTGCCGTTCAACGACGCGGACGCGATCATCGAGACGTTCCAGGAGCACGGTGACGAGATCGCGGCGGTCCTCACGGAACCGATCCTGGGGAACAAGGGCATCGTGATGCCGGTCGACGGCTATCACGAGACGCTCCGGGACCTCTGTGACGACCACGGTGCGCTCCTGATCTTCGACGAGGTCATCACGGGCTTTCGCGTCGGCGGCCTCCAGTGCGCGCAGGGGAAGTTCGGGGTGACGCCGGACGTGACGACGTTCGGGAAGATCGTCGGCGGCGGGTTCCCGGTCGGCGCGATCGGTGGGAAAGCCGAGATAATCGAGCAGTTCACGCCGAGCGGCGACGTCTTCCAGTCCGGCACCTTCTCGGGGCATCCGGTGACGATGGCGGCGGGGCACGCGTACTTGACGTACGCGGCGGAGAACGACGTGTACGAGCACGTGAACGCCCTGGGGCGACGGCTCCGCGAGGGCTTGACGGAGATCGTCGCGGACCAGGCGCCGGCGTACACTGTCGCGGGCACGGATTCGATGTTCAAGGTGCTGTTCACCCGTGATGCGCCCGAGAGCTTCGAGGGGCACTGCGAGGCGGGCTGCGAGCAACGCGAGGAGTGTCCGCGCTACGACCTGTGCCCGAAGAACGGCGCGGACGTGGCGGCGTGCGATACGGAGCGCTGGGAGCGCGTGTTCTGGCAGGAGATGAAGGACCGGGGCGTGTTCTTGACGGCGAACCAGTTCGAGTCCCAGTTCGTGTCGTACGCGCACACGAAGGAGGACGTCGAGGAGACGCTGGACGCGTACCGGGAGGCGCTCTGAGGTGCTGTCGGCGGCGGCGATGCGCTCCGCGTTTCAGACGCGGTCGTAGTCGATGGTGACGGTGGCGTTGGCGTCGTCGCCGTCGACGGGTTCGTCCCACTTGGCGAGTCGCGTGTAGTAGTACTGGCGGGCGTTCTCGACGAGCGGTTCGGGCCAGTCATCGATCGTGATCTCGTACGCGACGGTGCCGCCTTCGAGACTGCTGGTGACGTCGACGACGTGGTAGCTCTCGGGTTCGTGGAACTGGTGGGTGGAGACGAACGCGGAGACGGTGTTGTGGTCGTAGTCGACGTTCTGCCAGTCGTCGACTTGGGCTTCCGGGAGTGCGTCTATGTCGAGCGTTCGCGATGCCATCGCCGAGCTGGTGACGAGGGCGGTGGCGAACGGCATCTCGTTGGCGCTCGCGTCGTAGCCGTCGATGACGGGGTCGCGTGGCGTGGTCGAGACGTACGTCTTCCTCGCTCGGGGGACGTTGAGGCTCGCGACGCAGCCGCCGAGTGCGAGGGCGGTGGTGCCAGCGGTGGCTTGCAGGAGGCGCCGTCGGGTGCTGGGTGCCATCGAGGGCGTTCTTCTCGGGCGGCATTCAAGTATCTCGGGTTCGGGGCGGGGGCTTGCAGGCCCCGCGTGCTGTCGGGTGGGCCGCGGCGGTGCGGGGCGCTCCGGTCTCGGTCGCTCGCGGGCCCGGGTCAGGTCACGTCGACGCTGGCTGCGTGCCGGTATTTGAACGTTCGCCAGCGTTCGGTTCGTCGCGGGTCGTCCGATACCGCACCGTTCCGCACCGCACCTCGTCCTCCCCAGCCGACTCCCGCGTCGGCTCCCGGTGGTCGCCGACGCGGTCGTCCCTCGCACGGGATCGGCGCCGCAGGGCTCACCGCCGTTCGCCCTGCGACGCCAGCGCGCGCCGGCCTGCAGTCCGGCGAGCGTCTAGTAGTGGTGACGGTCTGGCGAGCGTCGAGTGGTGGGCAGCGTCTTCGCTCGCTGGCGGCGGTGGACCGCAACGTGAATGTCGGTCGGCCTGCTGGGTGGGGGCGTGAACGTTCGCGCGCTCGGGACGAGTCGAGTCGTGGTGGTCGGGGTGGTGGCGGTCGTGATGGTGGGGATGGCGCTGTTCGGGGGGCTGTGGCGGCCGCTCGTGGTCGGGCTCGGCGCTGGCGTGGGCCTGATCGGGGCGATCGTCGCGGAGCGCATCCCGGACGCCGCGGCGGCGTTGGACGACGTGCCGCCGCCGGTGTTCGCGCTCGTCGGCGTGGCGCTCGCGTGGGGTGGCGCGGAGTACGCGCCGGCGCTCGCGATCTCGTCGTTCGCTGGCATCGCCGGCGGGTACGCAGTCGCATCGACGGTGCTCGTCGTCGCCGCGACTGACTGAGCTATGAGCGGCGCCGCTACTGACTGGGCTATGCGCGGTGCCGCGACTGACTGGGCTATGCGCGGTGCCGCGACTGACTGAGCTATGCGCGGCGCCGCGACTGACTGAGCTGTGCGCGGCCCCGACGGCCGAGGGTTCCCGCTCTCGGGAGTCGATCGCTTTCGGTCCCGCGGTCGTGTCGGGAGGGTGACCCGTGGTCGCGGGCAAACGGACGTACTTTTCCCCGTCGGCCGCCGACTGGCGTACATATGCGAACACGTGGGACGATACGGCTGGCGACGCGCGGGTCGGACCTCGCGCGCCGGCAGGCCGCGACGGTGGCGGAGGCCCTGGAGGACCGCCGGTACGAGGTCGAGCTCGTGGAGGTGTCGACGGCCGGGGACCGCGTCCGGGACGAACTCATCCAGAACCTCGGGAAGACGGGTGCGTTCGTGCGGTCGCTCGACGAGCAAGTGCTGTCGGGCGACGTCGACGCGGCCGTGCACTCGATGAAGGACATGCCGACCGAATCGCCCGACGACCTCGTGGTCGCGGGTATTCCCGAGCGCGGCCCGCCCGGGGACGTCCTCGTGACGCCCGACGGGACGAGTCTCGAGGACCTTCCGGAGGGGGCGACTGTGGGGACGAGTTCGCTCCGCCGGAAGGCCCAGTTGCTCTCCACGCGCCCGGACCTGGCGGTCGTCGGGCTGCGCGGGAACGTCGACACGCGCGTCGAGAAGCTGCTCGCGACGTCGCTCCAGGAAGAGCACGAGGTTCGGAGTGCGGTCGAAGCCGAGAAGCGCGGGGATGCGGGCGATGGCGTCGAGACGCTCGACGCGGAGGACGTCGACGTGGACGCCGAGGAGTACGCGTACGAGCGTAGCGTCGAGGAGTGGTTCGAGGATTTGAGCGAGATCGAGCGGCGAGCGATGGAGCGTGCGCCCGAGCACGCGTTCGACGCGATCGTGCTCGCCGAGGCGGGACTGGAGCGCCTCGGACTGAGCCATCACGTCCGGACCGAGCGTCTGCCCGTCCGCGAGTTCGTCCCCGCGGCGGGCCAGGGCGCGCTCGCGGTGACGTCGCGCGACGACGACGTCGGCGAGGCGATCCACGATGCGATCGATCACGCCCGGACGCGCGTCGAGACGACCGCGGAGCGGAGCGTGCTCGCGGGACTGAACGGCGGCTGCATCGCGCCGATCGGCGTGTACGGCGTCGTCCAGGGCGCGCACGTGAGCGTCACCGCGGCGGTGTACGACGAGCGCGGCGAGACGTCGATCGTCGAGACGCGCGACCTCCCCGTCGAGTCCCACGCGACGGCGGCCCGCGAGTTCGCCGCGGACCTCCGCGAGCGGGGCGCGGACGACCTCGTCGCGAAGGCGCGCGAGGACTGACGATGGCCGAGGACGCACCTGCCGGAGCGGACCGAGACGGAACCGGCGGCGACGCCGGTTCGACTGACCGTGCCGGGACCGACGACGGCGCTGCTTCCGATGTCGGCGTGGTCTCCCTCGTCGGGTCCGGGCCCGGCGACCCCGACCTCATGACGGTTCGCGCTCGCGAGCGAATCGACGGGGCGGACGTCGTCCTGCACGACAAGCTCCCCGGGCCGGAGATCCTCGAGTCGATCCCGGAGGGCAAGCGCGAGGACGTCGGGAAGCGCGCGGGCGGCGAGCGGACGCCCCAGTCGGAGACGAACGCGCGCCTCGTCGAGCTCGCTCGCGAGGGGAAGGACGTCGTCCGCCTGAAGGGCGGGGACCCGTTCGTGTTCGGGCGCGGCGGCGAGGAGGCGGAGTACCTCGCCGACCACGACGTCGAGTTCGAGGTCGTCCCCGGCGTCACCTCCGCGATCGGCGGGCCGGGCGTCGCCGGCATTCCGGTGACGCACCGCGACCACGCCTCGAGCGTGTCGTTCGTCACGGGTCACGAGGACCCGACGAAAGAGGAGTCCGCGGTCGACTGGGAAGCGCTCGCCGCGACGGGCGGCACCATCGTCGTCCTCATGGGCGTCGGTCGCCTCCCCGACTACTCGCGGGCGCTGCTCGACGCCGGCATGGATGCCGGGACGCCGCTCGCGCTCGTCGAACGCGCGACGTGGCCCGACATGCGCGTCGCGACCGGCACGCTCGGGACCGCCGAGGCGACGCGCGACGACGCCGGCATCGAACCACCTGCGATCACCGTCGTCGGGGACGTCGCGGCGAGCCACGACCGCCTCCGCGAGTTCCTCGCGAACGACCGCACGTCGGCCGCTGACGCGGCCGGCGAGCGCGGAGGTGAGGGCGAATGACGACGCGGGATACGACGGTCGCGGTGTTCCGGCCGGACGACGGCCGGCTCGCGGCGGCGGCCGAACTCGTCGAGTCCCTCGGCGCGACGCCGGTCGCGGACCCGATGCTCGAAGTGACCGCGACCGGTGCGACCCCGCGGACGGACGCGGACGTCGTCGTGTTCACGAGCAAGACCGGCGTCGACCTCGCGGCGGACGCGGGGTTCGATGCCGGCGATGCGGTCGTCGCCGCCGTCGGCGACACGACCGCCGGCCGACTCCGCGACCGCGGGTACGCCGTCGACGTCGTCCCCGCGGAGTTCACCTCCAGCGGTCTCGTCGCGGCGCTCGAGGACCGCGTCGACGGCGCGCGCGTGGAGGTGGCGCGTAGCGACCACGGCTCGCCGGTCCTCCTCGACGGCCTCGAGGCCGCGGGCGCGTTCGTCCACGAGACGGTCCTCTACGAGCTCGAACGCCCCGACGGGAGCGGCGAGTCAGCCGCGCTCGCCGCGACCGGCGACCTCGACGCGGCCTGCTTCACGTCCACGCTGACCGTCGAACACTTCCTCGACGCCGCCGCCGAACGCGGCGTCCGCGAAGACGCAATCGCGGGCCTGAACGACGCCGTCGTCGGCGTCATCGGCCCACCGACTCGCGAGACCGCGGAGTCCCACGGTATCGCGGTCGACGCCGTCCCCGACGTCGCCGACTTCGACGCGCTCGCGACCGAGACCGTCGAAGCCGCCGCCCCCACGTACCACGAGTGACGGTCGCTCCACGACGCGGGGACGACCGTTCGCCGCGTCAGTCCACCGTCGCCGCCTCCTGCTCTTCGTCCCTTCTTCTCTGCATCGGCAGCGCTCGGAACCGTCAGTGAGCCGTCGACGACCGTGACGAGCGTGCCGACGCGGAGATTCTATATCGCACTATGGGATTTATGGCCTCTGCTCGGGGGATGCCGACCAAACCGGCGCGGAGGCGGCCGAACTGTCCGCGAGCGGCCGAAACGAGGCCGCTGCGGGCCTGATCCGGTAGCCACCTCAGACACATTGCGAACTCAGACACATTGCGAACTCAGACGCGTAGCGGCTCCGGATGTGGACGCCGAGGACCAGGTCGACGGCGCGTTCGAGGCTTCGCCGTCACGGTCGAAGCGCCGTGGCAGGCGCGAACGAGGCCTCAAGCCGAACGATCGCGGTGCGCCACTCTTCGGCCAGATCCGGGACGGGTACGGCGCTGGGACGACTGCGGGGGATCGCGTCGTTCGTCGTGGTCACGCGGCGACGGGCGATACCCGAACTGAGACGGTGTAGCCTCGTGCGCGTACGGCGCGATCTCACGTCGAGTGGGAGTACGTGACGGGACTGGTTCGAGGTGGTGGCCGCTTCGACGACGGCGGACGACGTCGGTCACTCGATGCCCTCACCGAGTCGGCAACGAACGACCACTCGATGGGGGTCCGGGACCGTGCGACCCGAACGGCACGAGTACGCGCAGCGGCCGTCGCGTCGAACCCGATCCTTGGTGCGGTCGGCCCCGAAACGGCCGACCAACAGCATCTCCTCTCGTTCCTCGAGAATCGGCTCTCGTCCACCGATTTTGGCGACAGATCTGACCGGAGCGTCAGACGCTAGTCTGTCGCTATCAATCGGTGACGACGATACGAAATTTCCCTGGGGCCGCCACGGACCGAGTCGACGGCTGCTCTCGCGAAGGCGAAGTTTCAGGTAGCGATCCTGCGAACCGGTCCGTCGTGACCGACGACCTCGACGCCGTCGCGGCCGAGTTCGACGACCTCGCGTCCTGGTGCCAGAACTCGTCGCCGCTCTACGAGCGCCTCTGCCGCATCGTCGCCGCGGACGAGTTCCTGTTCTCCGTCGCCGCCGACCACACGCCCGGCCAGCCCGCGCCACAGTTGTTCCTCGCCGCCGTCCAGACCGAACTGTTCGCGAGCGACGCGACCGCCGACCCCGGGTCGGTCGACGGCGCGCTCGCCGCGTACTATCCCTCCGTGGTCGACGACGCACGCCCGCCGGACGGCGACCTCGCGGACGCGCTCCGAGCGTTCGTCCGCGAGCACGAGGCCGCGGTCCGCGAGCGCGTCGGCTCGCGGCGCGTGCAGACGAACGCGGTTCGGCGCTGTAGCGCACTCTACCCCGGGTACGCGGCGATAGCGGCGCGCGTCGACGACCCGCTCGCCGTCCTCGAAGTCGGGTCCAGCGCCGGCCTGAACCTGAACTGGGATCGGTACCGGTACGCGTACCGGACCGTGGACGGGGACGTCAGACGTGCCGGCGCTGGCGACTCGCCCGTGACCATCGACGCTGCCCTGCGCGGCGACGGCATCCCGCCGCTGTCCGCCGAACCGATCGCCGTCGCCGGCCGCGTCGGCGTCGACGTCAACCCGCTCGATCCGACCGACGGCGGCGACGCGCGCTGGCTGCGCGCGCTCGTCTGGCCAGAGCACCACGATCGGCGGCGCGTCCTCGACGGCGCGCTCGACGTGGCGCGCGAGCACCCGCCCGACGTCCTCGAGGGCGACGCCGTCACCGACCTCGCCGCGGCCGCCGACCGCCTCCCCGCAGATCGCCCGCTCGTCGTCTCCCACAGTCTCGTCTGCTACCAGTTCGACGACGACGCCCGCGAACGGTTCCAGGGGGCCGTCCGCGAGCTCGCCGCCGCCCGCGACGCCCCCACGTTCCACCTCGCCGGCGAACGTCCCGATCCCGACCGCGACAACGGCATCCAGCTCCGCCTCGTCCGCGTCGACCGGAGCGACGACGAACCAGTCACGCTCGGCACGTTCGAGCAACACGGCGCCTGGGTCGCCTGGCGGGACCGCGACGACGCGGGCCGTCGCGACGACGTGGACGGTAACGACGGCGCGGACGGCCCGGATACCATCCACGCCGACCTCGAGGACTGACCCGAGCGTTTAACCCCGAAGGGGCGTCTACGACCGGTGATGGCAGGTCCCGTTCCCGAACTCCGCGAGCGCGCCGAGGCGTGCGCCGACCGCCTCCGCGACGCCGACGGCGTCCTCCTCGCGTCGCACATCGACGCCGACGGCCTCACGAGCGCCGCGGTCGCCTCGACCGCGCTCGAACGCGCGGACGTCGCCCACGACGTCGTGTTCAAGAAGCAACTCGACGAGACCGAGATCGCGAGCATCGCCGCACGCGAGTTCGAGGTCGTGCTGTTCACGGACTTCGGGAGCGGCCAACTCGACGTCATTGCAGAGTACGAGGCCGACGGAGCGTTCGTCCCGGTGATCGCGGACCACCACCAGCCCGCGGACGCCGACACCGAGTTCCACCTGAACCCGCTCCTGGAGGGGATCGACGGGGCGTCCGAGCTCTCCGGCGCGGGCGCGGCGTACGTGCTCGCGAGAGCGCTCGAGGGAGACGGCGTGGACAACCGCGACCTGGCGGCGCTGACGGTCGTCGGTGCGGTCGGGGACATGCAGGAGTCCGGGGGTGAACTCGTCGGCGCGAACGCGAGCGTGGTCGAGGACGGCGTGGCGGTCGGGGCGCTCGACACCGCGAAGGACCTCGCGGTGTACGGCAAGCAGACGCGACCGCTCCCGAAGCTCCTGGAGTACGCGAGCGACGTCGATGTCCCCGGTATCACGAACGACCCCGACGGCGTCCGGTCGTTCCTCGACGGCGTCGACGTCGACTGTTACGGCGACGGCGACTGGCGGACGTGGGTGGACCTCTCGATGAGCGAACGCCAGACGGTCGCGAGCGCGCTCGTCCAGCACGCGATCAAGCGCGGCGTTCCCGCTCGACGGATCGAGGAACTCGTCGCGACGTCGTACACGCTCCCGCGAGAGCCGGAGGGAACCGAACTGCGGGACGCGAGCGAGTTCTCGACGCTCCTGAACGCGACCGCTCGCTACGAGCGCGCGGACGTCGGGCTCGCGGTCTGCCTCGGCGACCGCACCGGCGCGCTCGAGCGCGCTCGCGAACTCCTCCGGAACCACCGGCGGAACCTCAGCGAGGGCGTGAGCTTCGTGGAGAACGAGGGCGTCACGTTCGAGGAGCACGTGCAGTGGTTCGACGCGGACGACCGCATCCGCGAGACGATCGTCGGCATCGTCGCCGGCATGGCGATGGGCGCCGACGGCGTCGCGCGCGACCGCCCCATCCTCGCGTTCGCGAACGAGGACGACGAGCACGTGAAGGTGTCCTCGCGAGGCACCCACCACCTCGTCCGCGATGGCCTCGACCTCTCCGTCGTCATGCGGGAGGCGTCGCGCGCCGTCGGCGGCGACGGCGGCGGGCACGACGTCGCCGCGGGCGCGACCATCCCCAGGGGCGAACGCGACGCGTTCGTCGCCGAAGCCGACGCGATCGTCGGCGAACAGCTCGACTGATTTTCCTGTCGGAATCGTCGGCGAGCAGCTCGACTGAGTGCTGGCTACCGGGGGTGGGACGACGACGCACGCCTCCACGAGACTTATGCTGGAACTGGACGACGGAGTGGCTATGCCAGAGACGCTCCCCGAGGAGCGGTCGTCGGAGCCGGTCACCGTCCACTCGCTCGCCGCGGACCTCCGCGAACTCGGCGTCGAACCCGGCGGGACGACGCTCGTCCACGGGTCGCTCTCCTCGCTGGGGTGGGTCTGCGGCGGCGCACCGGCGGTCGTCGACGCACTCCAACGCGTCGTCGGCGAGGACGGCACGCTCGTCATGCCGACGCACTCGCCCGGGAATCGCGACCCGAGCGACATGAGCGCCCCACCCGTACCCGAGTCGTGGCACGACACCATCCGCAAGCGGATGCCACCGTACCGTCCGGCCGTGACGCCCACGCAGGGGATGGGCGCGATCGCGGAGTGCTTCCGGTCGTATCCCGACGTCGAGCGGAGCGCGCACCCCCAGCACTCCTTCGCCGCGTGGGGCGCGAACGCCGACGCCGTCGTCGCCGACCACGGACTCGACCACTCCCTGGGCGAGGACTCGCCGCTCGCGGACGTCTACGACCGCGACGGCGACGTGCTCTTCCTCGGCACCACGCACGCGACGAACACGTCCCTGCACCTCGCCGAGTACCGCGCCGACCTCGACCTGGGAACGAGCACGTGCCAGAGCGCCGTGCTCGTCGACGGCGACCGCGAGTGGGTCGAATGGGAGGACGTCGACTTCACCGACGCGGACTTCTCCGAGTGCGGTTCGGCGTTCGAGCGCGAACACCCCGACGCAGTCGCGACCAGCGCAGTCGGCGTCGCGGACGCCACACTTCTGGAGCAGCGACCGATGGTGGACTTCGCCGAGGAGTGGTTCGAGGAGAACCGCGGGTGAATCGGCCGCGCGGTGCGTCGCTGCCGAATCCCGGCCCTCAGTCGTAGAAGCGCTCGGGGACGTACGGCGCGACCGGCTCGGGGAGGGCGCGAGCGAGCGACGACCAGAGGGTCGCGAGGCGCTTCCGGAGCACGACGTACCCCGCCGAGACGCCGAGTGCGGCGACGGCAAGGCCGGGAACGGGGTCGGGGAGCGTCGCCGTGGGGAGGACGGCGAGCGCCCCCGCGAGCGCGAGGTCGTGGGGCGAACCGTCGTAAGGGATCGCGCGCCGCGGCGCGAGCCAGTGCCCGTGGTAGTGACTGTACACCGCCTGCTCGCTGCCGGCCTCCCACGGCCGGAGTTCGAGGCCGCCGCCGTAGACGTCCATCGCCGCGTGCAGGGCTGCGGCGGCGAGGAACGTCGCGAGTGCCACCGTCCACGCTCGCGGTACCGCGACCCCGAGCGCGACCGCCGGCGCCGCCACGAGCCACCCGTACACCGGGTAGTGCAGCGTCTGCCGGTGCCCGCGGTAGATGTCGAGGTCCGGCACGACGCTCCCCGCCACGGCGGCCACCACCCCGACCACCGCGAACTCGGGCGCCACGACCGCCACCGTCGCCCCGAGGAAAGCCCCCGTCAGTGCGTGCGTCGTCCCCATCATGTACCCGTCGTAGGGCTCGCGAGTATTTGCACCTTTTTGTCACTCCGTCACGTACCGCCGGTCGTGTCTCGCTACCGCCGCATGCGCGCCGACGCCGTGTTCGTCACGCGAGCGGCGCGCGTGGGCCTCGTCGCCGTCCTCGTCGTCGGCGCGTTCACGCGGAACGTCTCCGTCGTCGTGAACGCCACCGGCGCGCTCGCCGTCTCCTACCTGCCCGGGGTCCTCCAGCGCGACCTCCAAGTCCCGCTCCCGCCGTGGACCGCCGCGTACGTCGCCGTCGCCGTCCTCCTCCACGCCGTCGGGATGGTCGCCCTCTACGACGACGTCCCCTGGTGGGACCACCTCACGCACGTCCTCTCGGCGAGCATCGTCGCCGGCGTCGCCTACCTCGTCGTCACCGCGTTCGACGAACACGACGACCGCATCGCCCTTCCGCAGCCGTACCTCGGCGCGTACGTCGTCGCGTTCGCGGTCGCCGCCGGCGTCGTCTGGGAGGTCGGCGAAGAGGGCATGCGCCAGCTCGCACTCGCCGCCGGCTTCGAGCCCGTACTCGTCGTGTACGGTCTCGAGGACACCATCCTCGACCTCGTGTTCGACGCCGCCGGCGGCCTCGTCGTCGCCGCGTTCGGGCACGTGCGACTCCAGGAGCCCGCGCGCGAACTCGGCCGTCGACTGCGACGGTGACGCCGACGCTCGCTCCGAGCGCGAACGCTGTTCACCCTTCAGGTGCGTCGTGCTCGGGAGCGCTGGCGACTCAGGCGGCCGTCGCGGCCTCGGTCTGGAGGTACGCGCTCGTGATCACGGCGAGTTCGAACGCGACGATGGCCGCGACGAGGATGGGATAGAGCCAGCCGGGGACGCCGAGCATCCCGAGGCCGACCGTCGAGAACATCCCGAGGAGTAGCAGTACCAGGAAGACGACGACGAGCGCGCCCACGTTCCGCTTGAACGTCCCGTAGCTCTCGCACAGCGCCGCGAAGACGCCGTCACCGGCGAGGACGACGCGTTGCCGGACGAACAGGAACACGAGCGCCAAGAGGATGCCCGGGATCACGGCGAGCAGGAGCCCGATGCCGATGAGTACCCACGCGACGAAGTTCGACGCCAGCGACTTCGCGTACGTCCCCCCGATCCCGTCGAGGAGGTCGCCGTCGGGGAGCGACTCGGGGTCGTCGGCGAGTGCGCGGACGCCGACGACGTGCAGGAACTCCGCGACGAACGGGAGCGTCGCGAGGAACACGAGCACCACCGGGAGCGACAGGTCCAGCCCCGTGCTCGTCGCCTGCTCGACGAACTCCGCGAGCGCGTACTCCTGGCGCTCGATCAGTTCCTGCTGGAGACGACGGACGGACACGTCCGCGTCCGACACCTGATAGCCCATCTCCTGGGCGACGTCGGCGCCGAACTCGTTGATCCCGAACTCGATGAACGACCCGACCGCGGTCTCGTAGACGAGCGACCGCAACGACCCGTACAGTGCGAGCACGACCACGAGCAACCCACCCGATGGCGTGGCGAGTCTGTCGAATCCATCCTCGAACGTCTCGGCAACATCGATTCCCATACCACTTCGGTCCGACGAACTCGAGAATAAAAATAACTCTCATGTCCTGTGTCTCCATTTGCTCGGTCGCATCGGTGACGAGTCGGTCGACGGCCCGAGGACGCATCCTCCCGGCGCACGCGAGGTCTCTCGACGGGCCGAGGACGCTCACGTCAAACGACACGACCTGGATTTCATATCGCGGTATCTAATTTATCGGTGGCTGGTTGGGGTGTTTCAACAATCGCACCCCGTGGGAGCGAAAGCGTCTCTCAGAGCGTCTCTCGGTGGAATTCGCACAACTCAGTTTGGGAGCGGCGTCTGCCGTCGGGAGAATAGGGCTTGCTGCGGAATCGATACCGAGGCACGTCCGTTCGCGGCGGATTCGATGGAGAGCGGTCCGCTTCGAACGCTCTACTCGCGTCGTCGGCTCGCTGCTCCCGTGCGCGAAGCTCGTACGGAACAGTCGCCGATCTGGCGTTCGCGGACGCCAGTCGTTCGGCTCGGGCCAGGGCCGCCCCTGAACTGTCCGATTCGGCGTGCTCGCGACGCTCCGTCTCCCGAGACCAGCGAGGTGGGTCGGACTCCACTATCGATGATCGTCGCGGTCCGCGACGGCCGTCGCTCGAGTGCACTGCCAGCGAGACGAGTACGTGGATACCACTGCCAACTAGACGAGGACGTGGAGACCACTGCCAGCGAGACGAGGACGTGGAGACCACTGCCAGCGAGACGAGTACGTGGATAATTTCGATCCGCGTGCGGGCGCACGACCCATTCGGTCCATTCACCCCGGGTTCGAGGCCGACGTTGGCCGCGCCTCGACTCGACGGAGCGGAACCAGGGGACCGTCGCGTCGACCAGTTCGACGATACAGGACCGATCGATTCGACAGCGAGAGTCGTTCTGGGATTCGACCGACCCAGTTCGATCGCGACGGCCGGTCGGGTGGTCGTCGGTCGCGTGTTCGGCTCGGTCCGGGGTCGGACGCTGGTCGACGGCCAACTCGTGGGTTCGACATGACCCGTCGAATCCCAGACGCGAAGTCGGTCTCGACGGGCGATGCTGTCCGTCTCCGGGGCATTCCGAACGAGCTACGTGTAACGTCCACCGACCGGCGATAAATTAGATACCGCGATACGAAATCGCGGTGCAGGATCTCCACGTCGAGAAGCCCCGGTTGGATCGATCGGTCGATGGGCTTCCCAACGACCGATCGCACCCACAGCAGAATTTTATCAGACCACTGACGATGAGTTGGTGTGAACCGACGTTCGTACCTCGCAGCGCTTGGTGCGAGTATCACGCTCGCCGGGTGTTCAGCGTCAGATGACTCGGTCGACTCGCTTTCCGTAACCAGCCCGACCGTAGCGCAGGGAGATGTGGCGACCATCGCCATCGAAGCGACGGACGTGGGGAGTATGCGATTCACCGAGATCCCGACCGAGTCGGAGCTCTCTGATGACGAGAGACAGCTCCAGATCGAATTCGAGGGTGCGACGTTCACGCCGCCTCCAGAGTTCACGTGGCAGACGCATCCACCGACCTGGAGCTGGTCGTCGGAGCAGCGTATCGAAGGGGCGGTTCCGGTCCGGACGCTCCACGACACGCCTCCGGGAACCTACCGAATTTCGGTCACCGTCTTCGAGGACGGGTCGGACGAGGAGAAGACGGAAAGCCAGATAACGGTCGAAGGCGACTTCGGGGCCTAACGGACGAGGTCTCGGCGAGATACCGATAGTGGGAGGACGCCGCGATCGTGGTGACCGGGACTCGTCCTTCGTCGAGAACGCCGGGGGGAACAGTCGCCGTGCGGTTCGAGGACGTCGCGTTCAATCCCCGAGCAGGTGGCGTGCGGTGATTCGGTCGCTCGCCCAGTGGCGGTCCGCTGCGTCGGCGGAGGCGAGGGTCGCCAGGACGTCGAGTTCCTGCTCGAGTGCGTCGTCGTCGACGGCGGCCATCTCAGCCTCGAAGTGGTCGGCGAACGTCGCGAACCGTTCGCGGTACGCGGCGGAGACCGTCAGGTCCTCGCTCTGTTGCTCCCACTCGCCGAGGTGGTCGTCGGGGACCTCGATGCCGTCCGCGGACGGGTCGCCGTCGCGTTCGCGTTCGTCGACCATCCAGTTCTTCAGGAGGTCGGCGTACCGAGAGAGCAGGACGGCCTTCCGGACGCCGGCGTTCGCGAACTGCTCGGGGCCGCCATCGGGGAACGCGACGGTGGTCTCGCGTTCGTTCGTCGTCCCCGTCCGGTCCTTCCAGCTCGCGCGGAGCGTGAGCGTGCTTCCGCCCGCGGCCGCGTCGTCGGTGCGTGCGACCTTCGCGAGCACCACGCCACCGCGGGTCTCGCCGCCAGCGGTCGGCGACGCGAACAGCGTGTTCACGTGCAGCATCCGGCCGGTCGCCTCGTCGGCGGCCGAGGAGCCGTACACCTGCCGGATCTCGTAGCCCTCGGCGTCCAGTTCGAGCGAGAGGTCGAAGACGAGTGGCGTCACCACGTACTCGAAGTTCTCGACGACGCGCTCGCGGAACTGGCTCGGGGAGTGCACCGAGTAGTAGTTCGCGCCGCGGACGCTCGTTATCTCGTCGACGACGTCGGTGTTGAAGTCGACGCCGACGCCGACGAACGTCGCGTGCGCGTGCTCCGCGGCGGCGGACTCGAGGCGGCCGCGGAGGCCGCCCTCGCTCGTGTCGCCGACGTTCGGCATCGCGTCCGTCAGGACCAGCATCCGGTTCTCGTACGTCGTCTGGTCCGCGTTCGCGTACTCGTCGAGGAGGCGGGTGGCGTCGTCCATGCCCGCCGAGAGGCTCGTGCCACCACCGGGCTGGATGTCCTCCCGGATGTGCCCGCGAATGGCGTCCATGTCCGTCTCCGAGACCGGATTCAGGGGTTTCGCGACGGTCGCGTCCTGGTTGTAGAGGACGACCCCGAGTCGGTCGTCGGGGCGGAGTTGCTCCGTCACTGCGGCGAGGGCGTCCTTCGCGACCTGCATCTTCGACTCGCTCCCGGCGTCCTCGACCTCCTGCTCGTTCCCGTACTGGTCGTAGTAGTACTCGTCGAACGACGAACTCATCGACCCGGAGACGTCGAGGACGACGACGAGGTTGAGGCGCTTCCGGTCGAAGGCGTCGGTCTCGAGCCCGGAGTTCAGGCCGACGGAGAGGTAGCGCTCCGTCTCGCCGTCGAGCGGATCGGCGGTCACGGCCGACAGGTACGTGGGACAGAACAGGTCGCTGCACGTGCCGGTGTCGCCGGAGTCGGCGGAGCTGCCGGAGTCCTTCGAGCCGCCCGTGTCGAAGTAGTAGTCGTAGAACAGGCCCTCGTACGAGACCGAGGACGGGATGGGGAGGTAGTCGTTCTCGACGTTCCGCCGGAACGTGTTCGCGTCCTTCGCGCCGCCAGCGGCGAGTCCGACCGACTCCGTCGATGCACCGTCCGCGGACGCCGATTGATACGTCACGTTCGAGCCGGCACTCCCGCCACTCCCGCCGTCGCCGCCGCCGAGGTCGCCGGGCGAGAACTGCCAGTCGTCGACCTTCCCGTCGTCGTCATCGTCGGTCAGCGTGGGGAGACCGCCGACGCGTGCGTTGCAACCGGCGAGGCTCGCGCTCGCGGCGGTCGCGAGCGCCAGCACCGAACGTCTGCTGCGCGGGGACATACGACCACCATGCAGCTACCACGGCTTAACACCTCGACAGACTGAAACGCGTGTTTCACCTCTCTCACCGCCTGCGACGTCGGTTTCGGCGACCGACGGCGGCGAAACGCCGCACTTTTCGGCGGGCGAACCCCAGACCACGGTATGAGCGACCTGGACCCGGAGACGTTCGAGGAAGAGAAGTACGTCGAGTACTTCCCGAAGCTCCAGCAGGCGTACAAGAACGCGTTCAATCGCGTGAACGAGCGGTACGACGCCGAACTCGTTCACGCGATCGACCAGCAGGTCCTCAACGAGAGCGAACCGCACTACGAGGGCGACGGCGAGTTCACGATGGCGCTCCCCGACGACCCGTACGACCGCCTGGAGGGCGTCATCGTCGACC
Organism: Halorubellus sp. JP-L1; assembly: GCF_011440375.1. Taxonomy (NCBI): domain Archaea; kingdom Methanobacteriati; phylum Methanobacteriota; class Halobacteria; order Halobacteriales; family Halorubellaceae; genus Halorubellus; species Halorubellus sp. JP-L1. Next base: position 312,140 of record NZ_JAAOIR010000005.1, read on the forward strand.
GCGAGAAGTTCGAGGCCGTCCTCGACGCGTACGTCGACGAGATCAAGACGGAACTCCGGCGCGTCTTCAGCGTCTGAGTCGTCTCGACTCGATCTGCGAGACCGTCAGGTTCGAGGCGTCCGATTCCCGAGTCCGTCCGAGCACCGTCGTCCGAGCGGACGTCGTCCGCAGGCCGGGACGCGAACACATGAGTCCAAAGGCCTAAGCCCGTTCACCGGCTAATCGCATCCATGAGTACGGAGACCCAGGACGGCGACGACCTCGAGGAGCGCGTGACGAACTTCCTTCGCCGGAACTTCCCGCAGATCCAGATGCACGGCGGGAACGCGGCCATTACGGACCTCGACCGGGAGACGGGCGAGGTCTCCATCCAGCTCGGTGGCGCGTGCTCGGGCTGCGGTATCTCTCCGATGACGATCCAGGCGATCAAGTCCCGGATGGTCAAGGAGATTCCCGAGATCGAGACCGTGCACGCCGACACCGGCATGGGTGGCGGTGGCGACAGCGGCATGAGTCCGTCGTTCCCCGGTCACGAGGGCGACGACGGCGGCGACGGCGACGGCGACGAAGGCCCGCAGGCGCCGTTCTGAGGCGCCGCCGGACCACGTAGACCACCGCTCTCCTCGCGGTTCTCGCGCACGACGAGCGACGGCGCTGCCCGGACGGTCCTGGCTGCATCGATCGCTTCCTGCGCGAAAACAACAGTTCTTAGTCGTTGCTTCACTCGAATCCCGGTATGGACCGCACCGATACCGGGCGGAACGTCCTCTTCGTCGTGCTGGACACGGTCCGCAAGGACCACCTCTCGGTCTACGACTACGACCGCCCGACGACGCCCGCCCTCGAGGAGTTCGCGAACGAGGCGGCCGTCTACGAGCAAGCCGTCTCTCCCGCCCCGTGGACGCTCCCCGTGCACGCGTCGATGTTCACGGGCCTCTACCCGAGCGAGCACGGCGCCAGCCAGGAGAACCCCTACCTGGAGGACGCCACCACGCTCGCGGAATCTCTCTCCGAGACGCACCGGTCCGCGTGCTACTCGTCGAACGCGTGGATCACGCCGTACACGCACCTCACCGACGGGTTCGACGACCAGGACAACTTCTTCGAGGTGATGCCCGGTGACTTCCTCTCCGGGCCGCTCGCGAAGGTCTGGAAGACGATGAACGACAACGACCACCTCCGGGCGGTCGCGGACTGGCTGGTCAGCGTCGGGAACATGGTCCACGAGTACACCGCCAGCGGCGAGGGCGCGGACTCGAAGACCCCCGAGGTGATCGACAAGTCGAAGCAGTTCATCGCGGCCGCCGAGCGCGACGGCGAGAACTGGTTCCAGTTCGTGAACCTGATGGACGCCCACCTCCCCTATCACCCACCGCAGGAGTACGCCGACGAGTTCGCGCCCGGCGTCGACTCGACCGCGGTCTGCCAGAACTCCAAGGAGTACAACTCGGGCGCGAGGGACATCGACGCCGACGAGTTCGACGACCTCCAGGGGCTGTACGACGCCGAGATACGGCACATGGACGCCCAGCTCGACCGATTGTTCTCGTGGATGCGCGAGGAGGGCGTCTGGGAGGACACGATGGTCGTCGTCTGCGCGGACCACGGCGAACTGTTCGGCGAGCACGACCTCTACGGGCACGAGTTCTGCATCTACGACCCGCTCGTGAACGTCCCGTGCATGGTCAAGCACCCCGACGTCGACGCGGAACGCCACGACGAGCAGTTCGAGATGCTCGACCTCTACCACACCGTCCTCGACCACGCGGGCGGGGACGCCCCCGGTTCGTTGACGGCGGACGCGACCGCGGTCGACTTCGATCCGGCGCGGTCGCTGCTGCGTGACGAACACCGCGCGTTCGACGACCCGGCGTTCGACGGCAGCGAGCGCGACCGCGGCGAGTACGCGTTCGTCGAGTACTACCGGCCGGTCGTGGAACTGAAGCAACTCGAGCAGAAGGCGAGCGCGGCCGGGATCGCGCTCGAGGAGGACTCGCGGTTCTACTCGCGGATGCGCGCCAGTCGCCGCACGGACGCGAAGTACGTCCGGAACGAACGCATCGACGACGAGTTCTACCGGCTCGACGACGACCCCGGCGAGACACGGGACCTCGCTGGCGGCGCGCGCGGCGAGGCGACCGCCGAGGACGAGGCCGCGATGGACGCCGTCGAGGCGGCGCTCGCCGCGTTCGAGGACCGCCGCGGCGGCGAGTGGAAGGTCGTCGAGGACGACGACGTCCTCGCGGACATGGACGAAGATGCGAAGGACCGCCTGCAGGACCTCGGGTACCTCGAATAACGTGACTCGCGACCGCACACCGACCAGTCGCAGTTACGGAGGACGACACCAGTGACGGACTCGACGGGCTCGCTCGCCGACGTGTTCGGCCGGCAAACGCTCGTGAAGATGGGCGCCGGGTTCCTCATCGCCTTCGCGCTACTCGCCATCCTCGCGAACGCCGTCGGTTGGCGCGAAGCGCTCGGCGAACTCCGGCAGGCGAACCCGCTGTTCGTCGCCCTCGGCTGTCTGTCGACCGCGCTCGGGTTGATGGCGTGGGGGAAGGCGTGGCAGGTCGTCCTTCGCGTCGGCGACATCGACGCGCCGTACCGCAAGCTCGTCGTGACGTACTTCGCGGCGACGTTCGCGAACTACGTCACGCCGCTCGGGCAGGCCGGTGGCGAGCCGTTCATCGCGTACGTGCTCTCCCGGGACACGGAAGCGAACTACGAGCAGAGCCTCGCGAGCGTCGTCACCGCCGACCTCCTGAACCTCCTGCCGTTCTTCAACTTCGCCGCGGTCGGGACCGCGTACCTCGTGCTCTCCTCGGGGTTCGGCGGGAGCGGGACCGCGAACGGGCTCGCGGTCGCACTCGGCGCGATGGCGGTCGGCGTCCCGGCGGCCGTGTGGGCGGGCTGGCACTGGCGGGCGGGCGTCGAATCCATCGTCCTGGCGATCGTGCGGCCGCTCTCGAACGTCACCGCTCGCGTCACCGTCGACGGCGCGCGTAACCGCATCCAGCGGTTCTACGAGAGCGTCGAGCGCATCGCGGCCGAACCACGCCAGTTACTCGTCGCGCTCGCGTTCTCCTACGTCGGCTGGTTCCTGTTCGCACTCCCGATGTGGTTCGCCGTGCAGGCCGTCGACGCACCGGTCGGCCTCCTCATGGTGCTGTTCATCGTGCCCGCGAGCACGATCGCGGGCCTCGTCCCGACCCCTGGCGGGCTCGCAGCCGTCGAGGGAGCGCTCGTCGGTCTCCTCGTCAGCCTCACCGCGACGACGAACGGCACCGCCGCCGCCGTCGCCACGCTCTACCGGCTCGAGAGCTACGTGTTCGCGATCGTGCTCGGCGGGATCGCGGCGGTCTGGGTGACCTACCGGACCTGACCGCGCGGAACCCGCCTCGACCTCGATCAGTCGCTTCGACCTCGATCAGTCGCTTCGAACGTCGTGCTCGCGCTCCCACGCCCGCAACAGCGCTGCGAGCGTCCGGTTCACGGGGACCTCGAGGTCGAGTTCCCGGCGCGCGTCGGCGGCCGCGTCGACGACGTAGCCGTTGATGGCGTCCACCTCCGTCCGACGGCCCGCCTCGACGTCCTGCCGCATCGACGACGCGTTCGTCGCCGTCCCCGCCGCCACCGCCTCGACGCGCTCGACGGCCTCGCGGTTCGACAGGCGAACGTCGCGCGCCCTGGCGACGCGAGCGGTCTCGCGCGCCGCGGCCCGCGCCAGGTCGTTCGCGTCCCCCGACAGCACTGCGCCGTTGTCGGCGCGCGCGAGCGCCGTCACGGCGTTGATGCCCGCGTTCACCGCGAGCTTCGCCCAGAGCCGCCGGGGCACGTCTGCGACGGCGTCGGCGTCGAACCCGACACCGGCGAGTGCGGCCGCGAGCGCGTCGGCGTGCGCGGACTTGCCGCCGTCGGCCGCCCCGACCACGACCTCGCCGCGGCCCGTGCACTCGACCACGCCCGGCGACCGCAGGATCGCGCCACAGGTCGCCGTCCCCGCGAGCACCTCGCAGTCGAGTCTTGCAGCGAGTTCGTCCTCGTTCCCCATGCCGTTCTGGAGCGAGCACACCGCGTCGAACTCGCCGGTCGCGAGCGCCGCCGCCGCCTCCCCGGTATCGAACGCCTTCACCGTCACGAGCGCCACGTCCCCCGAGAGCCCAGTGCCATCCGTCGTCGCCCCCGGCGTCGTCGACACCTCGAACGCGCCCTCGACGCGCAGGCCGGACTCGCGGACCGCGGCGACGTGCGGGTCGCGGCCGACGAGCGTCACGTCGTGCTCGCGCGCCAGCACCCCCCCGACGAGCGACCCCAGACTCCCCGCGCCGAAGACTACGACCTCCATACCTCACGTCCGTCGACCGGAGAGAAAAACGCTCGGCTACGCACTCGCCACCGACCCACCACAGCACTACCGACCGACCGCGAGCAACGTCGCTCGCGCCTACGGCGCTTCGCGACGCTCCGCGACACCACCGCCGAGAACGGAGACGACCGCGAGCAACGTCGCTCGCACCTACGGCGCTTCGCGACGCTCCGCGACACCACCGCCGAGAACGGAGACGACCGCGAGCAACGTCGCTCGCACCTACGGCGCTTCGCGACGCTCCGCGACACCACCGCCGAGAACGGAGACGACCGCGAGCAACGTCGCTCGC